>NZ_JAWJTI010000001.1:0-409476 GCF_032911525.1 Stenotrophomonas veracruzanensis
CCGCATCCATGCGGCTCACGCCCCCTCAACCGGACCCACCCCGCCTTCGACAGATCTCCACAATCTGTCTGGATGGCATGGCCTGCTCTTGGTAGGTGTCGACCTTGGTCGACACGTAGATCCACGCCATGCGTGGATGAGGGTGCGCGTTGTGATTGGAGGAATTGGAAGGACTGAGGTCAGAACAGCTGGCCCTGCACCGTGGGCTGTTCGACGCGCGTTGCTGCTTCAACCACCTCTTCCGCACCCAGCCGCCAGGCCAGGCCACCCAACCGGCTGGCGTGGCGTTTCAATGCGGCCTGCAGCACCTCTGCGCTGCCCGCCACATGCAGCACCTGGCGGGCGCGGGTCAGGCCGGTGTAGACCAGTTCGCGCGACAGCACGCGGCTGTCCTGGCGTGGCAGCTGCAGCCACACTTCATCGAACTCCGAGCCCTGTGCCTTGTGCACGGTCATCGCGAAGGCGCTTTCGTGCGCAGGCAGTGCGGCCGGGTGGAAGGCACGTGGTTGTTCAACGGTGTCGCCGGGGAACCAGGCCACCATCGCGCCGCTGCCATCGCGCAGGCAGATGCCGATATCGCCGTTGAACAGGCGGTGGCGGTAGCTGTTCTCGGTGACCAGCAGCAGGCGCCCCTGGAAGTAGCCCGGGGTGTTGCCGGCCAGCAATTGTTCGATGCGGCTGTTGAGGCCGCGCGCACCCTGCGGGCCTTCACGCAACGCGGTCAGCACGCGCAGGCGCCCGGCCTGCTGCAGGGCGAGCACTGGATCGGCCGCGTCGGCCAACGCGCGCCAATGGCCGAGCAGGTGCTCACGCTGGCCACGCAATG
This sequence comes from Stenotrophomonas veracruzanensis, assembly GCF_032911525.1. Taxonomy (NCBI): domain Bacteria; kingdom Pseudomonadati; phylum Pseudomonadota; class Gammaproteobacteria; order Lysobacterales; family Lysobacteraceae; genus Stenotrophomonas; species Stenotrophomonas veracruzanensis. The sequence continues at coordinate 827 of NZ_JAWJTI010000001.1, forward strand.
GATCGGCTTCGCCTTCGTGGAAATGCACGCCGGCCAGTTCACCACTGCGCAGGAGCTGCAGCGCGGTACCGCTGTCGCCCTCGCGCACGGCATGGGCCAGCGGTGCCAGGTCCAGCGCGTCGCTCTGCCGGTAACCTCGCTGCAGCTGCACGCGACGGCCTGCAAAGGCGCGCGGCGTGGCCTGTGGTTGCAGCGTAGCCGGAAGCAGCAGACCCTGCAGTGCCTGCGCATCGTCGGCGCGGGTGCCGATGCCATCACCGCTGGCGCGCAGGATCGCGCTGAGCACGTCGCCGGCCTCGACCGAGGGCAACTGATCGGGGTCGCCAAGCAGGATCAACCGGGTGCCGCTGGCGATCGCGTCGACCAGCTTGGCCATCATCGGCAGATCGATCATCGAGGCTTCGTCGACCACCACCACGTCCACCGGCAACGGGTTGTCGGCGTGGTGGCGGAAGCGCGGCGAATCCGGGATCACGCCGAGCAGGCGATGCAGGGTGGTGCCGGTACTGGGCAATGCCGCGCACAGCGCCGGGTCCACGCCGTTCTCCTGCAGCCTCTGCACGGCAAGGCGCAGGCTCTCGGCCATGCGCTCGGCGGCGCGCCCGGTCGGCGCGGCCAGCGCCACTTCGGGCAACGGCTGGCCAGCGTGACGGGCCTGCGCTGCCAATAGCAGCAGCAGGCGGGCGATGGTGGTGGTCTTGCCGGTGCCAGGGCCGCCGGTGACCAGCGCCAGCGGATGGCGCAGGGTCACGCCGGCGGCACGGGCCTGGTGATCTTCGCTGTCCAACGCCTGTGGGAACAGGCGCGCGAACAGCGGTGCCAGCGCCGTCATGTCCGGCGCCGGCAGCGGATGCCGGCCGATGCGCTGCAGACCGGCCGCCAACTGACGCTCGTACTCGCGGTAGCGGCGCAGGTAGAGCAGGCCGTTTTCCAGCACCAGCGGTGCATCCTCGGCGATGGCCTCGGCGTGCTCCGGCGTCGCTACCCACGGCGATGCACACAACTGTGCCAACCAGTCCTGCGCGGCAGGCCACTCGGGCACGCCTTCCAGCAACCGCTGTGGTTGCGCAGGGTCGAACGCGGCGTGGCCCTGCGACACCGCCAGCGAGGCCAGCGCCGCCGCCAGCGCCACGCTTTCCGGCGTGTCGTCGCGCAGCCGCATCAGGCTGGTCGCCAACGCATGGTCGAGGGTGCGCAGCTGGCCCTTCTGGTGCAGTTCCTTCAACAGGCTCATGCGCTGGCTCCACGGGCACGCGCGGCCAGTTCGGCCTGGGCCTGTTCGCCACCGGCGAACAGTGCGTCCAGCGCATCGACCAGCGCCAACGGGAAACGATCCACATGCACGCCGTTGCCAGCGGCATCCAGGCCGCGGCAGAACAGGTAGCGGATGCCGCCCATGTCACGGTCGTAGTCGTAGGCCGCGCCCAGGCGGAAGCGCAGCCAGCGGTGCAGGGCCACGGTGTAGATCAGCGCCTGCAGGTCGTACTCGCTGTGGCGCATGGCAATGGCCAGCAGATCCGGGCTGTAGCCCGGCAGGCGGTTGGACTTGTAGTCGAGCACGTACCAGCGCCCGTCGCGCACGTAGGTCAGGTCGATCATGCCGGTCATCAGCCCTTCCAGCCGACGGCGCTGGCCGAAGCCTCGACGACCACTGGAAACGCCATGCGCATGCAGCACCTGCAGCAGCGCCGGCACCGTGGTCGGCTCGATGGCGAAATGGAAGTCGATTTCCGCGCGGCGTTCACCTTCGCCGAGGCTGTGCAGCGCACCGCCTTCGGGCAGCGGCACGGTGAGCGTGTGGCCGACCAGCGGCACCAGCACGGCCACGCCATCGTCCAGGTCGACATCGGCATAGCCTTCGTCGTGCAGCGCCTTGCGCAGTATCTCGGCCTGCCCCTCAGGGGCTTCCATGCCCGGCTGCCAGTCACCCCATGCGGCGAAGTCGACGTTCTCCATCGCCTCGTGCAGCACGTTGCCGAAACGGCTGCCCATGAAGCGCGGATCGATCGGCGCGCTGTCTTCGGCGGCAGCGGCGGGTTCGGGCAGCGCCGGTTCCAGCGGCAGTTCCGGGCCGGCTGGTTCATCAGCCGCCGGTGCTGGCAGTTCGGTGGCCGCCGCTTCGATGTCGTCGCCAGCGCCAGCATCGGCATGGGCCAGCTGGGTGAAGCTGTAGACCCACCAGTCGTGCGGCACGCGCCGGGTCAGTGCACGTACCGCCGGTAGATCACCTTCCACTTCGGCGGCCAACTGCGGCAGCGCGGTCGGTGCCTCACTGTCATCGATGTGCACATCGGCGTGCACGCGCAGCGCCTGCAGGTCACCCAGCAGCGGCGCCAGACGTGTCTTGCCGAGCCCGGCCAGATCACCCACGGCGATCCACAGCGCATGCTCGGCGCGGGTCAGTCCCACATACAGCAGGCGCGCGTCCTCGGCGCGCTGCTCGCGCTCACGTTGGCTGCTGGCCGCTTCCCAGGCCTCGTCCTTGCCCAGCTTCCAGTGCAGCTGGCGCTGGCCGCCCACATGCACCGTACAGTGCGAGGCGGCGTTCAGCGCACCGCCGTCGATCCCGACGAACGGCAGGAACACCAGCGGATACTCCAGGCCCTTGCTCTTGTGCAGGGTGATGATCTGCACGCGGCGCGCATCCGATTCCAGGCGCAGCAGCTGCTGCTCGTCATCCTGGTCGGCGCTGGCCATCTGCCCCTGCAGCCAGTCCAGCAGGCCATGCATGCCCAACGCCTGCGCCGAAGCTTCCTGCAGCAGTTCACCCAGCTGCAGGTAGTTGGTCAGGCGGCGCTCGCCGTCAATCAGCGCCAGCAGGCGTTCGCCCTGCGCGGCACAGACATCGGCGATCACCGCGAACGGCCCACCGCGCTGCCAGCGCTCGCGCCAGTGCAGCAGCTGCGCCTGGAACCCGCGTTGCAGGTCGCCCTCGCGCTCCATCGCGGCGATCGCACTTGCGCGCTGGCCGAGCAGTACCGTGGCCAGCGCTGCACGCAGGCGGCCTTCGTCGGCCGGTTGCAACAGTGCCAACAGCAGCGCACGGAGGTCACGCGCTTCCGGGGTGGAGAACAGGCTCTGCTTGCCGGCTGCCACTGCCGGAATGCCCACCGCGGCCAGCGCGCGCTGTACCAGGGTGGCCTCCCGATGCGAGCGCACCAGCACCGCGATATCACCGGGTTGCACCGGGCGCCCACGCAACACGGCATTGCCCGCACGCGCCTCGACCAGGATCTGGTGAATCGCGGCCACGCAGGCCTGGGTCGCTGCATCGCGCGAGGCATCGGCGCTCATTACCTTGTCGCCGCCACTGCGCAGCACGCGCAGGGTGAGTGCCTTGGCGGCCTGGCCGTCGCGCAGGTAGTCCGCATCGCTACGCACGCCACCGGGCCGCACCGGCTCGAACTGGATGTCGCGTTCGAGGAAGGCGTCTTCGCCACCGTTGCCATACAGCGTCTGCAACGCGCGCAGCACAGACGGTCGCGAGCGGAAGTTCTGGTCCAGCACCGGCGCCTGCTGCGCCACCTGCTTGGCCTTCAGGTAGGTGTGGATATCACCGCCGCGGAAACCGTAGATCGCCTGCTTGGGGTCACCGATCAGGAACAGCGCCGGCGCCAGGCCCAGCTCGCGCACCTCCGGCGAATCACCGAACACGGTGTGGAAGATGCCCCACTGGCGGTCGTCGGTATCCTGGAACTCATCGACCAGCGCGATGCGGTACTGCGCGCGCAGCTGCCTGACCAGCGTCAGTCGCTGCGGGCCTTCCAGGGCGAGCGCTACGCCATCGATCAGATCGTCGTAGGTCTGTACCCGGCGTGTACGCTTCAGCGCCTGCAGGCGCTGCGTGGCTTCGGCGCGAAGCGTGTGCAGGAAATTCAGCGCGGTACCACGCAACCAGGCATCGCGTTCGGCCAGCAGCGCGACATAGCGCGACAACGGCGCCTGCAATGGCGAGGACGGCGTGCGATCCAGGAATTTCTTGTTGGTCTTGTCGGCCAGCACCTCCGGCAACAGTGCCGGCAGGCGTTCGCTGGCCAGCAGCTCGCGCGGGTCGCCGCGCTCGGCCCAGGCCAGCAGCTGCCGGCCCAGCGGGTGCAGCCAGCCCAGCTTGTAGGACACGCCGTTGATCCACTTGTTGTCGACGGCATCGCAGAGGTCGATGAAGAACTGCTCGCCATGCTCGCGCACGCTTGCGGACAGTGCTTCCGCCGCGCGCTGCAATGCCGGGTGTGGATCGGCCAGCGCCACCGGCTGTGGCAGTGGATGCAGCGGCGGCGTACCCAGCAGCGCGCGCAGATCGGCGGCCAGCGCGTCGGGGTTGGACCACAGCCAGGTCAGCGGCTCCAGCGTGGCCGGGTCGTTGGCATGCACGCGCCACAGATCAGCGGCCAGCTCCTCCAGCAACTCACGATCGCTGGCCAGCAGTTCCGGCGGATCAAAGGTGTGGCCGCTTTCCAGCGCATGCTCGCGCAGCACCCGGGTGCAGAAGCCGTGGATGGTGAAGATGGACGCCAGGTCGATCTCATCGGCGGCCACCTGCAGGCGGCGTTTCAGCGCAGCGGCGCTCTCGGTGCCACCGTGCAGATGGCGCTGCAGCACTTCGCGGGTCAATTGCACATCCGGTGCTTCACCGTCGGCCGGCTCCAGGTCGACCAGGCGCGCGGCCAGCGCCAGGCGCTCGCGGATGCGCTTGCGCAGTTCCTGGGTGGCGGCATCGGTGAAGGTCACCGCCAGGATCTGGCCGATGCGCAGGCCCTGCTCCACCACCAGGCGGGTGAACAACGTGGCCAGGGTGAAGGTCTTGCCGGTGCCGGCGCTGGCTTCGATCAGCCGGATGCCCTCCAGCGGCAGCGCCAGATAGGGATCGCGGCTGAGGGATTCGCTGCCGTCTTCGGTGATGGCGGTGTTCATGCGCTGCCCTCCTGGCGTGCTTCGGTGCCGAGAGCGCGGCCTTCGCGCACCGCGCTGAAGACCACCTGGCTGTTGCGCAGCAGGTCGGCGTAGCTGGCATCGGTAGCGAACGGGTCGGCACCCCGCAGCAGCAGCTGCCAGGCGTCGCTGCTGGATTCACCCCAGGTGCGGTCGCTGCCGTGCCACTGCTTCCAGCCTTCGCTGCGCTGCTTTTCTGCCGGCGCGTTGTACAGCACCCAGCCGGTGTACGGGGCAAAGCGCAGCGGCTCGCGCAGGCCACGCTGGCGCAGCTGCAGCAGCGCACGCAGCGCCGCACGTGCAGCGGGAACGCTCAGTGCCGGCAGTACATGCGGGCCGGGACCGGCGTCGCCGCCATCGTGGAACTGCACAAGCGGCAGCGCATCGCCCGCAGCGTTCGCCAGCAGCCAGTCCAGGCCGTGGCGGATCACTGCATTGCCATTGAGCGTGCCCGCACGCAGGCGCACCAGCCCTTCCGGATGCCGATCGGCGACGCGGCCATGCAGGCGCACGCCATCAATCTCCACTTCGTAGCGACGGCTTTCCAGTGGTTCGCCCTGCATCCAGCCCAGCAATGCGCTGGCATACGGGCGGGTCTTCAATTGTTCCACCTCGAACTGGCGCTCGCCCAATGGGCCGGACGGCAGCAGGCCGCGTGCGCGCAGCCGCGGGTACAACGGCTCGGTATCGCCGCTGAGCGTGGCACGTACCACCGCGGCCTGCACGCTGCGCTTTTCCGGCCCGCGCGAGGACAGCACCAGCGGTTCCAGGTCATCGACTTCCTCGACGTCGTCGGCCAGGCGCAGGCCCAGCGACTGTGCGAGGAACTGCCCGGCCGGGTCGCACAGGAAGCGGCGCAGGGTATCGAGCGCGACCTCCTCTTCCACCGCATCGTCGAGCGGCGGCGGCAATGGAGCATCGAACCACGGCTGCAGGCCACCGCGCTGGCCGGTGAGGCGACCGGCGGCCGGATGCCACTGGCGGCGATAGCTGAAACGGCGTGGATCACCATCGCCGAACGCCGCCGGTGAGAACGGCTGCAGGGCATGACGCACGGTGAAGTCACGGGCCGCTGCAGGCGGATCGAGGTGATACGCGGCGGCGGCATCGATCAGTTCGCTGACCAGCACCGACGGTTCGCGCACGCTGCCATCGCGCGGATCGGCGCCGAGATAGCTGAGATAGAACACCTCCTGCGCGGCGGCAAACAGCTGCAGGAACAGGAAGCGATCATCCTCGCGGGTGGAGCGGTCGCCCGGACGGCGGCGCGGCGTGTCCAGCTCGGCGGTGAGCTGGTTGAGACCGGCCGCCGGGTCGCGGCGCGGGAAATCGCCATCATTGAGGCCCAGCACGCAGATCACCCGGAACGGCAGCAGGCGCATCGGCACCATGCGGCCGAAGCTGATGCCACCGGTCAGCAGCGGTGCGCGTGTATCGGCCTCGCCCAGCGCGCCGGCGAAGTGCGAACGCACCACCTCCGGCGGCACGCCGTCTTCGAAACCGGCCTTGGCGGCATCGTCGGCGAACTGGTTGAGCAGCTTGCGCAGCCGCTCCAGCGCGCGCTGGCTGTTGGGCGAGGTGGGCGCGGTTGGCAGCAGCGCATCCAGCAGCGACAGCAGGCGTTGCCGCCACTGCGCCGGGGTCAGCAGTTCGCCCAGGCGGCGCTGGTAGATGGCCAGCACGCGCAGCAGGCGCAGCAGCCGGTCCAGCGCATCCAACGCGCCGCCTTCCAGTTCGATCCACGGCGCCACCCCGGCCAGGTCGGCCTCGCTGCCGGTGGCATGGCCGAGTACCAGGCGATCCAGGGCGAACTGCCAGGTGTAGGCGTCGTCGGCCGGTGCTTGGTGCTGGTTGCGGTGTTTCGCATCCAGGCCCCAGCGTGCGCCGGCCTGCTGCAGCCAGCCATGCAGGCGGTCGAAATCCACCGCTTCCAGCCCGGCCGCTTCGGCCAGCGGCGCGCTGGCCAGCAGGTCCAGCACTTCGTTCAAGCCAAAGCGCGAGACCGGCAGGCCCAGCAGGTGCACGAACACATCGGCCAACGGCTCGCCTGCCAGTGGACTGCTGTCGGCCAGCGCATACGGAATGTGTTCCTCCTCGCCGCCACGGCCGCCGAACACCGCTTCCAGGTACGGCACATAGGGATCGATGTCCGGCGCCAGCACCGCGATCTCGCGCGCCTGCAGCGGCGGGTCGAAGCGCGGGTCCTGCAGCAGGCTGCGCAGCTGGTCGTGCAGTACCTGCAGCTCGCGCAGGCGGGTATGGCAGGCATGCACCTGCAAGCTGGGATCGTCGCTGCGCAGAGCCTCGCGCAGCTCACCCGAGGGCAATGCGCGACGGTGGAACAGGTCACGCTGCAGGCGATGCAGCAGGCTGTCGGACAGGCCGCCTTCGTCCAGCGTCGGCCGGGTGTCCTCCTCCGGATCGGAATAGGCGGCGATCTCGCCGGCAGGATGCACTACCTCGTAACTCCCCAGCACCGCCATGAAGTCGCGCCCGGCCGCACCCCAGGCTTCCAGCAGGCGGTTCTCGCCGGCCGCTTCACCGAAGGGATCGGGCGCGCCGCTGCGCAGGCGTTCGGCCAGCGTCTGCAGGTCGCCCCAGTACGACTGCACCGGGGTAGGCATATAGAAATGCAGCTCGCCTACCCGCGCCTGGGTGGCCATCACCCGCAGCACGTCGGGCGAGATGTTGAGCGTCGCGAACGCAGACATGCGCGGCGGCAAGCCCTGCGGCAGCGGCTGACCGGCGCCTTCGAAGCGGTCCAGGTACTCCTGGATGCGGCGGGCGCGGTAATCGTGGCCATGGGTGATGGTGCGCCACAGGATCGCCTGCGGGTCGGCCGGATCGGCACCGGCTGCCCAGCGCAGCAGCCAGTCGCGGCGCCACGCCTGATACTTCTCGAATACCGAGGCCAGCTCGCCGGCCAGCGCCCAGGGCTTCAATGCGTCACCGCCGGCAAGATAGGACTGCAGCGCGCGCATCGGTGGCTGCGCCAGCAAGGTCGGGTCGCGCAGGGCCTGGTACAGCTTCCAGTGCAGGCCGGCCGCGTCCAGATCGTCCTGCTCACCGCTGACGTTGGCCTTCAGCGCCCGGGCCACGAACTCGCCTGGAGTCAGGAATTCGAGGTTGGCGGCGACGCCGAACTCCGCGGCCAGTGTCGCTTGCAGCCAGCGCCGCATCGCCACCTGCGGGATCAGCACCACTTCCGGCGCCAGCAGCGGCTGGCCCGAAACCGGCGCACGCACGTTGCGTGCCAGCAGCGCGGCCAGCACGTCCAGGGAGTTGGAATGGTAGAGGCGGAAATCGCTGCCTGGGTCACTCATCATGCACAGTGTGCAGGACGGCAGGCAGTATTCAATGGTCAACCCATCGCCGGTACGGATTGTTCCGGGCTTCCGGCCGATTGTCCCGGCCTACGCGAGGCCTTGCCGTGCAACAATACTGGACCGTCCAGTCTGCTTATGTTCAGCCGGCGGGCCCGATCCTTCGATGTCTAAAAAACGTTAATGGTGCCCATGTCGGCTTCCGCCTCCAGTCTGGTGCAGTTATCCAACGTCCGCATCGACCGGAGCGGGCGCACGATCCTGCGCGACGTGTCGCTGCAGGTGCCCAAGGGCAGCATCACCGCTGTGCTCGGTCCGTCCGGCAGCGGCAAGTCGACCCTGCTGGCGGCGCTGACCGGCGAACTGCGCCCGGTCGCCGGCGAGGTCACCCTGTTCGGCAAGCCGATCCCGCACGACAGCGGCGCGCTGCTGGAAATGCGCAAGAGCGTGGGCGTGCTGCTGCAGGGCAACGGCCTGCTGACTGACCTCACCGTGGCCGAGAACGTCGCCCTGCCGCTGCGCACGCACACCCGCCTGCCCACCGCCGTGCTGCGCCGCCTGGTGCAGATGAAGCTGCATGCGGTGGGCCTGCTGGCCGCCGCCGATGCCTGGCCGCGCGAGCTGTCCGGTGGCATGGCGCGCCGCGTGGCGCTGGCCCGTGCACTGGCGCTGGACCCGCCGCTGATGATCTACGACGAGCCGCTGACCGGGCTGGACCCGATCGCCTCGGGCGTGATCATGAGCCTGATCCAGCGCCTCAACCACAGCCTGGGCCTGACCAGCATCATCGTCAGCCACCACGTGCACGAGACCCTGCCGATCTGCGACCAGGTGATCGCAATCGCCAATGGCGGCATCGTGTTCCAGGGCACGCCCGAGGCACTGCAGTCCAGCCAGAACCCGCTGTTGCGGCAGTTCCTGCACGGCCAGCCCGATGGCCCGATTCCGTTCGATGCCGCACCACGCGCGAGGGTTGCCTGATGCCGTTCGTCCAAGCCACCCGCTCGCTTGGCCGCGCCGGCCTGTTCTCGCTGACCGTGCTGCGCGGTTCTCTGCCTACGCGTGACTTCCTGGCCGAGCTGACCCGCGAGATCTACAAGATCGGCGCGCGCTCGCTGCCGATCATCGCCGTCGGTGGTGCCTTCGTCGGCCTGGTGCTGACCCTGCAGGGCTACCGCACGCTGACCACCTTCGGCGCGGCCGACGCGCTGTCGACCCTCCTCGGCCTGTCGCTGTACCGCGAACTGGCACCGGTGCTGACCGCGCTGCTGTTCATCGGCCGCGCCGGCAGCTCAATCGCCGCCGAACTGGGGCTGATGCGTGCCACCGACCAGATCAAGGCGCTGGAGCTGATGGCGATCGATCCGGTAGCCAAGGCGGTGGCGCCACGTTTCTGGGCGGCGGTGCTGACCGTGCCGTTGCTGACCGGCATCTTCTGTTCGCTGGCGATCAGCGCCAGCTACTTCGAAGCCGTGCACGTGCTGGGCCTGGACAACGGCGTGTTCTGGTCGGCGCTGCGCAACAGCGTGGACTTCTGGGACGACTTCGGCGTGGCAATGCTGAAGTCGGCGATCTTCGGCGGCACTGCCGCGCTGGTCGCCGCCTACGTTGGTTTCCATGCCGAGCCGACCATTGAAGGCACGTCGGTGGCGACCACCCGTGCGGTGGTCAACGCCTCGCTGCTGGTACTGATGTTCAACTTCGTGCTGTCGGCAATGTTGTTCACCTAACCCCTCCACCGGCGGTGCGCAGGCGCGCGCGGCCACAACGACTCGATCAGGTAATCCACATGGCCATCCGCGGTCCCAGACTCGAATTCTCCGTCGGCGCTTTCCTGCTGCTGGCCCTGGCCTCGCTGATGGTGCTGGCCGTGGCCTCGACCAACCAGCGCTGGAGCTGGGGCAGTGAAGGCTATGACCTGAAAGCGCGCTTCTCCCAGGTCGGCCAGCTGCGCAAGCAGGCGCCGGTGAAGATCGGCGGCGTCACCGTCGGCCAGGTCGCCTCCATCGACCTGGACCCGGTGAAGTTCGAATCGATCGTGACCCTGCGCATGGACAGCAAGGTCAAGGACCTGCCGGCAGACACCTCGGCCGGCATCTTCACCAGTGGTTTGCTCGGCGAGAGCTATATCGGTCTGCAGCCGGGCGGTGATCCGGACGTGCTGAAGGCCGGCGACGAGATCGTCTTCACCCAGCCGGCAGTGGATCTGATCCAGCTGGTCGGCAAGTACATGTTCAGTGGCGGTGCCGGTGGCGGCGCTGCTCAGAAGCCCAACGATGGCGCGCAGGCGCCTGCAACGGAACCGCAACCATGAAGATGAAACTGATCCCGGCCCTGCTCGCCTCGGCGCTGCTGGCGGCCACTCCGTTCCTCGCCCAGGCACAGGCCGCCGCTCCCGCCGCTGCCGCGACGCAGGGCCAGGCCGGCAAGGTGGTGATCGATGCCAGCAGCCGCATCCTGTCCACGCTGCAGCAGCGCAAGAGCGAGTTCACCAGCAACCCGGCCAGCCTGCGCAGCTACATCGACAGCGAGCTGACCCGCACCTTCGACCGCGACTATGCCGCGCGCCTGGTGCTGGGCCCGCACGCCCGCGGCGCCTCCGACGCCGACATCAAGCTGTTCGCCGATGCCATGGCCGACAGCCTGATGCAGCGCTACGGCTCGACCCTGCTCAACATCCAGGGCAAGCCGAGCTTCCGCCTGAAGGGCGAGAGCCCGCTGCCGGGCAACCGCGGCGTGCGCGTGAGCACCGAGCTGGTGCGCGCCGGCAACGAGCCGACCCCGGTCGAGTACTGGATGCGCAACGTGAACGGCCAGTGGAAGATCTTCGACGTCAACATCGAAGGCATCTCCTACGTGCAGACCTTCCGCAACCAGTTCGACACCCCGCTGCGTCAGAAGGGCATCAAGCAGGTGGCCACCGAGCTGCACAGCGGCAGCATGCAGGCCGGACCCGCGGGCAATGGCAAGTAACGCACTGGCGCTGCTGGAAGGCGACACCCTGCGCCTGCGCGGGGTGCTCGACCGTGCTGCGGTGATTGCGCTGTGGCCACAGCTGCAGTCGCTGCCGGCCCAGCTGGCACGCCTGGAACTGGGCGAGGTCGAGCGCGTGGACAGCGCCGGCCTGGCCCTGCTGGCCGAGCTGGCCGCACGTGCGCGCAAGGCCGGCCATCCGCTGGCGATCTCTGGTGCACCGGCGGGTTACAACGAGCTGAGCGCGGCCTACCGGCTGTCGCCCGACCTGGATTTCAACGCTACTTCTGCTGCGAGCTGACATGAACGTCGTACGCACTCTCCCCCTGATCGTCCTGGCCACCGCCCTGACCGCCTGCGCCGGCAAGCCCGCACGCAGCGATGCGCCGGCGGCCAGCACCGTGGTCCCGGCCAGTACCATCGCCGAGGCCTCCGCCCCCACCGCCGATTCCGCTACGGTCGATACCGCACCGGCAGCGGCCGTGGTTGCCGCACCTGCGCCGGCCACGCCGCCATCGGCACCGGCCCGCAGCGCCGACACCGATGCGGCCAGGGCCGCAGCGGCGACCGCCCCCGGTGGTGATGATGACTTCGATGCCCTCTATGGCGGTGCCGGCAACACCGGCAGCGCGGCGGCCTACGATCCGTGGGAACCGTTCAACCGCAAGGTGCACACGTTCAACAACGCGGTCGACCGCGGTATCGCCCGTCCGCTGGCTACGGCCTATACCCACGTGGTGCCGCGCTTCGCGCGTACCGGCGTCAGCAACTTCTTCAGCAACCTGCGAGCGCCGGTGACCATCACCAACCAGCTGCTGCAGGGCCGTGGTGCCGATGCGTGGGACAGCCTGGGCCGCTTCCTGATGAACAGCACGCTGGGTATTGGCGGCCTGTTCGATCCGGCCAGCAAGGCGATGGTGCCGCGTCGCAACGAAGACTTCGGCCAGACGCTGGGCGTCTGGGGTTGGCGACGTTCGCGCTATGTGGAACTGCCGTTCTTCGGCCCGCGTACCGTGCGCGATGTGTTCGGCCTGGCCGGTGACATTCCACTGTCGCCGATCCGCCGCATCGAAGAGGACAAGGTCCGCATCGGCCTGCAGGGCCTGCAGCTGGTCGATACCCGCGCACAGCTGCTGGCGATCGACGACCTGCGCGACACCGCCGTGGACGAGTACTCGCTGGTCCGCGATGCGTGGATGCAGCGCCGCAACTACCAGATCGAGAACGATCTGCGCAGCAAGCGTGACCGTGGCCACGACGACGCCAATTCGCCGATCCCGGTCGATGCGATGCCGATGCCGCAGTGGACGCACTGAGTCCTTTCGGCGACACATGAAAAACCCCGCCTCGGCGGGGTTTTTCTTTTCCGGTAGGTGCCAACCCGGGTTGGCACGCTTTGCTCAGGCCGCCAGCGCGGCCTCGATGGCTTCGCGCAGGCGCGCGTCATCGGCAGCCACGTCCGGGGCAAAGCGCGCGATGACCTTGCCGTCGCGGCCAACCAGGAACTTCTCGAAGTTCCACAGCACCGCCGGCGCTGCGTGGATCGGGATCTCCTTGCTCGCCAGGCGCTCACGCAGCGGGCCTTCACCGATCGACTGCGGCTGGGCGGCGGTCAGCTGCTGGTACAGCGGATGGGTGTCTTCACCAGCCACGCTGATCTTGGAGAACATCGGGAAGCTGACGTCATAGGTGAGCTGGCAGAACTGCTGGATCTCCGCCTCGCTGCCCGGCTCCTGGCCGAGGAAGTTGTTGGCGGGGAAGCCCAGCACTTCCAGGCCCTGCGCGTGCTTTTCCGCATACAGCGCCTGCAGGCCTTCGTACTGCGGGGTCAGGCCGCATTTGGAGGCGACGTTGACCAGCAGCAGCACCTTGCCCTGGTAGTCGGCAAGCGAGGACGGCTGGCCGTCGATGGTGGTGAGGGAAATGTCCTGGATCGAGGTGCTCACGCGGGGCTCCGGCAACAGCGGGGAATGGCCGACCAGCATAGCGCCGCGCGCGCTGTTGTAGCGCCGAGCATGGGCTCGGCTCTACAGGACATCTTCAGTCAACGCAGATCGTGCCCTGCGCCTTGCCGTCATCAATGCGCTGGCGGCAGCCGAAGGTCTGGCTGGCATCGCGTTGGCAGGTACCTGTAGCGGGGCTGCCGGCAGCCACCTCGCCCGTGGCCAGGCATTGGCCGCTGCAGTCACTCCTGCGGCTGCAGACCTTGCCGGCGTCGGCATAGGGAATCACGCACTGCTCGCGCTGCAGCCGGCCAAGCCGCTGCAGGGTGCCGCCGGCTGCCTGGCAGTCGACGTCACGCGCTTCGCGGTACGCCTCGGCTGCTTCAGGGCTGGTAGCTGCAGCAGGTGCCGCCGCCGTATCGGCGGCCGGTGGTGCGCTGCTGCAGGCGGCAAGCAGCGCGGTCAGGACAAGGCTGGTGAAGCGGCGCAGGCGCATGACGATACCTGATCGAAGCGGACAGGCCGCCAGCATACGCATCGGCGATGCAGGCGGCGTGTCAGCGTTGCTCAGGTCTCGTCCCGGTCGCCTTCACTGCCTTCGTCCTCGCCCGCCGCGTCACCCTCAGCCAGGTCGCCGAGCAGCGACTGCGCCTGTTCGGACGCCAGCGACTCCACGCCACGCAGGCGCCGTTCGATGGTGCGGGTCTTGCGGCTGGCCTCGCCGATGCTTCGACCCACCGTGGTGATCTGCTTCTCGGCCTTTTCCAGGATGCCGGCGAACTTGCCGAACTCGCTCTTCACCGCACCCAGCAGGCTCCACACCTCGCTGGAACGCTGCTCGATGGCCAGCGTGCGGAAGCCCATCTGCAGGCTGTTGAGCAGCGCGGTGACCGTGGTCGGGCCGGCCACCACCACGCGGTGCTCCCGCTGCAGCAGGTCGACCAGGCCCGGGCGCCGGATCACCTCCGCATACAGGCCCTCGGTGGGCAGGAACATCACCGCGAAGTCGGTGGTGTGCGGCGGCACGATGTACTTGTCGCAGATCGACTTGGCCTGCACGCGTACCGCGCGTTCAAGCTGGATGCCCTGCAGGCGCACACCCTCGGCGTCACCCTGTTCCTGCGCGTCCAGCAGGCGCTCGTAGTCCTCGCGCGGGAACTTGGAGTCGATCGGCAGCCACACCGGCGTGTCGTCGTTGCTGCGGCCCGGCAGGCGCACGGCGATATCGACCATCTCGCCACTCTCCGGGCGCACCTTCACCGCACGCGCGTACTGCTCCTGGGTGAGCGTCTGCTCGAGGATGTTCTCCAGCTGCACTTCACCCCAGCTGCCGCGGTTCTTGACATTGGTCAGCACGCGCTTGAGGTCGCCGACGCCGGTGGCCAGCTGCTGCATTTCGCCGAGGCCACGCTGCACCTGCTCCAGGCGCTCGGAGACCAGCTTGAAGGAATTGCCCAGCCGCGTTTCCAGCGTCGACTGCAGCTTCTCGTCCACGGTGTGGCGCATCTGCTCCAGCTTCTGCGCATTGTCGCTCTGCAGCGCGCGCAGCTGTTCTTCCAGCGTCGTGCGCATCTCGGCGATGCGCTGCTCGTTGCGCTGGGTCAGTTCCTGCAGGCGCAGGCCAAGGCTTTCGGTCAGCCGCTGCTGCGACTGCGCGCCCTCCTCGCGGCCCTTGCGTGCATCGTCCACCAGGGTCTGGCGCAGCGCGCCGAGCTGGGTATCGGTACGCCCGGTGAGCTCCTGCAGCTGCTGGCCAAACGCATGGATGCGGGCTTCCTGCTGCTGCCCGAAGGTCTCCAGCTGGCCGCGCAGTTCCTGCAGCCGCTGCCCCATCAACGCAGCCCCCCGCTGCTGGCTCTCGGCCACTTCGGCGCGCGCCTTGCGGGCATCTTCGCCCAGTGCTTCGCGCAGCAGATCCAGGCGCTGATCGGTGCGGGTGGACAGATCGGTCAGCGCGCGGGCGAAGCCATCGAGCTGTTCGCGCAGCTCGCTGCGCCCGGCGCGCGCCTCCTCGCGGACTGCCTGTTCCAGGCGGTCATGCGGCGGGCGGCGCAGCAGGGCGACCAGCTGCAGGATGAGCACGGCCAATAGAAGGCCGCCAATGAGCAGATATTCGGTTTGCATGGGGCAAGTGTAGGCTGGCCGAGTCTCAGCTGCTGCGTCAGGACCATGCTCGCTCTGTACGGAAAGCCCACCTCCATCAACGTGCGCAAGGTGCTGTGGCTGTGCGCCGGCCTGGATCTGCCGCTGCACCACGAACCGGCACCCCCACCGGAGCTGCTGGCCGCGCTGAACCCCAACCGGCAGGTGCCGGTGCTGCGCGATGGCGACTTCGTCCTGTGGGAATCCAACAGCATCTGCCGCTACCTGGCCGCGCGCACAGGCCGTGACGATCTGCTGCCCACCACGCTGCACGGGCGTGCGCAGGTGGAGCAATGGATGGACTGGCAGGCCAGCGATCTCAACAGTGCCTGGCGCCATGTATTCATGGCGCGCGTACGGCAGCACCCGGACTATCTGGACGATGCCCGCGCCGAGGCCAGCCTGGCGCAGTGGAACCGGCTGATGGGTGTGCTTGATGAACAGCTGGCCGCTACCGATGGCTATGTGGCGGGCAGCACCTTCACCCTTGCCGACATCGTGCTGGGGCTGTCGACCCAACGCTGGCGCGGCACACCCGGCAGCAAACCGGCGCTGCCACACCTCGCAGCATGGTTCGAACGCCTGCGGCAGCAGCCGGGTTTCGCCGACCACGTCGACAACGGCGTGGCCTGAGCAGTGGCTCCCGCAGCTGTTGGCAGGTGTCGACCTTGGTCGACACGGCAGATTCACCCCATGCGTGGATGAAGCGCTGTAGAGCCGGGCCTATGCTCGGCTGACGCCCACGCGCGAACGGCAGCCGAGCGTGGGCTCGGCTCTACAGACAGCGTCTGCTCCTACCAGCCTTCCAGCACGATCTTGCCCTTGGCGCGGTGGCTCTCCAGCAGCGCATGGGCACGGCGCAGGTTGGCCGCGTCGATGCGTCCGAAGTGCTCGCCCAGGGTGGTCTGCAGCACGCCCGCGTCGATCAGCTCGGCCACCCGGTTCAGCAGGTCATGCTGGCGCTGCATGTCGGCGGTGCGGTACAGCGGCCGGGTGAACATCGATTCCCAGTGCAGTGACAACGCCTTGCGCTTGAGCGCCATCACATCGACCTGGCCGGGATCATCGATCAGGCCGAACTGGCCCTGCGGCGCCAGCAGCTCGACGATCTGCGTGTAGTGCTGGTCGGAATGGGTCAGGCTGGCCACGTGCTGCACCTCGCTGATGCCCAGCCGCGCCAGGCCTTCGGCCAGCGGCAGGCTGTGGTCGATCACGTGGTGTGCGCCCATTGCGTACGCCCAGTCCTGGGTGTCCGGACGCGAGGCGGTGCCGATCACGGTCAGCTTGGTCAGCTTACGCGCCAGCTGCACCAGGATCGAACCGACACCGCCGGCCGCACCGATCACCAACAGGGTCTGGCCTTCGCTGCCGCCCTCGGCAATGCGCAGGCGGTCGAACAGCAGCTCCCAGGCAGTGATTGCGGTCAGCGGCAACGCGGCGGCGGCCGCATCATCAAGGCTGGCCGGCTTGCGCCCGACGCTGCGCTCGTCCACCAGCTGGTACTCGGCATTGCTGCCCGGGCGGTCAATGACGCCGGCGTAGTAGACCGCATCGCCAGGCTGGAACAGGGTCACCTCGCTGCCCACCGCGTCGACGATGCCGACTGCATCCCAGCCCAGCACGCGTGGGCCATCGGTGGCCACGCCGCGGCGGACCTTGGTGTCGACCGGGTTCACCGCCACCGCGCGTACTGCCACGCGCAGGTCACGCGGGCCGGGCTGCGGCAGCTCCAGTTCGATGTCGATCAGGGCCCGGGCATCATCGATCGGCAGGCCGGCTTGGGTGTAGGCAATGGCGCGCATGGCAGCGGTCCAGTGGGGAAGGAGGCGACAGGTTGCGCC
This sequence comes from Stenotrophomonas veracruzanensis, assembly GCF_032911525.1. Classification (NCBI taxonomy): domain Bacteria; kingdom Pseudomonadati; phylum Pseudomonadota; class Gammaproteobacteria; order Lysobacterales; family Lysobacteraceae; genus Stenotrophomonas; species Stenotrophomonas veracruzanensis. Next base: position 17,978 of record NZ_JAWJTI010000001.1, read on the forward strand.
GCGCGCGCTGCCGCAGAAAGGCGCAGAATCGGGCAGCACTTTCACTCCGGCAATGAAAATGATCCGCTTCGACGATCTGCAGCTGTTCGTCCGCACTGCCGCGCTGGGCAGCTTCTCGCAGGCGGCCCGCGAGGCCGACCTGCTGCCGGGGCAGGTCGCCGCGGCGGTGGCGCGGCTGGAACGCGAGCTGGACCTTCGGCTGTTCGTGCGCACCACCCGCAGCCTGCGCCTGACCGGCGAAGGCGCGCTGTACCTGCCGTATGCGCAGGAGGTGCTCGCCACCCTGCGCGAGGGTCAGGCGCGCGTGCAGGGCGAGGACACCGAGCTGCACGGCACCCTGCAGCTCTCGGCTCCTTCGGACTTCGGCCGCAACCTGCTGCTGCCCTGGCTGAGCGCCTTCCGCGCCGCGCACCCGCGGCTGCGCCTGCACCTGCGCTTGTCCGACGAAGTGGCTGATGTGTTCCGCGAACCGGTCGACGTGGCCATCCGCATCGGCCACTTCGACGACGCCAGCTACGTCGCCCTGCCCCTGCTGGAAGGCAATCGGCGCGTACTCGCGGCCTCGCCCGACTACCTGCAGCGGCGCGGTACGCCCACGCGCCTGGACGAACTGCGCGAGCACGACTGCCTGGTCTACCAGCTCAGTGGCCGCGCCTACGATCGCTGGTCATTCGACGTCGAAGGGCGCCGCAGCGTGATTCCGGTACGTGGTCCGCTGGTCTGCGACGACGCCGATGTAGTGCGACGCTGGGCGGTGGCCGGCGAAGGCATCACCTACAAGTCCTGGCTGGACCTGCGCGAGGACGTGCTGGCCGGACGCCTGCAGCTGCTGCTGGACGGTGTTGGCAGCAGCATTCCGTTGCAGCTGGTATGCCCGCACCGCAAGCAGTTCTCGCCCGCGGTACGACAACTGCATGCACAGCTGCGCCAGCACCTGCAACCGCTGCTGTCTGGCATGCCGGATGGGGCCACCGGCCCCCTGTCGCCGATCCCGGCGCTGACCGACAATGGCGGCCCCCCGTAAGAGAGAACGCCGCCATGCCGTGGATGGGCATCCAGGACCTGTGGACGTTTCTGGTCGCTGTGCTGGTGTTTCTCGCCCTGCCCGGCCCCGGCACCTTCACCCTGCTGACCGCCACCGGCCGTGGCGGCGTGCGTGGCGGCTACACCGCACTGGCCGGCCTGCTGGTCGGCGATCAGATCCTGATGTGGCTGGCGCTGGCCGGTGTGGCCGCGCTGCTGAAGGCCAACCCGCTGGTGTTCCACGCCGTGCAGTACCTGGGTGCGGCCTACCTGGTGTGGGTGGGCATCAGCCTGCTGCGCACGCCGAAGCACGAGGGCGGTGACGCCGGCCCGATCCGCATGCAGCCGGGCCGCTACTTCCAGCAGGCGATCCTGGTGAGCCTGCTCAACCCGAAGGCGATCCTGTTCTACATGGCCTTCCTGCCGTTGTTCATCGATCCGAAGGCACACCAGGGCATCGCCACCTTCGCCGCCCTGGCCGGGATCATCCTGGTGGTCAGCATCGGTTACTGCTCAATGTTGATCGGCGTGGGCAACCTGGCCCGTCGCCGGTTGATCCAGCACCCGCGGATCAGCGATGCGCTGCGTCGGGTGGCCGGCCTGTTCCTGGTGGGGTTCGGCGTCCGGTTGGGGCTGAACGGATGATCCGGCGGCTGCTGGTGCTGGCGTTGATCGGGCTTCTGGCCGACACCGCAGCGGCCAGCGCGCAGGACCATCGCTGCCTCACCGGGGGCCGCAACGACGGCATTCACCTGCTGTGGCGCTGGTTGGATAATGGCAGCGCCGACGTGCAGTACGCCGGGCAGCGCGGCCGCCTGCAGGTGCAACAGGTGTCGCAGGAAACGACGGTGCTGGACGAAGACCGCCCGTACCAGTTCGACAGCGTCTGGGAAGAACGCATCGACGGGCGTCTCAACGGCCGCTACCACCTGAGCACGCAGGGCGCGCTGGTGCTGGACCTGAGCTACGAACGCGCCCGTGATGGCCGTCGCACCACCTTCCACGATGACAGCGAGGCGTGGCAGGAGGATGGCTGCCATTGGCCGGGAGGCGTAGCGGCACGCGTGGTCGATTGAAGCATGCCAACCAAGGTTGGCATCTACCGGTCGTGCATCTCCGCGCGCAGGTGGTCGATGAACACCCGCAGCTTGGGCGCCATCTGCTCGCGCGCGGGGTAGTACAGGTGGAAGCCGGGGAACGGCGGCTGCCAGTCCTGCAGCACGCTCTGCAGTCGCCCAGCGGCGATATCGTCGGCCATCAACGAGGCGAAGCCCTGCGCCATGCCCAGCCCCGCCAGCACGGCGCGATGGGCGACGCCGGCATCGTTGAACACCAGCCGCCCGTTCACTTCCACGTCCAGGTCGTGGCCTTCGCGGCTGAACTCCCAGGGCATCAGCCGGCCATTGGCCAGGCGGTGCACGATGCAGGCGTGGCTCTGCAGGTCATGCGGGGTCTGCGGCACGCCATGGCGTTCGAAATAGGCCGGCGTGGCCACTACCACCTGCCGCTCGGGCGGCCCGACCGGCACCGCGATCATGCCCTGTGCGAGTGATTCGCCGAGGCGGATGCCGGCGTCGAAGCCCTCGGCCACCAGATCGGTCAGCGCCGGGTCGACGCACAGTTCCACCTGCACCTGCGGGTAGCGCGCAAGGAAATCGGGCAGCCGCGGCAGCACCATGCGATCGGCGACGATGCGCGGCAGGGTCACCCGCAGCCGCCCGGCAGGCACCGAGCGCGCGCTGTCCAGTTCGGCAAAGGCCTGGTCGATCTGGTCCAGGCCGCCACGCACGCGCTGCAGGAAACGCGCGCCGTGTTCGGTCAGGCTGACCCGCCGTGTGGTCCGCTGCAGCAGCCGCACGCCCATCCGCGCTTCCAGCGCGCGCACGCTCTGCGACAGCGCCGAGGTGGACACGCCCAGGGAATCGGCGGCGCGGGTAAAGCTGGCATGCTCGGCCACGTGGACGAATGCGACCACAGCGGTGAGGGGGGCGGAAGCATCCATTGTGAAGCCAGTCTTCAAGGTAAGTCCGGTGGCACGCAGTTTATCCACATGATGGCGTGGAGGATGCTGTGCCCCTCGCCGCTGCCCCTCCAGGCGTGGCGCCTTCCCCAAGGAGATCCGCATGAAGACCCGTACTCTCGGCCCCGCCGGCCCCACCGTGTCCGCCCTCGGCCTCGGCTGCATGGGCATGAGCGCCTACTACGGCGGCCGCGGCAGTGACGATGACGGCATTGCCGTCATCCGGCACGCGCTGGACCGTGGCGTGACCCTGCTCGACACCGCCGATGTGTATGGCCCGCACACCAACGAGGTGCTGGTTGGCCGCGCGATTGCCGGGCGCCGCAACCAGGTGTTCCTGGCCAGCAAGTTCGGCATCGGCCTGGATCCTTCCGACCCGCAGGGACGGCAGATCAACGGCCACCCGGACTATGTGCAGACCGCCTGCGAGGCCAGCCTGCGCCGGCTGGGCGTGGACCACATCGACCTGTACTACCAGCACCGCGTCGACCCGACCGTGCCGATCGAGGACACCGTGAGTGCGATGGCACGCCTGGTGGAACAGGGCAAGGTGCGCTGGCTGGGCCTGTCCGAGGCCTCGGCGGCCACCCTCCGCCGCGCCCATGCGGTACACCCGATCACTGCGGTGCAGAGCGAGTATTCGCTGTGGTCGCGCGAGCCGGAGCAGAACGGAGTGCTGGCCACCACGGCGGAACTGGGCATCGGCTTCGTGCCGTATTCGCCGCTGGGCCGTGGCTTCCTGACCGGCGCCATCCGCAGCCCGGATGACTTCGACGCCGACGATTACCGGCGCACCTCGCCCCGCTTCGAAGGCGAAAACTTCCAGCGCAACCTGGCACTGGTGGATACCGTGCAGGCGCTGGCCGCCGAGCGCGGCATCGCCGCCTCGCAGCTGGCGCTGGCCTGGGTGCTGTCGCGTGGCGAGCACATCGTGCCGATCCCGGGCACGACGCGGCAGGCACGGCTGGACGAGAACCTCGGTGCGCTGCAGGTGGAACTGGAGGCGGCCACGCTGGTCGCACTGGATGCGGCCTTCCCGCTGCACGCCGCGGCCGGTGACCGCTATTCGGACAGCGGTATGGCCAACATCGAGTCGTAGCAGCGGCCGGGACGAACGGACACCGGTGGCTGCCGCCGGATTGTGCCGATTCCGGCAGCATGGCTGGGGCGCAGCGCGCGCCCCGCCCTGCATGACCCCCGTCAGTGGCAATGCTGCGCTGCGTTCGGTCACACTCGGGAACTTGTCGTTCTTAGTCACCCCTTCCGAGGCCTGCATGTCCCTGTTCCGGCGCAAGTCCCTAGATTCCGTCACCGTCCACGAAGCCGGCAGGCGTCTGATCCCGACGCTCAGCTGGCCGCACCTGATCGCGCTGGGTATTGGCGCCATCGTCGGTACCGGCATCTACACGCTGATCGGCGTCGGTGCCAACCTGGCCGGCCCGGCCGTGCTGATCTCCTTCGCCATCGCCGGTGCGGTCTGTGCCTGCGCGGCGCTGTCCTACGCCGAGCTGTCGACGATGATGCCGGCCGCCGGCAGTGCCTACACCTACAGCTACAGCGCGCTGGGCGAAGTGTTTGCCTGGGTGGTGGGCTGGAGCCTGATCCTGGAGTACTCGCTGGTGGTGAGTACGGTGGCGGTAGGCTGGTCCGGCTACTTCGTCGGCTTCCTCGAATGGATCCACACCCAGTTCGGCTGGAACGTGCACCTGCCGGCCTGGCTGGCGGCCGGCCCGCACGTGGAAGGCGGCATGATCAACCTGCCGGCGATCATCATCACCTGGCTGGTGGCCGGCATGCTGATGGCCGGCACCAAGGAAAGCGCCACCCTCAACGCCATCCTGGTGGTGTTCAAGCTGATCGCGCTGGCCATCTTCGTGGCCGTGGCGCTGCCCGCGTTCGACAGCGCCAACCTGCAGCCGTTCATGCCGTACGGCTTCGCCAAGTCGATCGGACCCGATGGCGTCGAACACGGCGTGATGGCGGCAGCGGCGATCATCTTCTTCGCGTTCTACGGCTTCGATGCGATCTCCACCGCCGCCGAGGAAACCAAGAACCCGGGCCGCGACCTGTCGATCGGCATCATCGGTTCGATGATCGGCTGCACCATCGTCTACGTGCTGGTGGCGCTGGCCGCGGTCGGTGCAATGAGCTACGCGGTGTTCGGCCACAGCGCCGAGCCGCTGGCCCTGATCATGCGCCAGCTCGGTCATCCGACGGCGGCGATGGTGATCGGCGTGATCGCGATCATCGCGCTGCCGACCGTGCTGCTGGCCTTCCTGTACGGCCAGAGCCGCATCTTCTTCGTGATGAGCCGCGATGGCCTGCTGCCGCGCAGCCTGTCCAAGGTCAATGCACGTACCGGCACGCCGGTGGCGACCACGCTGTTCACCGCGGTGGTGGTGTCGGCGCTGGCCGGCGTTGCGCGCCTGGACGAGATTGCCGCGCTGGCCAACGCCGGTACCCTGGCCGCGTTCACCGCCGTGGGCATCTGCCTGGTGGTGCTGCGCCTGCGCGAGCCCAACCGCGAACGTACCTTCCGCACCCCGCTGGCCTTCGTGGTCGGCCCGCTGGCCGCGCTGGGCTGCATCTACCTGTTCCTCAGCCTGCCGCACAGCACCCAGCTGTACTTCCTGCTGTGGAACCTGGCCGGCCTGGTGCTGTACTTCCTGTACAGCCGTCGCCACGCGCTGATCGCGAAATAACCGGATCACCGGTAGTGCCGGCCGCTGGCCGGCAACCCGCATCCTGTTGATAGGGGCAATGCCGGCCAGCGGCCGGCACTACCGCAGGTCGTTTCAACCGCCCTGCTTTGCGGCGTAATCCTGCGCCTGGCGCATCACCCGCAACAGGTTGCCGCCCCAGATGCCGGCAATCTGCTGCTCGGTATAGCCCTTGCGCAGCAGCCACGCGGTGATCTTCGGCAGCTGGCTGACATCGGGCAGATCGCTCAGGCCACCGCCGCCATCCCAGTCCAGGCCGATGCCCACGTGCTCGGGGCCGACCACCTTGAGGATGTGCTCGAAGTGGGCGAAGAAGTCGTCCAGGCTGGCATGGCGCACTGGGTGCTCGTGGTCCAACGCCTGCTCGGCCTTCAGCAGCTGCACGCCCTGCTCGATGTTCATTCCTTCCCAGCCACCGAGCTGTTTGCTCAACGCTTCTTCGGCCTGCTTGCGCTCGGGCGTCTTTGCGGTGTCGATCAGGTAGCCACCGTAGGCGTTCACCTGGATCACGCCACCGGCCTTGGCCAACTTGCGCAGGCGCGCGTCATCCAGATTGCGCGGGTGGTCATACACGGCCTTGGCCGAGCTGTGCGACAGCACGAACGGCACCGGCATCATCGCCAGCAGGTCATCGAACACCGCGTCCGAGGCATGCGACTGGTCGATCACGATGCCCAGCTTCACTGCCTGCCGCACCAGGTTCTTGCCGGCCGGGCTCAGGCCTTTCCACTCCGTCCCCTTGGGGTCGGTGGCCGAATCGGCGAACTCGTTGTTGGCAAAGTGCACGGTACTGAGCAGGCGCAGGCCGGCACGGTGGTAGAACGAGAGCAGGCTGGGGTCTTCCACCAGCGGGCTGGCGTTTTCCATGCTGATGTAGACCACGCGCTTGCCGGCGGCCTTGATACGCGCCGCGTCATCGGCGGTCAATGCCAGCGCGAAACGCTCGGAATTGGCCGCCAGCATCTCGCGGATCTCCAGCAACCGCTGCAGGCCATGGTCACGCTCGGCCAGGTGCGCGGCGGGGCTGCGGTCGCCCTGATCGGTGTAGATCGCCCAGAAGCCACCATCCAGCGCGCCTTCGACCATGCGCGGGTAGTCGACCTGCGAAAGCGCGTTGCGGTCGTGGCGCTGTTCGATATCGAAGCCGGTTCGGCCGAAGTTGGCCGGCGTATCCAGATGGCTGTCCAGAGTGACCAGGCGCTGCTGCAGGACCTTGGCGCGGGCAAGTTCCTGCGCACTGAATTCGATGGCATGGGCCGACAGCGGCGCACACAGCGCCAGGGCGAGCACGACGGACAGACGGCGCAACGAAGGCATGGGCATCCACCGATGTTGGGAGACGCCGACCATAGCGCCGTGAGGGTGACCGGGGGTAGTGCCGGACGACAGCGCGCGTGCTCCATTACACTCGGCGGCAGCCGCTAACAGCCTTGGCAGCCCCGCGCTGCGTCGCCCCCTGAGACGGAATCCCGATGCCGCCCCCTGTTCCTCCACCGCTTCCCTGCGCGCCGAGCGTCGAACAGCTCAAGCGCGATGTGCTGCCGGTCCTGTTCGCCGGGCGCATCGACATCGGTCGCTATGGCCCGGCCGAACTGGCCAGCGCCAGTGCGGAACCGGCCTGGCAGGACGGCAGCGCCAAGGCGTTGGCCAAGGCGCTGGCTGAACTGGTCAGCCGCCTCTCCGAGCATGACCCCAATGCACTGCTGGAACGCGCTGGCTGGTGGGACCGGTTCACCGGTGCCGACATCGAGCAGCGCCTGCGCCGACGCATTGCGCTGGGGGGAAACGGTGACGTGCTGGCCGAGATCGAGCGCCAGGCGGTTGCGGTACGCAGCAGCGTTGATCGGTTGAACGCTCAGCTGGAGCTGCATGACGTGCAGGGCGCACACTTGCAGATCTACATCGATGCGGGCGTGCAGTTCCTGCAGGAACTGCCCCCGGGAAGTGCTGCCAGCGATGACCCGATGGTGCTGGATCGCCCTGTGGAGCGCCTGCAGCGCCGCATCGCCAACCTGACCGCACTGCTGGCCAGCCATTCGATGAGCCGCATCCAGGTGCAGCTGGCACGCAACCACGCCATCGAACTGCTGGACCGCTACAGCGAGACGGTGCAGATCCTGCTGCCGATCTGGCGCCAGACCGTCCTCGCCCTGCACAACAGCGACAACGCCAGCCCGCAGTTGGTCTACCGCGCCTCGCAGGCACAGGACCAGTTGAAACAGGCCCTGCAGCAGCTGCTGCGCACTTCCGGAGAACCGGCATGATCACGTCCCGGCCCGACCCACTGAAGGTACCGGCGGAACTGCAGCCGCGGGTCGAAGCGGTTCCCGGACTGCGCGCGCTGTATCGCCGGGGTTCGTTCGCACGCACCCTGGGTCTGGCGTGTCTGGCGGTGCTGCCGGCCACAGCGCTGCTGTCCATGATCTTCCTGCAGGGGCTGACCGGCAGTCCACCCTCGGCACACGTGCCGGCCGGCTACGGCACTGATCCCGGCACATCTGCCCTGCTGCTGCTGGCCAACCTGATCCTCTTTGGCGGGCTGCTGTTCTGGATGGGATTCGGCCTGCGCAGGGTGCTGCTCAACCGCGGCGTGCGCCACTTCACCTTCTCGTTCGTGATTGGTGGTCCGGTGCTGGTCGGCCTGCTGTTCGGCAGCGGAATCGTCAGTCCCGACTTCAGCCGGGCTGACACCGGCGATGGCAGGAAGCTCGACAGCAGCCAGCTCGGCAAGCTCATCGACAGCCCGGGTTTCGCGACGCTCAGCCCGCAATGGCAGGGCTACCTGCAGGCGCAGCGCTCGCTGGGAAGGCCCAGCATCCCCTTGAACGACGTCGGCCAGGCCGTCGCCCGTGGCGAGGACATCGGTATCGCGGTGCCCGATGTCATCCGTGCGCGTTTTGAAGCCAAAGCCAAGGTTCCCTATTCGGTGCGCAGCCAAGCGTGGCTGCATGACCATTGGCTGCGCATGGGCGCGCTGCACTTCATCGGCACGGCGATCGCCTGGTCGCTGCTGCTGCTGGTCATCGCTGGCATCGGCCTGACCACGCTGGGCTACCACGTGCGCGGCCGGGCCCGGGTGATCAACGGCCTGCTGCAGCAGTTGCAGGCGCCACCGGCACAGGCGGGCGCGCCCCCCTGAGGTGCGCGCCGCCGGTGCTCAACCGGGCAGGACAATGGCCTTGCGCATGGACCATTCCCTGGCGCTGCAGGCCCGGGGCCCATTGATTTGTAGAGTCGAGCCATGCTCGACTGATCTGATCAAGGACCGCGCGAGTCGAGCATGGCTCGACTCTACAGGTTGGAATCAGTCCACCACGCGGCAGAACACGGCCTTCAGGTAACGCGATTCCTGCACGTGGGCCATGAACGGATGGTCCGGACCGGCGCCGGCCACCTTCAGGATCTGGATCGTGCGACCGGAGAAATAGGCCGCGCGGCGCAGCATGTCGAGGAACTGGTCCTCGGCCACCAGGCCGGTGCACGAGAAGGTGGCGAACAGGCCGCCCGGCTTCACCACGCCCAGCGCCAGCTTGTTCATGTCCAGGTACTTCTTCAGCGCGGTGATGACCTGGTCGCGGTCGCGGGTCATCTTCGCCGGGTCCAGGATCACCACGTCGTACTGCTCACCGCGGTTGGCGGCGTCGCGCAGCCACGGGAAGATGTCGGACTGGATGAACTTCGGGCGCACGTTGTTCAGGCGCGAATTGCCCTTGGCGATCTGGATGACGTCCTCATCGATATCGATGCCGACCACTTCCGAAGCACCACGCGCCGCCGCATATACCGCAAAACCGCCGGTGTTGCAGCACAGGTCCAGCACGCTCTTGCCTTCCACCTGCTGGCTCAACCACTCGCGGTTCTCGCGCTGGTCGGCGAAGAAGCCGGTCTTGTGCGCACCGGCCGGGTCGGCGCGGAACTTGATGCCGTACTCGGTGATCACCGACGCTTCGGTGGTGGTATTGCCGTGGAAGTCGAAGCTTTCCTGCTTCTGCACGTGCTCATCGGCGAAGCTGTGGAAACGGCAGCCTGGGAACTGTTCGCGCAGGGCGTCGTAGATCCACTCGCGGTGACGGAACATGCCGGCGGCGAAGAACTCGACCACCACCAGGTCGCCGTAGCGGTCGACCACCAGGCCGGACAGGCCGTCGCCTTCGCTGTGCACCACGCGCCAGGCGTCGGACACCGCGTCGAGCTTGAGCACCTCACGGCGCAGCGACACCGCCTGGGCGATCTTGCGCGAGAACCAGCCGGCATCGACCGGCACGTTCTGGTCGGTTTCGAGGATGCGCACGGCGATGCGCGAGTGCCCGTTGTAGAACCCGCGGCCGATGAACTCACCATCGATGCCGACCACGTCGACGATGGAACCGGGCTTGGGCCGGACGGTCGGCTTCTCGACCAGTTTCTGGAAGATCCACGGGTGGCTGGAACGCCACGCATTCTTGAGGCGGACAATCGGAAGGGGGGTATTCATCCACCTATTGTAAACCGGGCACCGGGGTCGGATCTCCGAAGGGGCTCTGACCCCGGCGGGTATGCCAACCAAGGTTGGCATCTACCAGAGCGGGGAGCGGAGCCCCGTTGGGGACTCGACCCCAGTGCAGGGGCATTTGACTGCGGCCCGGCCAGGCCGCAGAATCGGCGGCAGAAGGGGAGTAGCTCCCAGACGTTGTCGCCGTCATTTCGAGCCCGCAGGCTCCGGTGCAACGGCAGTTCCAGCCGACTGGAACTGCGAGCGAGACCTTCGCCGTACTGGCGAAGCTCTGTCCCTGGATCCCCCTCCCGATCCTCCGTTGCAGATCCTCGCCGTCCGGCCTGGCATTCATCTTTCCAACGGACATTCCCAATGCAGACGATCGGTAACGTGTGGTTGTGGGGCGGCTTCGCAGCGGTGGTGGTCATCGCCCTGCTGGTCGACCTCGTGTTGATGCGCCATGGTGGACCGCACAAGGTCACCTTCAAGGAGGCCCTGTGGTGGTCCATCGGCTGGGTCGCGCTGGCCCTGCTGTTCAATGCGGGCCTCTGGTACTACCTGAATGAGACCGCCGGCCAGGTGGTGGCCAACAAGGTCGGCCTCGAGTTCCTGACCGGCTACCTGGTCGAAAAGGCACTGGCGGTCGACAACATCTTTGTCTTCCTGATGATCATGAGCTACTTCGCGGTGCCGGAGGAACAGCGCCAGAAGGTGCTGATCATCGGCATCCTGGGCGCGATCGTGCTGCGTACGATCATGATCTTCGCCGGCAGCGTGCTGATCACCCAGTTCCATTGGCTGCTCTATGTGTTCGGTGCCTTCCTGCTGTTCACCGGCTGGAAGATGTGGTTCGCCGCTGGCCAGGAGCCGGACCTGGAGGCCAACCCGGCGCTGCGCTGGATGCGCAAGCACCTGCGCCTGCTGCCGGATTACGCCGGCAATGCGCTGAGCGTGAAGCGCGATGGCGTGCGCTGGTTCACCCCGCTGTTCGCGGTGCTGATCCTGATCGCGGTCACCGACGTGATCTTCGCGGTGGACAGCATCCCGGCGATCTTCGCGATCACCACCGACCCGTTCATCGTGCTCACCTCCAACGTGTTCGCGGTGCTGGGCCTGCGCGCGATGTTCTTCCTGCTGGCCGGCATGGCCGACCGCTTCCACCTGTTGCCGTACGGGCTGGCGCTGGTGCTGGGCTTCATCGGCATCAAGATGATGATCATCGACCTGTTCAAGATCCCGACCCCGGTGTCGCTGGGCGTGGTCGCGGTGATCATCGCCGCCACCGTGGTCCTGAGCCTGAAGTACCCGCCGAAGGAAGGCTCCGGCCACGCCTGATCACGGCCGGCCGGCGGGATTGTCCCGCCGGCCGCACCCACTCTCCCGCCGCGGTGGCCTTGGTTTCGCACCAACCACCGCCATTGCTGAGGTATGAACAACAACGCGCCCCTGCCCGCTGGCGACGTGCCGGCCCCCCGCAATGACCGCGCGCGCATCCTGCGGGCGTTCAATGTCAGCCTGGCCGCCGTGCTGGTGCTGGTGGCCGTGTTCGCCCTGCAGGGCACGTTCGACTGGCGACCGTGGGCGGTGGCGCCACTGGAAGCCAAGGGCCTGCTTGGCCTGATCGGCGGCCCGATGCTGCACGCCTCGGTCGAGCACATCGTCGCCAACAGCATCGCCATCCTGATCCTCGGCACGCTGGCCGGCAGCGTCTACCCGAAAGCCACCGTGCGCGCCCTGCCCCTGCTGTGGCTGGGCTCGGGCATCGGCGCGTGGATGCTGGGCAATCCGGGCAGCGTGCACCTGGGCGCGAGTGGCGTAACCCACGGCCTGATGTTCCTGCTGGCCAGCCTCGGCCTGCTGCGCCGCGATCGCGCGGCGATCGCCACCGGCCTGATCGGCATGCTGTTCTACGGCGGCATGCTGATGACCATCCTGCCGCACGCCGACGGCGTGTCCTGGCAGTCGCACATGGGCGGCGCCTTCGCCGGCATCATCGCCGCGCTGCTGTTCCGCAATGCCGACCCGCTGCCGCCGCGCCCGCGCTACAGCTGGGAAGACGAGGAAGAAGACATCGAACCGCTGGCCGACGATGAGCTGGAGCCGCCGTCACCGCAGCGCGTGCCGGTGCTGTGGCAGCCGCGCGAAGGCCAGGACTATGTGGTGATCCCGTTCCGCCGGCCGGGCGAGCCGCGCGGTTGATCGATGGTAGTGCCGGCCGCTGGCCGGCAACCTCATGAGCCGGTAGTGGCCGACCTTGGTCGGCACGGTTGTTGTGTGCCAACCAAGGTTGGCACCTACCAGAACCCGTCAGTTCGCCGCATTCCCCGCCGCGCTCATCCCATCCACCGCCTGCCGGCCCAGTGCCGGGTCATCGGTGAAGAAGGCATCGATGCCAGTAGCCAGATAGGCACGCATTTCGGCGATCGATCCCTCGGCATTGCGCGCGCTGTCGGCACCCTTGCGCAGGTTGCTGGCCTGGAAGTGGTTCTCCGGACGGAAGGTGTACGGAATCACCATCAGGCCCACTGCATGTGCGTCCTGTACCAGCGTGGTCGGCGTGCTCAGCGCGCCCTTGGCATCCAGCGGAATGATCGAGCGCAGTTCCGGGCCGATGCTGTCGGCGTAGCTGGCGATGTCCTTCAGTCCGGCCGGGGTCATCATCTGCGCGTAGGTCAGCGTGCCACCGGCCTTGGCGATGTCGGCGGGCTGGGTGTCGCCCTTCCACAGCAGCTGCAGCAGGCGGAAGTTGCTGCCGCGCGGGATCTTGCCGCGCAGGTAGCGCAGGTTGGCGGTCTCGAACGACTGGATGGTGACCGGGCCGACGTTGGTGTAGGCGTTGCCGCGCAGCGCGGTCAGGAGCTTGTCTTCCATCGGCAGGCCGATCGACTGGAAGTAGGTCGGGTGCTTGATCTCCGGCACCAGGCCGATGCCGCGGTTGGCGCGCCCGGCCTGCTGGACCAGGAAGGCCAGGATCTCGTCCAGGCTGGCGATGCGGAACTGACCGTCGTAGGCGGTGCTGCGCAGCTCCGGCAGGCGCTCGCGCGCGTACAGGGTCTTCAGCTCGGCCAGGGTGAAGTCTTCGGTGAACCAGCCGTCGACCTTCTGCCCGTCGATGACCTTGCTGGTGCGGCGGCTGGCGAACTCCGGATGCGAGGCGACATCGGTGGTGCCACCGATCTCGTTCTCATGGCGGGCCACCATCACCCCGTCCCTGGTCATCACCAGGTCCGGTTCGATGTAGTCAGCGCCATCGGCAATGGCCTGCGCATAAGCCGCCAGGGTGTGCTCGGGCAGCAGCGCGCTTGCGCCGCGATGGCCATAGACCGACACCTTGTGCGCGGCCGGGGTGGAGGATTCAGCACTCATGGCCACCGATGGTGCCACGGCCAGCGACAACAGCAACGCACAACCCCACGACTTCACTGCGACTTCCCCAAGCGGTATGTGATGGGCGTCAGTATGAGGCGGCAATGTGACAGGTGGGGGACCCCATGTATCCGGTAGTCGCCGACCTTGGTCGGCGCTCTGCCAGCCTGCGTCCATGACCCCGGACGCCCTGTGCCAACCAAGGTTGGCACCTACCAGAGCGAAGGTTGGCATCTACCAGAGCCAGGGGTTACTTCCCGATGCAGAAACTTGAGAAAATCCTGCCCAGCAGATCATCCGCACTCATCTGCCCGGTGATCTCGCCCAGCGCGTCATGTGCCAGCCGCAGTTCCTCGGCAGCCAGTTCCAGGTGCTCGTGCACCAGCTCGCCATCAGCACGCTGCGCGTGTTCCTGCGCACGCTCGATCGCATCCACGTGGCGGGTGCGGGCGGAGAACTCGCCATCCACCTGCTCCCCTGCCCCGGCGCTGGCGATGCTGCGCAGGCGCGCGTGTAGATCGTCGAGCCCGGCACCAGTCGCAGCCGAGACGAACACGCGGTCCGGATCGTCCAGTGCCGGCAACGTCTCCAGCAGGTCCGACTTGTTGTGGATGTAGACCTTGTGCGGCACCGCCGCTACGGCCTCGCCCAGCGCGGCTTCGCCGGCCGCTGGATCGCGCGCATCCAGCACGATCAGCGCCAGGTCAGTGCGCTCGATTTCCACGTGGGCGCGGCGCATGCCTTCGCGTTCGATGGCGTCACCGCCGTCGCGCAGGCCGGCGGTGTCGACCAGGGTCAGCTCCAGGCCATCCAGGCGGATGGTCTCGCGCAAGGTGTCGCGGGTGGTGCCGGCGATGTCGGTGACGATGGCGCGTTCACTACCGGCCAATGCATTGAGCAGTGAGCTCTTGCCGGCGTTCGGCGGGCCGATCAGCACCGCATGCAGGCCATCGCGCAGGCGACGACCGCGTTCGGCGTCGCGGCGCAGCAGGCCAAGGTCGCTGCGCGCCTGTTCCAGGCCACGCCGCACCTGCGCGCCACCGAGGGTGTCCAGTGGTTCGTCGGCGAAGTCGATGGCCGCTTCCACATGGATGCGCAGCAGTACCAGCTGTTCGATCACCGCGTCGATACGGCGCGAGAACACGCCGTCCAGCGAACGGCGTGCAGCGCGCGCGGCGCGGCTGTCGCCGGCCGCGATCAGGTCGGCGATGGCCTCGGCCTGGGCCAGGTCGAGCTTGCCGTTGAGGAACGCGCGTTCGCTGAACTCACCCGGTCGCGCCTGGCGCGCACCGAGCGCAATGCAGCGCGCGACCAGTTGCTGCAGCAGCACCGGGCTGCCGTGTCCCTGCAGTTCAACCACCTCTTCGCCTGTGAAGCTGTTCGGCGCCGGGAACCACAGCACGATGCCATCGTCGATGACTTCGCCATCGGCGTCGCGCAGGCGCGCATAGTGCGCATGGCGCGGGCGCAGTGCAGGCGCACCCAACGCGTTGGCGATGGCCGCTGCGCGCGGACCGGACAGGCGCAGCAGGCCGACACCGCCAGCGCCCGGCGCGCTGGCGATGGCCACGATGGTGTCGGTGCGGATCGCGTCGTTCATGGTTCAGAGTTTCTCCAGCTGCGCGCGTGCCTGCGCGGCACCACTACCCTGCGGCTGCAACGCCAGGTAGGTGGTGTAGGCCTGCTTCGCCTTGGCCTTGTCGCCGGCGTTGAAGTAGGCATCGCCCAGGTTGAGATAGGCCACCGCACGCGACGGGTCGATCTTCAGCGTGTTCTCCAGCCAGCGTGCCGCTTCGGCGTAGCGCTGCTGACGGTAATAGACGAAACCGAGGTTGTTGGCGGCCTGGGCGAAGTCCGGGCGCAGCTTCAGCGCCTCGGTGAACTGCGCGGCCGCCTCGTCGTACTGCTTCTCGCGGTACAGCTGCAGGCCGCGGTCGTTGGCCTGCTGTGCGCGCTGGCGGTCGGACGCCGGGCCGGCGGTGGGCACCACCAGCTTGGCCTTTCCGCCCTGCAGATCGGCCACGGTTACCGGCGCCTGGGCACCCTTGGCTTCACTGGCGGCATCCACCTTGCTGTTCAGCGCGATCGCATCGGCAGTCAGCTGGCGCGTATCAGCGTTGAGGAATTCCTGGCTGTCCGGCACCTGGAACACGAACTCGCCCCCCTGGGAACCGGGCAGGCTGCCGAAGGCCGGGGTCTGGTGCGAGACCGCCGATACCGCCGGCGCCACGTAGGCGGCCAGCTCGGTACCGGTGATCAGGCCATCGCCGTTGAGGTCGCCCTTGCCGGCCAGCGCCTGCAGCAGCACCCAGGTGAACACCGAGTGGCCGTTCGGGCCGGCATCGGCCACCTGCTGGTCGGCACCGCCGGCGGTCAGCATCTGCCGCGCGCTGCGGCGGGCATTCTCGCGCAGGAACGACGACGACGACGGGCCGCCACGGGTCAGGCCCAGGCCGCTGTAGCAGGCATCCATCACGAACATCACGTGCTTGGCCTGCATGCTCTCGGCGATGTTCTGGATGTCGGTCATCGCGATCGCGTCGGTGGCGAATTCCTTCGGATCCGAATCGACCGGAATGATGTAGCCGAGGTCGCGCCCGGAGGCGAGCTGGCGAGTGGCGCCATGGCCGGCGAAGAACACGAACACGCGGTCGTTCTTTCCGGTGCGGTCGTCGGCCAGGCGGTCGTGGAAGGCGGCCAGGATGTTGTTGCGGGTGGCCTGCTCGTTCTTCAGCACGATCACCTGCGAGGACGGGAAGCCGAACTGCCCGGTCAGGGTATCGGCCACCGCCTGCGCGTCATGGCTGGCGTATTCCAGCTTCGGCCACTTGGCGTAGTTGTCGATGCCGACCACGATCGCCCAGGACTTCTCGTAGCCGGTGGTCACGGTGGCGGCACCGGCATCGCCCTTGCGCGCGCGGGCGACGGTGAAGTCGCGACCGTTCCAGCCGGCGAACTGGTAGCCATCGGCGATCAAACGATCGAGGATCTGCGGCAGCGCCTTCACCGCACGGTCGTGGATGTCGTGGAACAGAATGATGCCGCGCTGCTCCTTGTTCACCTGGTCGAGCACGCGCTGCACGATCGACTCCGGCACCGGGTCGGCCCAGTCCATCGAGTCGATGTTCCACATGATCGATTTCAGTCCGGCTTCGTTGAGCAGCTGCAGGCCTTCGGCATTGCGCGCGCCGTACGGGAAGCGGAACAGCGGCGCGCGCTTGCTGTCGACGTCCTTGAGCAGCGTGTCGGTGTCCAGCACCTGCTGGCGCAGCGCGTCACCGGTGGTGCGCGACAACTGGGCATGGGTCAGGCTGTGATTGCCCACCGCATAGCCCTCTTCCATCAGGTTGCGGCTGATCTTCGCCATCGGCCCGAGGCTGACCTTGCCATCGGCCTCGACCTTGCCCAGGTTGCGACCTACTTCGAAGAACACGCCCGGCACGTCGTAGCGCTTGAGGATGGCCACCACTTCATCGGTATAGGCCTTGTGCGGGCCATCGTCGAAGGTCAGCACCACGGTCTTGGCCGGCAGGTCGCGGCCGAAGATCTCGCGGTCGCTGTCCTTCATCGACATCGGGTACGGTTCGATCACGCCGTAGTCGCGCAGGATCGCTTCGCGGCTGTAGTCCTTGTGCAGGTGGGCGATGTAGTCGTCCCACTTCTCACGCTTCAGTTCGATGGCGCGGGTGCGCTCGAAACGGCTGAAGATGCGGGTCAGTTCCTGGTTGTAGTTGCGCTCGATCTCATCAAGCGCTTCCAGGTCCTCACCGATGCGCTGGTGCAGCTTCACCGCCGGCAGCGACGAATCGGTGCCGACCCGCTCATGCAGGTCACGCAGCACTTCGCGGAAGGCCAGACGGTCGGCGTCGAACAGTTCCGGCGCCGACTCGATGTAGTCCAGCACGGTGCCGAGGGTGGCGAAGCGCTGCGGACTGGAGCCGCGCAGCAGCGAGTCGAACTGTGCGGCGATGGCCGTGCGCTGTTCCAGGCCATCGTGGAACAACTGCTGGCCCACACGCGTAGAGGTGCCGCGGTCGGCGGCCGACTGCTGTTCCTCGTCGGCCAGCAGCACGATGATCCGGCGGTAGCCGTCGAGCTGCTTCTGCAGCGCGGCCAGCAACGGGGCCGCAGCGGGATCGGCGGCGGCCGCGGCCTGCGCACTCGGCTGGGTGACCGTGGTCGCCGGCGCCTTCGCGTCCTTGTCGCCGCAGCCGGCAACGACCAGGGTCAACAGCAGCGAGGGCAGGAACAGGCGGAACGACGACGCACGCGGCATGACGGACTCGATGGATGGAGGAACGGTGTGCAGGCGATTCTAACGCCGCATGCGAAAAGCCCGCCTTGCGGCGGGCTTCTCGGGTCGATCGGGGCGGTAGAGTCGACTGTCAGTCGACTGCCCATCCGCCAGTCGACTGACAGTCGACTCTACCAGTCGGGATTATTTCTTTTTGACCGGGGCCGGCGCGGTGGTGGCCGGAACCGGCTCACCGCCATGGCGCTTGGTCATCCACCACTGCTGCAGCAGGCCCAGGCCACCGTTGACCACCCAGTACAGGACCAGGCCGGACGGCATGAAGGCCATCATGACGCCGAACACCAGCGGCATGAACTGCATCATTTTCTGCTGCATCGGGTCCATGCCCGGTGCCGGGGTCAGCTTCTGGGTGAACCACATCACTGCCACGTTGATCACCGGCAGGATGAAGTACGGGTCGCGTGCGGTCAGGTCCTGGATCCAGCCGAACCAGGGCGCCTGGCGCAGTTCGACCGATTCCACCAGCACCCAGTACAGGGCAAAGAAGATCGGCATCTGGATGAGGATCGGCAGGCAGCCGCCCATCGGATTGATCTTTTCCTTCTTGTACAGCTCCATCATCGCGGTCTGGAACTTCTGGCGGTCATCGCCATAGCGTTCCTTCAGCTGCGCGATGCGCGGCTGGAAGCGACGCATCTTGGCGCCGCTCTTGTACTGGGTCGCCGACAGCGGGTACAGCACCAGCTTCAGCAGCACCACCAGGCCGACGATCGCCCAGCCCCAGTTGCCGACCAGCTTGTGCACCTGGTTCAGCACCCAGAACAGGCCCTGGCCGATCACCGCCATCATCGAGAAGCGGCTGTAGTCGACCACGCGGTCCAGGCCCGGTACGTCTTCCTTGGCGATCAGGTTGACCAGCTTTGGGCCGACCCACAGGCGGGCTTCGGTGCTGGTGGACTGGCCCGGGGCCACGGTGAAGGCCGGGCCACGCGCTTCGATCAGGTCACGACCGGCCACCTGCGACAGCACGTAGTGCGCGGTCTGGTCCTTCTGCGGGATCCAGGCGGTGAAGAAGTGGTGCTGCAGCATCGCCAGCCAGCCGCCGGTGATGTTCTGGTTCAGCGTGCCGTCTTCCAGGTAGTCCTTGAACGCACGACGCTGGTACTTCTTGTCGTTGTCGTACCAGGTGGCACCGTTGAAGCTGAAGGAATCCGGGTTGGTCATGCTCCGCGACAGGATGGTCGGGGTGCGGTCCAGGGTGCGGTAGACGTAACCGTTCCACGGCGCGGCGCCGGCGTTGCTGACTTCGTCCTTGAAGCGCACGGCGTACTCGTTGCGCGAGACGGTCAGGGTGCGCTTGATGGTCACGCCGTTGTCGGCGGTCCACACGAACGGGATCTGCAGTTCGTTCTGGCCCTTGGCCAGCACGAAGTCCCTGGTGTCACCGACCAGCTTGAAGCCGTCAGCGCCGGGGACCGGAGTGTTCTTGTCTTCGCTGGCCCAGCCACTGATCGCGCTGTACGGGTGCGCGGGGTCTTCGGTCAGCAGGCGGACCGGCGGGCTGCCTTCGTCCTTGGTCTGCGGGAACTGCAGCAGCTCGGCGTCGAGCACGCGGCCGCCATCGAGCACCAGGCGCAGCACGTCGGTGGTGACGGTCACGCGCTGGCTGGCCGGGGTGGCACTGGCCTGGGCCTGCACGGCGGCCTGGCCGGGGGCACCCGGAACCTGGGCGCTGGGGATGGCGCCCGGGGTTGCGCCCGGAACGCTCTGTGCGGCGGCCGGGGCCGACGTGGTCGTCGGTGCCGGGGTCGGAGCAGCCTTTTCACGGCTCCACTCCATCCACAGCAGCACGGCCACCATCAGCCAGGCAAAAATGAGGAATACGCGGGTCTGGTTCATCAGCGGACAGGCTCGGCGGGGCCGGGACGCGATGCCGGCTCGGTCAAAGAAGGAGTTGCGATGCCATCAGGCGGCGGCATTGTGCCGTCCACGCCCGGCGTGGGCAATGCACGCAGGCGACGCAGCAGGCGCAGGAAGGCCTGGCGGATCTCGTCGTTGCTGGCGGAACGCGCAGCACTACGAGCCACGACGACAAAGTCGCCTGGCTGGATGTCGGTACGTGTCTGACGCAGGATGTCGCGCAGGACGCGCTTGATCCGGTTACGCCCAACGGCGTTCGGATCGACCTTGCGGGAAACCGCCAGACCCAGCCTGGCCGGCCGGTCAGCCGGCAGCCAGTGCAGGGTCATCAGCGGATCGGACACACGGCGGGCGCCGTTGAAGACCGTTGAGTATTCGGCACGCGTGCGAACCCGCGCAGAGCGAGGGAATCGCTTGCGCGGGTCTGCAGTATTCACTGTCGAAGGGATTGCGTCTGCCGCAGGGTGCGGCATGGCAATCAGGCGCTCAGGACTTTGCGGCCCTTGGCGCGGCGACGCGACAGGATCTTGCGGCCGTCAGCGGTCTTCATACGGGCACGGAAGCCGTGGTCGCGCTTACGCTTGAGGTTGCTGGGCTGGTAGGTGCGCTTCGTGGCCATTGGGGGCCTCTCGTATGAATGGGACGGAAAGAACCGGAAATTCTAGAGAGGTACCCCGCCCCAAGTCAACCCCTGTCAGCTACGCGAATTCACTGGGCTGTGCAATAGCTGTGGATGTTTTTGTGAATAAGTAGGGGACAAGCATTCCGAAGGCGGGCGCTCGGTGGTAGTCTGAGCCATCCATTTCCCCCCTTTCCGGCCTGTGTTTGGGCGCCTTGTCGCGTCCATGCCCCGGCCACCGGACGATTATTGCTGATGGATGCTTGGTCCCGTAGTCTCGAGCGCCTCGAAGCGGAGTTCCCGCCGGAAGACGTTCATACCTGGTTGAAGCCGCTGCAGGCCGATCTGCGCGTGGACAGCCTGGTGCTGTATGCACCGAATGCCTTCATCGTCGACCAGGTCCGCGAGCTGTACCTGGCCCGGATCCGCGAACTGCTGGCTCATTTCGCCGGTTTCAGCGACGTTTTTCTTGAAATCGGCTCGCGCCCGCGTCCTGTGGAGGCGCAGATCGCGCCGGTTTCCACGCCGTCGGCGCATGTGTCCAGCGAACCGCAGGTGCCCTTCGCCGGCAACCTGGACAACCACTACACGTTCGCCAACTTCGTCGAAGGCCGCAGCAACCAGCTGGGCTTGGCCGCCGCCTTCCAGGCAGCGCAGAAGCCGGGCGACCGCGCGCACAACCCGCTGCTGCTGTACGGAGGCACCGGCCTGGGCAAGACCCACCTGATGTTCGCCGCCGGCAACGCGATGCGCCAGGCCAATCCGGGCGCGAAGGTGCTGTACCTGCGTTCGGAACAGTTCTTCAGCGCGATGATCCGGGCCCTCCAGGAAAAGACCATGGATCAGTTCAAGCGCCAGTTCCAGCAGGTGGACGCGCTGCTGATCGATGACATCCAGTTCTTCGCCGGCAAGGACCGCACGCAGGAAGAGTTCTTCCACACCTTCAACGCGTTGTTCGATGGCAAGCAGCAGATCATCCTGACCTGCGACCGCTATCCGCGCGAAGTCGAAGGTCTGGAAGCGCGCCTGAAGTCGCGTCTTGCCTGGGGCCTGTCGGTCGCGATCGAACCGCCGGACTTCGAGACCCGCGCCGCGATCGTGCTGGCCAAGGCACGCGAACGTGGTGCGGAGATTCCCGATGATGTTGCGTTCCTGATCGCCAAGAAGATGCGCTCCAACGTGCGCGACCTCGAGGGTGCGCTCAATACCCTGACCGCCCGCGCCAACTTCACCGGCCGCGCGATCACCACCGAATTCGCCCAGGAAACCCTGCGCGACCTGCTGCGCGCCCAGCAGCAGGCGATCAGCATTCCCAACATCCAGAAAACCGTTGCCGACTACTACGGCCTGCAGATCAAGGATCTGCTGTCGAAGCGTCGGACCCGCTCGCTGGCCCGCCCCCGCCAGGTCGCCATGGCCCTGACCAAGGAACTGACCGAGCACAGCCTGCCCGAGATCGGCGACGCCTTTGCCGGTCGCGATCACACCACGGTGCTGCATGCCTGCCGCCAGATCCGGACCCTGATGGAAACCGACGGCAAGCTCCGCGAGGACTGGGACAAGCTGATCCGGAAGCTGAGCGAATGATGCACGGATGCCGATGAGGCGTCATCGCACAAAACGGTGCAGAATCCGGTAGCAAGCGCGGGACACGTTGTGGATAAAAAAGGCGTCTGAAATCGCGTCGGATTTATCCACAGCTTTCCCCACCCTCTGGGGGTCGGTAATACAGAGGGTTTCGAGGTCTGAAATCCTTTTATTTACAAAGACTTAGCGTTGTTTTCCAGCGATTCTGTCTCTACCAGCACCACCAAGCTTTTGATTTATTCCACATTTTTTAAAGCATAGGGGCACGGAACCACATGCGTTTCACACTGCAGCGCGAAGCCTTTCTCAAGCCGTTGGCACAGGTCGTCAACGTGGTCGAACGCCGCCAGACCCTTCCGGTTCTGGCCAATTTCCTGGTCCAGGTGCAGAACGGCCAGCTGTCGCTGACCGGTACCGACCTGGAAGTGGAGATGGTGTCGCGGATCGCGGTTGAAGATGCCCAGGACGGCGAAACCACCATTCCCGCCCGCAAGCTGTTCGAGATCATCCGCGCCCTGCCCGATGGCAGCCGGATCACCGTCTCGCAGACTGGTGACAAGATCACCGTGCAGGCCGGCCGCAGCCGCTTCACCCTGGCTACCCTGCCCTCCAATGACTTCCCGTCGGTTGACGAAGTGGAAGCCACCGAGCGCGTGGCCATCGGCGAAGCGACCCTGAAGGAGCTGATCGAGCGCACCGCGTTCGCAATGGCCCAGCAGGACGTGCGCTACTACCTCAACGGTCTGCTGTTCGACCTGCGCGGTGATGCACTGCGTACCGTTGCCACCGACGGCCACCGCCTGGCTCTTTGTGAAACCGACCTGGCCAAGCCCAGCGGTTCCAAGCGCCAGATCATCGTGCCGCGCAAGGGCGTGACCGAACTGCAGCGCCTGCTGGAAAGCGGTGATCGCGAGATCGAGCTGGAAGTCGGCCGCAGCCATGTCCGCGTCAAGCGCGACGATGTCACCTTTACCTCGAAGCTGATCGACGGCCGTTTCCCGGATTACGAAGCGGTGATCCCGATCGGTGCCGACCGCGAAGTGAAGGTTGATCGTGAAGCACTGCGTGCCTCGCTGCAGCGTGCTGCGATCCTGTCCAACGAGAAGTACCGCGGTATCCGCGTGGAAGTCTCGCCGGGCAACCTGAAGATCAGCGCGCACAACCCGGAGCAGGAAGAAGCCCAGGAAGAGATCGAAGCCGACACCACGGTCAGCGATCTGGCCATTGGCTTCAACGTGAACTACCTGCTGGATGCCCTCTCCGCCCTGCGCGACGAGGAAGTGATCATCCAGCTGCGCGACTCCAACTCCTCGGCGCTGGTGCGTGAATCCAGCAGCGAGAAGTCGCGCCACGTGGTGATGCCGCTGCGTCTCTGACTGCAGCCTGTTCCACGTGGAACCGAAGGACGCCCGGGATTTTCCCGGGCGTTTTTTTTGCACGTTCCACGTGGAGCATCGGGGATCGCGGAATCTCTAGGTCTGGGCGAATGCCTTGCTCGAGATTGCTGCTTGGCGATTGTTCTTGGTTGCCCCTCCGATGCAATCGGCCCTGCGCGGTAGGAATCCAGGTTGCTGACCTGGGCGCTGCCCAGCCAACTTCGATCGAGTAAGCAGTTCCGGGTCTTCAGCCTGATCGCAGGTGACCCGATCTGGTCGGATGGATGAAGCGGATCGCATCCGCTATCGCAGTGGTTGCTTCATCTGCAGACGTCACTGTCCACAGGCCTGGTTGGGGCCGGATCAGGGTTGGCCTAGCTTCTAAATCTGGGTATAAATCTAAAGCATGGTGGTGATGGTAGGCCCAGATTTCGTGGAAAAATGCATTATCCAATTGATTTTTAAGAGATTTATGCAGCTGAAACCCCCTGTATAGAGGCCCCTCAGGCTGGGGGGGAACCTGTGGATAGTTTCGCAGGTCGGGCAAAAGGGCTTTTTTATCCACAGTTTGCCCATACCTTGTGTATAAGTCATACAGACCCGCTGTGGACAGCGTGAAACGAATGGGCTGAATTCTTTGAAATCTGTGGAACCCTCCACGGCATCGCATCGTAGATTTCAAGAAATCTGCGCGGTGTTCGCGCAACCCACCGTCGGGGTACCTGGCGATGCTTGCGGAATGAGGCTGAAATCACTGAAATCTGAGGGCTTGTACCCTGCGCCGCCGCTCAGAATTCAAGGATTCCGTGGCATATCCAGACCCAGGCGAGCACAGGTGAGGGAGCGCCACCACGTGGAACACGCGTAGGGCTGCCAGGCGGAGGCTTCAGCACAGTGGCGATGTCTGGCGCGCCACGGCTGGCTTGACCGATGCAGTAAGCTGATGGATTCCCTGCCCCACTACCGCCTTGTGCGGATGGTCTTTCGCGCCCCATGCTTATCCGCCGCCTCGCCTTGCACCAACTGCGTCGCTTCAGTGCGGTGGACCTGTCGCCCCAGCCGGGATTGAACCTGCTGACCGGCGACAACGGTGCCGGAAAGACCAGCGTGCTCGAAGCCCTGCACCTGATGGCCTACGGGCGCAGCTTCCGTGGCCGGGTGCGCGACGGTCTGGTGCGCCAAGGTCAGGAAGCGCTGGAAATCTTCGTGGAATGGGACGAACAGCGTGCCGATCACCCGCCCCACCGCCGAAAGGCCGGGCTGCGCCACAGCGGCCAGGACTGGAAGGGGCGATTGGATGGCGAAGATGTCGCGCAGCTGGGTAATCTCTGCGCAGCGCTGGCGGTGGTGACGTTCGAGCCCGGGAGCCACGCACTGGTCAGCGGGGGCGGAGAACCCCGCCGCCGATTCCTCGATTGGGGCTTGTTCCACGTGGAACCGGATTTTCTATCGCTGTGGCGCCGCTACTCCCGTGCGCTGAAGCAGCGCAATGCCCTGCTCAAGCAGGGCGGGCCGTCGCGGATGCTCGATACCTGGGACCATGAGTTGGCCGAGGCCGGAGAACCGTTGACCAGCCGCCGTCAGCACTATCTGGAGCGTCTTCAACAGCGCACGGTGGCGTTGGCCGCCAGCCTGGCTCCGCAACTCGGCATCCAGGGACTGGAACTGAGCCCCGGTTGGCGGCGGCATGAGCTTCCCTTGGCCGATGCCCTGCTTTTGGCCCGGGAACGTGACCGGCAGGCCGGATACACCTCGGTCGGTCCACATCGGGCGGACTGGAGTGTGGATTTCCATAGCATTCCGGGACGTGATGCGCTGTCCCGCGGTCAGGCCAAGCTGACGGCATTGGCTTGCCTGCTGGCACAGGCCGAAGACTATGCGGAACAGCGCGGCGAATGGCCGGTGATCGCTCTGGACGATCTGGCCTCGGAGCTGGATCGCACCCACCAGGCGCGGGTACTGGAGCGCCTGCTCAGTGGGCCGGCACAGATCTTCATCACCGCCACTGAAACTCCGGCGGCGCTGCAGGACCTGACCCACATCGCCCGGTTCCACGTGGAACATGCACAGATCGTGGCTGTGCCATAGTGGGTACATCAGGGCCGTTAGACCCCGGCTGGTATAATTCGGGTTGGAACCCTTTCATTCTCGGCACATCGCTCCACGCGGTGGCCGACCTGCGGAGCCTACGGCAAGCGCAATGAGCGACGAACAGAACACCCCGGCAAACAACGGCAATTACGACGCCAACAGCATTACCGCCCTGGAAGGCCTGGAGGCTGTCCGCAAGCGTCCCGGCATGTACATCGGCGACGTGCATGACGGCACCGGTCTGCACCACATGGTGTTCGAGGTCGTCGACAACTCGATCGACGAAGCGCTGGCCGGCCACGCCGACCACGTCGCGGTGACGATCCACGCCGATGGCTCGGTCTCGGTGTCCGACAACGGCCGTGGCATCCCGACCGGCAAGCACGAGCAGATGAGTGCCAAGCTCGGTCGCGAAGTGTCTGCAGCCGAAGTCGTCATGACCGTCCTGCACGCGGGCGGCAAGTTCGACGACAACAGCTACAAGGTTTCGGGCGGCCTGCACGGCGTCGGCGTCAGCGTGGTCAACGCGCTGTCGCAGAAGCTGCTGGTGGACGTGTTCCAGAACGGCTTCCACTACCAGCAGGAATTCAGCAACGGCGCCGCAGTGACCGCGCTGGCCAAGCTGGAAACCACCACCAAGCGCGGTACCACCGTGCGCTTCTGGCCGTCGACCGTCGCCTTCCACGACAACGTGGAATTCCACTACGACATCCTCGCCCGCCGCCTGCGCGAACTGTCCTTCCTCAATTCCGGCGTCAAGATCGTGCTGGCCGATGAGCGCGGCGAAGGCCGTCGCGACGATTTCCACTACGAAGGCGGCATCCGCAGCTTCGTGGAGCATCTGGCCCAGCTGAAGACCCCGCTGCACCCGAACGTCATCTCGGTCACCGGCGAGCACAACGGCATCGTTGTGGATGTAGCGCTGCAGTGGACCGACTCCTACCAGGAGACGATGTACTGCTTCACCAACAACATTCCGCAGAAGGACGGTGGTACCCACCTGGCCGGTTTCCGCGGTGCGCTGACCCGTGTGCTCAACAACTACATCGAGCAGAACGGCATCGCCAAGCAGGCCAAGATCAACCTCACCGGCGATGACATGCGCGAAGGCATGATCGCGGTGCTGTCGGTGAAGGTGCCGGACCCGAGCTTCTCCAGCCAGACCAAGGAAAAGCTGGTCAGCTCCGACGTGCGCCCGGCGGTGGAAAACGCCTTCGGTGCGCGCCTGGAAGAGTTCCTGCAGGAGAACCCGAACGAAGCCAAGGCGATCGCCGGCAAGATCGTTGACGCCGCGCGTGCACGTGAAGCGGCGCGCAAGGCCCGCGACCTGACCCGCCGCAAGGGCGCGCTGGATATCGCCGGCCTGCCGGGCAAGCTGGCCGACTGCCAGGAAAAGGATCCGGCGCTGTCCGAACTGTTCATCGTCGAGGGTGACTCGGCAGGTGGCTCGGCCAAGCAGGGCCGCAACCGCAAGAACCAGGCCGTGCTGCCGCTGCGCGGCAAGATTCTCAACGTGGAACGCGCACGTTTCGACCGCATGCTGTCCTCCGACCAGGTCGGTACGCTGATCACCGCGCTGGGCACCGGCATCGGCCGTGACGAGTACAACCCGGACAAGCTGCGTTACCACAAGATCATCATCATGACCGACGCCGACGTCGACGGCGCCCACATCCGCACCCTGCTGCTGACGTTCTTCTACCGTCAGATGCCGGAGCTGATCGAGCGGGGTTACGTCTACATCGGCCTGCCGCCGCTGTACAAGATCAAGCAGGGCAAGCAGGAGCTGTACCTGAAGGACGACCCGGCACTGGACAGCTACCTGGCCAGCAGCGCAGTGGAAAACGCTGCGCTGGTACCGGCCACCGGCGAGCCGGGCATTGAAGGCCTGGCCCTGGAAAAGCTGTTGCTGACCTACGCCGCCGCGCTGGATTCGATCGAACGCAACGCGCATCGCTACGACCGCAACCTGCTCGAAGCGCTGGTCGATTTCGTGCCGATGGATCTGGACAGCCTGCGCAATGCCGGCGAAGGCGAAGGCCTGGATGCCTTGGCCAAGCGCCTCAACCAAGGCAGCCTGGGCAGCCCGCGCTTCAGCCTGGAACTGCAGGAACCGAACGATGAGCGCCCGGCCGCTGTGCTGGTGACCCGTCGCCACATGGGCGAACAGCACATCCAGGTGCTGCCGATGTCGGCCTTCGAAAGCGGCGAACTGCGCGCGATCCACCAGGCGTCGAAGCTGCTGCACGGTCTGGTGCGCGAGGGCGCGACCATTTCCCGCGGCGCCAAGTCGATCGAAGTCGACAGCTTCGCCAAGGCGCAGAACTGGCTGCTCGAGGAGGCCAAGCGCGGCCGCCAGATCCAGCGATTCAAGGGCCTGGGTGAAATGAACCCGGAGCAGCTGTGGGACACCACGGTGAATCCGGAAACCCGTCGACTGCTGCAGGTACGCATCGAAGACGCTGTCGCTGCCGACCAGATCTTCAGCACCCTGATGGGCGATGTCGTCGAACCGCGTCGCGACTTCATCGAAGACAACGCGCTGAAGGTCGCAAACCTGGATATCTGACACAATCGGGACACGGCCGGTGCGCGGGGAGGCGCGCCGGCCTTCGACCCTTGAACGCAGGTACCTGATGTCCGCATCCGCCCCGGTTTCCGCCCCGCCCCCGATTCCGCCGGCTTCGGTCGCGCCGCGTGCCGGTTCCCCGTTGGCGGGCTTCTTCATTGACCTGGGCATTGCCGCCGTCACCCTGTTCGGCCTGAGCATGATCACCGGGCTTTTGTGGGGGTTCTACCGCGCGATCATGGTCAGTCGTGCCAACGCGGAGGCCAATGGCGGCGTGCTGTCCCCTGATGCAATCGGCGCGGCGGTTGGCCAGCCGGGTGCGCTGGCGCAGATCCTGATGGCGTTGATTGCCACCGGAGGCGCCGCACTGCTGTTGTACTTCTGGCGCCGTCCCGCCAATGCGGACGAACGCCTCGCCTCCCGCCAGGCACTGCGGCGGCCCTCGACCTGGGGCTGGACACTGCTGGTGGCCACGCTGATCGTGCTCGGCAGCAACGGCATCGCGTTCCTGGCCAGGCAGTTCGGCATCGAGCCGGTGCCGACCAACGTGGAACTGATGCAGAACGCGATCGCGCGTTTCCCGCTGTTCCTGGTGCTGTTTGCCGTGGTGCTCGCCCCGGCTTACGAGGAGCTGCTGTTCCGCCGCGTGTTGTTCGGGCGTCTGTGGCAGGCGGGCCGCCCCTGGCTGGGCATCATCCTCAGCAGCCTGGCCTTCGCGCTGGTGCATGAAGTGCCCGGCCTGAGCAAGAATTCGCTGCTGGGGATGGCCCAGTTGTGGCTGGTCTATGGCGGCATGGGCGCCGCGTTCTGCTGGCTCTACCAGCGCACCGGTACGCTGTGGGCGGCGATCACCGCGCATGCGCTGAACAATGCTGTCGCGCTTGCCGCGATGGTGTTCCTGGGGTCAACGTAACGCCGTGTCCGCTTGACGAAAGATTAAGCCGCTACGCTACACACTGCGCATATGAACGCGGGGGAGCTTCCATGAAACAACTGCTGCTGGCCCTTGTCATCACCACCCTGGTCAGCGCCTGCGCGACCACGACGTCGCCGACCGGGCGCCGGCAGATGGTGGGCGGCGTATCACAGGCGCAGCTGGACCAGCTGGGTGCACAGGCGTTCGCCGAAACCAAGCAGAAGGAAAAGATCAGCACCGACGGCCGCCAGAACGGCTACGTGCAATGTGTGGTCAACGCGCTGGTCGCGCAGCTGCCTGCCCAGTACCGTGGCGTACGGTGGGAGACCGCGGTGTTCGTCGACAAGGAGCCCAATGCCTTCGCCCTCCCCGGCGGCAAGGTGGGCGTGAACACCGGCATCTTCACCGTCGCCAAGAACCAGGACCAGCTGGCTGCCGTAATCGGCCACGAAATCGGCCATGTCATCGCTCGCCACCACGAAGAGCGCATCACCCGGCAGATGGGCGCGCAGACCGGCCTGGCCGTGCTCGGCGCGCTCGCCGGGGCCGCCTACGGCGAGGGTGCCGCCAGCACCGTGAACCAGCTTGGCGGGATGGGCGCGCAGACCGCCTTCCTGCTGCCCGGCTCGCGCACCCAGGAGAGCGAGGCCGATGTGATCGGCCAGCGACTGATGGCCCAGGCCGGCTTCAACCCGGCCCAGGCGGTCGATCTGTGGCAGAACATGATGGCCGCCAGTGGCGGTCGCAGCCCACAATGGCTCTCCACGCACCCTGACCCGGCCAACCGGATCCAGGAACTGCGGCGCGATGCACCGGCTCTGACGCCGGTCTATCAGCAGGCGCAGGCGGCCGGACTGCGGCCAAAGTGCGGATGAGTGCGCAGTTTTATGCTGTATTGCAGCACATAAAACGATTTCTCACGCCATCTGTTTCTGATACGTTTGGCGGCTCAGATTTTTCTGACAGTCCGACTTTGCCGCTAACCGGCGGTTCGATCGAGGTGAACGATGATTTTCCGTAACCACAAAGCTGTGCTTTCCGTCCTCGTCGCGACCGCCCTGACCGGCGCCGTGGTCACCGATGCCTTCGCGCAGTCCTCGCGCTCCTCCGAGCGCGGCAACCGCGGCGGCAAGCAGGCCAAGGCCGAGGTGCTGTACCCGAACGCGACCCGCCAGGAGCCGACGGTCAAGGCTTCGGCCAAGCTGGGCAGCAAGCTGCAGAAAATGATCGACAGCTACAACAAGGAAAAGTTCCCGGAGACCCGCACGCAGGCCGACGCCATCCTGGCTGACAGCGCCGCGAACGAGTACGACAAGTCGCTGGCCGCACAGCTGGCCTCGCAGGCCGCCTACCAGACCGACGACACCGCAGCGGCGATCGCCTACCTGAAGCAGGTCCTGCAGTTCAACGGCCTGGACAACAACGGCCACTTCCAGTCGATGCTGATGCTGGGCCAGCTGGAACTGCAGGAAGACAAGACCGCCGAAGGCCTGGCCACTCTCGACAAGTACTTCGCCGAGAGCAAGTCGACCAAGCCGGAAGAGCTGATCGCCAAGGGCCAGGCGCTGTACCAGCTGGAGCGCTACCAGGAAGCGATCCCGGTGCTGAAGCAGGCCATCGCTGGCTCGACCGAACCGAAGGACAACTGGAACCAGCTGCTGATGGCGGCCCTGTCCGAAGCCGGCCAGTCCGGTGAAGCGGTCAAGGAAGCCGAGGCCCTGGCTGCCAAGAACCCCAATGACAAGAAGGCCCAGCTGAACCTGGCCAGCATGTACATGCAGGCCGACCAGATGGACAAGGCGGCTGCGGTGATGGACAAGCTGCGCAGCAGCGGCCAGCTCACCGAAGAGCGCGAGTACAAGCAGCTGTACTCGATCTATGCCAACACCGAACACAAGGAAAAGGACGTCATCGCGGTCATCAACGAAGGGTTGCAGAAGGGCATCCTGAAGCCGGACTACCAGGTCTACCTGGCGCTGGCCCAGTCCTACTACTACTCCGACCAGGTGCCGCAGGCGATCGATGCGTGGCAGAAGGCTGCCCCGCTGTCCAAGGACGGTGAGACCTACCTGAACCTGGCACGCGTCCTGCATGCCGAAGGTCGCATCCCGGAGGCCAAGCAGGCCGCCCAGCAGGCGCTGGCGAAGGGTGTGAAGAACCAGGCTGATGCCAAAAAAATCATCAACCTGAAGTAAGTAGGAATAACGCCTGAATGCCTGCCCAGTTGATGCGCAGGCGCTCAGGATTGGTATAAGCTTGGAGGTTCCTGCGGTGTCATGCACCGCTGATCAGGGATTCCGCCCCCGGCATCCCGGCCCCACTATTGAGCTCTTGGCGCATGACGGAACAACTAGTCGTTCACCGGTACGAACAACCCGATGACAAGGGGCTGAGCTGGCCTCGCATCGTCGGCATCGCGTTTGTAATCGCCCTGCATCTGGCCGCCTTCATGATGCTCCTGATCCCCGCTGTGGCCCCCAAGGCCGTGGCTGAGAAGGAGCGTAACGTCATGGTGACCATCGTCGACGCACCGCCGCCGCCGCCCCCGCCGCCGCCGCCGCCGCCGCCGACAGATACTCCGCCGCCGCCGGTGAAGAATCTGTCGCCGCCGAAGCCGTCGCCGGTCCCGCCGCCGCCGCAGGCGCCGGTCGTGGACGTGCCGGAACCGC
This sequence comes from Stenotrophomonas veracruzanensis, assembly GCF_032911525.1. Taxonomy (NCBI): domain Bacteria; kingdom Pseudomonadati; phylum Pseudomonadota; class Gammaproteobacteria; order Lysobacterales; family Lysobacteraceae; genus Stenotrophomonas; species Stenotrophomonas veracruzanensis. The sequence continues at coordinate 49,583 of NZ_JAWJTI010000001.1, forward strand.
GCCCGAGCGATATCGTCACCCCGCCGTCGCCGCCCGCGCCGCCGGCACCTGCGACCTCGATCGAGGCCAGCGTGGACATCTCGTCGAAGGCCATGAATCCGCCGCGCTACCCGCCGGCAGCCTTCCGCGCTGGTATCCAGGGCGAAGTGATCCTGATCATTGATGTCGATGCCAGCGGCAACGTCACCAATGTCACGGTGGAAAAGTCCAGCCGTAACCGCGACCTGGACCGTGCTGCGATGGAAGCGGCTCGCAAGTGGCGCTTCAACGCCGCTGAATCTGGCGGTAAGAAGGCGGCAGGTCGCGTTCGCGTCCCGGTCAACTTTGCGCTGAACTGATGCGTCCGGGTGGCCGCCTGGCCACCCCCGCTCCCGGTTCGATTGTTTAGCTTAGCTACACCCTTTATCACCACACACAACAAAGGTAAGCGTCATGCTGCAGGAAATTTTCATCGCCGCTGCTGCCGGGGGCAATCCGTCCAACGCCCTGTCGCAGATGGGCTTCGAGCACCTGATCCACGAAATGACCACCAAGCCGGGTGATTTCGCGGTTTCCTGGGTCGTGCTGCTGACCCTGATCGCCATGTCGGCCATGTCCTGGTACTGGACCGTCATCAACATCTTCCGTGCCACCCGCCTGAAGAGCGCCGCTGATCGCGTCGTCAGCCTGTTCTGGGATACCCCGAACGCGCAGGACGCCATCCGTGCGATGGAAGAACAGCCGGCTTCCGAGCCGTTCTCCAAGATCGCTCTGGACGCTGCCCAGGCTGCTGCCCACCACCAGCGCGCTGAAGGCGGCGCCACCGGCGGCGTGGGTGAGAACCTGAGCCGTTCGGAGTTCGTCGACCGCGCTCTGCGTCAGGCCGTGACCCGCGAAAGCAACAAGCTGCAGTCGGGCATGACCCTGCTGGCCACCGTCGGTGCAACCGCTCCGTTCGTCGGTCTGCTGGGTACCGTGTGGGGCATCTACGGCGCGCTGATCAAGATCGGTGCCACCGGCTCCGCTTCGATCGACGCCGTTGCCGGCCCGGTGGGTGAAGCGCTGATCATGACCGCGATCGGTCTGTTCGTCGCGATCCCGGCCGTGTTCGCCTTCAACTTCTTCAGCAAGATCAACAGCGCGACCATCAGCAAGTTCGATACCTTCGCGCACGACCTGCACGACTTCTTCGCCACCGGCTCGCGCGTCCGCTAATTGCGGCGCGCGTCACCCTGCGACGAACGTAAGTAGTCACCAAGATCTAGACGGAGCCCGTTATGGCTTTCAGTAGTGGTAACAGCGGCGGCCCCATGGCCGACATCAACGTTACGCCCCTCGTGGACGTGATGCTGGTGCTGCTGATCATCTTCATCATCACGGCGCCCCTGATGTCCCACAAGGTCAAGGTGGATCTGCCGGAAGCCAACCTGATCCAGAAGCCGGAAGACGCTGAAAAGCGTTCCGGACCGATCACCCTGGCAGTCAAGGAAGACGGCTCGATCTACTGGAACGACGAAGAAATCAACAAGCAGACTCTCGAGTCGCGCTTGGCGACCGCCGCCCAGCAGACCCCGCAGCCGCCGCTGAACCTGCGTGGTGACCGCACCACCAAGATGCGCGTCATCAACGACCTGACCAAGGTCGCGCAGGAGCAGGGCATGCTGGACGTCGGCTTCGTCGCGACCAAAGAAAAGGGGCAATAAGCCATGGCATTCAGTAGTGGTGGTGGCAAGGGCCCCATGGCAGACATCAACGTCACGCCCCTCGTGGACGTGATGCTGGTTCTGCTGATCATCTTCATCGTGACCGCGCCGATCATGACGTACCCGATCGCCGTGGACCTGCCGCAGCGCGTGCTCAACCCACCGCCGCAGCTGGTCGAACCGCCGCCGCCGATCGAACTCAAGATCGACGCCAGCAACCAGGTCTCGTGGAACAACAGCCCGATCAATACCAGCGAGCTGCAGCAGCGGATGGAGAACGAGGTCCAGAAGGACCCGACCAACCAGCCGGAACTGCGCATCGACGCCAGCCCGGATTCCGAGTACGACGTGATGGCCAAGGTTCTGGCCGCCGCGAAGAATGCTCAGATGAAGAAGATCGGTTTTGTGCAGCAGTAATCGCTACACCGCAACACAACAGTCATGACGCGACTGCAGACGCCCCTGGAAACAGGGGCGTTTTTTTTCATGCCGGATGGCCGGGGCCGCTATGATCGGCGGATGCTCGCCCTCTTCGACTCCCTGCGCCACTGGCTTGACGGCATCGCCCATCTCGGCACGATCCTGGCGGTGGCCTACCTGCTGTACCTGTTCGCGCTGGCAGGCTGGATCATGCTGCAGAAGCGCGAACCGGTGGCCACGCTGAGCTGGATCCTGTCACTGGCGCTGCTGCCCTACCTGGGTCTCTTCATCTACTACCTGCTGGGCCCGCAGAAGGTGAAGCGGCAGCGCCTGCGCCGTGGACGTGCGCGGTCGGGCATGGAGCACTACAGCGACGTCTGCCCGCCCGATGCCGACTGCACCGAGCTGGCCAAGATCGCCCAGGCCACGACAGGACTGGCGCCGAGCAGCGCCACCGAGGTGACCTGGCTGGTGGACGGCGCCGCGACCTACGCGGCCTTGCTGGAAGCCGTCGCGCAGGCGCGCGACCACGTGCATCTGGAGTACTACATCTTCAACCCGGACCATGCCGGCACCGCCCTGCGTGACGCGCTGGTGGAACGTGCACAGGCCGGCGTGCAGGTGCGCCTGCTGCTGGATGCAGTAGGGTCTTCCGCCCTGCCCCGCCGCTTCCTGCAGCCCCTGATCGATGCCGGCGGCGAGGCGGTCTGGTTCCATCCGCGGCAGCTGCTGAAGCCCTTCAAGCGCCCCTGGTTGAACCTGCGCACCCACCGCAAGCTGGTGATCGTCGATGGCCGGCTGGCGTTTACCGGTGGCATCAACATCACCGACGACGAGGACGAAAGCCGCAAGTCGGACGCCTACCGCGACCTGCACATGCGCATCCGCGGCCATGTAGTGCGCAGCCTGCAGCTGGTATTTGCCGAGGACTGGCTCTACGCCAGCGGGCAGGATCCCTCGCGCATGGACATCGCCCGCCTGTGGCCAGCCGACATGCCGCTGCGCGGCGACGGTGCGATCAACGCCCAGGTGCTGGTATCCGGCCCGGACTCGGGCTGGGAAACCATCCACCGCCTGCACGTGGCAGCCATCCAGGAAGCACACGAGCGCGTGTGGCTGGTGACGCCCTACTTCGTGCCCGGCGAAGCGGCGCGGATGGCCCTGACTTCGGCCGCGCTGGGCGGCCTGGACGTGCGCCTGCTGGTGCCGAAGATGAGCGACTCCTGGTTCGTCACCCAGGCCGCACGCTCCTATTTCGACGAGCTGCTGCACGCCGGGGTAAAGATCTACGAGTACGGCCCACGCATGCTGCATACCAAGGCCTTCATCGCCGATGACGATGTCTGCATCGTCGGCAGCGCCAACTTCGACCACCGCAGCTTCCGGCTGAACTTCGAGCTGTCGATGATGATCAGCGACCGTGACCGCGTCGCCGCGCTGGCCGAACTGCTGCAGGGCGAATTCGACCGTTCCACGCGGGTGCACGACCAGGCCGGCCGCTCGTTGTGGCTGCACCGCCTGCCCGAGGCCTTCGCCCGGCTGGCCTCGCCGCTGCTCTGACGCAGCGCTACACTGCGGCGATCACCCGGGGAGCCCGACTATGTACTGGTTGTACCTGCTGCTGGCGCTGGGCTGCTTTGCCTTCGCCCTGAAGACGCCCAGCGCGGGGCTGATGAGCCTGTGCCTGCTGGCCGCCCTCGCCTTCCTGCTGGCCTGGGTGCGCGGCCGCTACGTGGCCCGCTTCGGCGACCTTCAGCGGGACCCCGCCACCCTGGTCGATGCCGAGGAGCTGCGCCGCCTGCGCGAGCAGGCCCAGGCCCGCCGCAACGAAGACGCCAACGATCACGATCCGTCCCCTCTTTCCAAGTAGTTCCGTTCCATGACCCAGCTCAGCGTCAACGTCAACAAGATCGCCGTCCTGCGCAATTCGCGCGGCGGTGCCGAACCGGACGTGGTGCGTGCCGCCCAGGCCTGCCTGGATGCCGGTGCGCATGGCATCACCGTGCACCCGCGGCCGGACCGCCGCCATATCACCGCCGAGGACGTGCTGGCGCTGTCCATGCTGACCCGCGGGCGGGGTGTCGAGTTCAACATCGAAGGCAACCCGTTCGCGCCACCCCGCGAGGGCTACCCGGGCCTGCTGCCGCTGTGCGAACAGACCCGCCCGGCGCAGGCCACCCTGGTGCCGGATGGCGATGGGCAGATCACGTCCGATCACGGTTTTGACTTCGAGCGCGATGCCGAGCGACTGCGCCCGGTGGTTGCGGAACTGAAAGCACTGGGCTGCCGCGTCAGCCTGTTTGTCGACGCGGGCAACCCATTGCTGGAGCAGGCAGCCGAGGTAGGAGCAGACCGCATCGAGCTTTATACCGGCCCTTACGCAGACGCGCATGCGGCGGGCGATGCCGACGCGATGCTGGCGCTGTTCGCCACCGCCGCGCGCCGCGCGCAGGCCGTTGGCCTGGGCGTGAATGCCGGCCATGACCTGTCACAGGACAACCTGCGCGATTTCCTGGCCCACGTGCCGGAGGTGCTGGAGGTGTCGATCGGCCACGCGCTGATCGGCGAGGCGCTGTATGACGGACTGGATGCCACGGTGCGCGGGTATCTGGCGTTGCTTTGATGCATTGCAGCCGAGCGTCGGCTCGGCTCTACAAGGTCTCTGCATCAACTGTAGAGCCGAGCCCATGCTCGGCTCAGCACCGCCCTGAACCCTTCAGGCGGCCGTCGCAGCCATTGAGACAGCCTTGGCGTACCTTGACGCAATGGGTATTGCGATCAAGGGCCGAGGTTCCACGTCCCACCTTGCCGGGCGCTTTGAAAGCACCGTCAGCGAGGCGGTGGACGACGGCTGGGCGGTCGACGAAAGCGAAGAATTCCTCGCCCCGCGCCTGCGCACCGAAGTACGCGCCGAAACCGCGCGCAGCATCATCACCCGCAACAACTCGCCGGACGTCAGCTTCAGTCAATCGGTGAATCCGTATCGCGGTTGCGAGCACGGCTGCTCGTACTGCTTCGCCCGCCCTTCGCATGCCTATCTGAACCTGTCGCCGGGGCTGGACTTCGAGACCAAGCTGTTCGCCAAGACCAATGCGCCGCAGCTGCTACGCAAGGAACTGTCGAAACCGGGCTATGTGCCGCAGCCGATCGCACTGGGCATCAACACCGATGCGTACCAGCCGATCGAACGCAAGTTCAAGCTGACCCGCCAGCTGATTGAAGTGATGCTGGAGACCCGGCATCCGTTCTCGCTGATCACCAAGAACGCACTGGTCGAGCGCGACATCGATCTGCTCGCGCCGCTGGCCGCGGAGAACCTGGTCAGCGTGCACTTCTCGGTGACCTCGCTGGATCCGCATCTCTCCGCGAAGCTGGAACCGCGCGCATCAGCGCCACATGCACGGCTGCGCGCGATGAAGCGCCTGCATGACGCTGGCATTCCGGTCGGTGTGATGGTGGCGCCGGTGATTCCGTGGATCAACGACAGCGAGCTGGAAGCCGTGCTGGAGGCCGCGCACGACGCAGGTGCGAGCACCGCCGGCTACGTGCTGCTGCGCCTGCCGTTGGAAGTGGCACCGCTGTTCCGCGACTGGCTGGATACGCATCATCCCGATCGCGCTGCGCACGTGATGAGCACCATCCAGCAGTTGCGCGGCGGCAAGGACTACGACAGCCAGTTCGGCACCCGCATGCGTGGCCAGGGCGTGTATGCCGATCTGTTGAACAACCGCTTCAAGCTGGCGCGAAAGCGTCTCGGGTTCAATGCACAGAACAGCCATTGGCCTAAGCTGGATTGCAGCCGGTTCCTGAAGCCGCTGCCGCCGAAGAAGGATTCGCCGCAGGGAAGTCTGTTCTAGAACGCTGGACCGCTGCCCGGCTTACCGGCAACAATCTGCGCTTGGCCGGATGGCCTGCAAGCCAGGGAGGGATGCAGATGGATGACCCAGGATCCGTTACAGTGCGATGCCGTTCGCTTGACGACGAATCGGTTCGCACATGAAGCGCTCACATGCCTTCAGCTGTGGTGCGTTTCTGCTTTTCTGTGGTACCGATGCAGAGGCTGCCCGTGCGTTTGTGGTTGAAGACGCTGCCATGCACGGCCCCGCCTGCCTTACGGTCGAGCCGCGCCAGCGACTCTTCGCTTGTCACCAGATCGTTGCCGGGGACAGCCGAGTGATCGGGCTGAGACGATTCCGCTCGTCGTGGAGGACCGACCGTTCCACCTTCAGCAAGCTCACGATCCAGCTCCCCGCTGATGCGAAAGCAGGCGACCGGTTCTCTGTCCCAAATGATCGAGTACGGATGTTCCATAGCAGAGGGTCCAGCGCGTTTGCCGGAAAGACGGGCTGCTACGCAGTGCCGGTCGCAGGGCAGATTACCGTGGTTTCCGCAGGAGACTCCGGCATCGAGGTCCAGGTCGATGCAACGTTTCGCTCTGCAAGCCCACTGCAATGGCCGGGAGAGTGCGAGGCACCGACCACGGTGTCAGAGCATCTGAGAGCCCAGCCATTGTCTCTGGAGCAGCTTGATGCATGGACGGGAGTGCATGATCCGGAGGCATCCCCCTTCGAACAGGCACACCCCTCCAGACGTTCGCGCAACTGAATCCGCACGAACGTGCTGTACATGATGAAACGCACGCACTGCTTCCACGCCAGTGGTCTCCTTCTCTACCTTGCGAGCGCACAGGTGGAGGCTCGCGCCCTGCACGAATGCATCGTCGTTCCGCAGGCCGCTATCGTCACTAACATGCCGGCTGGCCTGGACGAGTTCGAACAGCGACTGTGGGTGGCGAATACAGGTCAGAGGGTGCGCAACGGCACGGACACTCTCCTTCTGCTGCGCCTCCTCTCGGAGTCGCCAGGCGTGATCGATTCCCAGCAGTACATCAAGATCACAGGCAGCTTGAAGCGATACGCGCCCTCGTCGGAAGGGATGCCGCAGGTGGTGCATGCGCGCTTGACAAGTGGCGGCGCGGGCTTCGCGCACAAGGGAGACCACTGGCTGTCCGATTCAGCGGACGTCGAACTACATCAGCCGCACAAGGGCGATAGTCAGATCGAAGTCAAAGTGACGGCTGTTGGGTGGAACAGCTATCGAAAAGAAGACCGTTCCTTCTATCTCCAGTTCACCTGTCAACTGAAGGAAATCCCTGTCGAGAAGCTCAGTGCCTGGCAAGGAGGAAACGACGATCTCTGGGGATCCTTTGGTCCCACCCGATAGCTGGGTGGAACTGCCTGCATGCAATCACTTCTGCGACGACTGGCAATGCTGAAAATAGAAATTTGTTCCCTGAGGTTCTACTCACGACTGGACGAGGATGCGTTCTTCTCCAGGTTGAACCAGATTCCGGGCGTGGTGTTCGTCGAAGGGTTCCTCAGGACGATCAAACGTCTCTGTTGATCCGTCGGCTGTGGATGACGAAGGTATGAGAGAGTTGATTTCGCTGTTCCAGCGCTATGGAATAGACATGCGCCAGCTGCGGAAACTGGAGACGGGAGAATTCAGCTCATGGATGCGGAACAGATCCGCCTACTGGTTCAAGTCGATGTATCCGGACCCGTGAGCACATGACATGAAGATCATCTACTGGCTGGGCATCGCTTTCCTGTGGATGCTTCCATTGAACGTTCTGCTGCTGACGGGCGGCAAGCTGATCTCCGGCGACGCGCTTGGAGAAGAAGAGCTCGTTGGTTTCGGTGTGGCGGTGTTCGGCGCTGTGGCAGGCGGGATTCTCTATCGCCGTCGCCCGCGGTAGCGTCGAGCCTGCCCGACTCTATCTGGAGCGAAGTCGAGCAAGCTCGACTCTATTTGCCACGGCCGCTTGCGACAGCCAATCTGAGGCTGATGGCTTTCGGGTTCTGGAAGCTGCAACAGCTAGCATGGAAAGCTTGGAGTTACGCGTACTGGCACCGCGTTCTGAGGGAAAATGCTGCCTCTTCTGACATCGATTCTCGGCGGTAGTACCGCGGAGGCAAGAGCGCAAAGAGGAACCTCATGTCGGTAATCCGCACATGCAAGAAGATCATGATGTCGCAGATGTCGGGACAGAGAGCGTAGGCGGCCAGTCGTCGAGCATGGGTCCATGCATTGCACGCGGGGGAATGATGAAGTTTGTACTTTGGGCACCTGTAGTCATATTTGCCCTGTTGTCGTTGAGAGCAACTGTCTTCGTCGTCTATCAAGGGGTAGGTGGATCTCCTTTCGGGGAAGAGGAAATCACTGTCGCTGGGGTTGGGTTGGTCTGCGGCTGGATTGCCTGGGTCATGTACAAAACCCTGATCAGATCGTGGAGGAAGCCGAAGCCCTAATGTAGAGCTGGAGATCGTGAGTCGTCCTGTCGCTGGATGGACTCTGCGCGCCGATCGTTCCACTGGACACTGGTCAGCGCCATGGACGCAAGACGACCGATAGCGCGCATTGCAAACAAGAGGTCACTAGTCCAACTAACTCTGTGCCTTGTCGCGGCTGTCCTGATCGGAATGAAGAGCGCTCTTCTATCTTCGGTTCAGCTGCCAACCCAAGGAAATCCCCGTCGAGAAGATCATTGCCTGCAAGGCGGCAACGGTAATCTCTGGCGATCCTTGGGGCCGACCCGATACCCGGGTGGGACAGCTTGCATGCAACTACATCGCCGCCGTCCTCGGTAGCGTCGAGCCTGTTCGACTTCGCTCCAGATTCAGTCGAGCAAGCTCGACTCTACCAGGCAAGCGATATCGGCCTGCCGATCCGACGTCACCCGCCCCCAAACAACTTCTGCGCGCTCTGGAACAGGATCCAACTCGTCGCGATGAACTTGTCCCCACCCTGCGGCCTGTTACCGCGATGGGTATGGGTAAACGCGGTCGGCGCAATCAACAGGCTGCCGGTGCGTGGCGCGATCTTGCGGCCCTGGAACAGGAACTCGGTTTCGCCTTCGTCGAAGTCGTCGTTGAGGTACAGCGTCCACAGCACGTGCCGATGCAGGGTCTCGGCCTGTGCGTCCTTCGGGTACAGCTCGCAGTGCCAGTAGGGGTAACCACCCTCGCCCGCCGCATACCACTGCAGGTTGATGGCGCCGGGGCGCAGGCAGGTCCGCGCAAGATCCGCCAGTTGCTGTGGCGGCATGTCGGGGAAGTCCTCGGCAGACAGGCGTCGCGGTTGGCCGTTGCTGTCCTGGATCTGCAACATCAGCGGGGCGATCAACGCCTGTGGATAACGGCGTAGATAAGTCAGCAGGCCGTTGAACACCGCAAGCTGCAGCTGTTGATCGACATCTTGCCAGCCGTCCAGGCCACTGATGCGCAGATCCTTGCTGTGCTTGAGTTCCGGGAACACGCCACTGCCCACGGCACCGGGCTGCAAGCCACGCGTGGCGCGCAGGCGTTCAACGATGGCCGCGCAGACCTCGCTGGGGACGGCGTTGTGGATGACTTCAATGAAATCGACCGGGCCCTGCTCGTGCATGCGTGCATTCCTTAGGCGGCAACGGCTTGATGGTGCCGTTTGCCGCCCTCGGTGTCACCCCACGGTCATGTCATCGTTCTGCCATGACCGCTGTCAGGCGATAGGCCGTCAGCCCTGTGCGTTGTCGTGTGCGTGGTGGTAGCGCACGGCTTCGGCCACTTCCTCGCGCGAGCCGAGGAACACCGGTACGCGCTGGTGCAGCTGGTCGGGCTGGATGTCGAGGATGCGCTCGCGGCCGGTCCAGGCGGCGCCGCCGGCCTGTTCCACCAGCAGGCCCATCGGGTTGGCTTCGTACATCAGGCGCAGCTTGCCGGCCTTGGACGGGTCCTTCTTGTCCCACGGGTAGATGAAGATGCCGCCGCGGGTCAGGATGCGATGCACGTCGGCCACCATGCTGGCGATCCAGCGCATGTTGAAGTTCTTGCCACGCGCGCCTTCCTTGCCTGCCAGCAGATCGCCCACGTAGGCCTGCATCGGTGCTTCCCAGTGGCGCTGGTTGGACATGTTGATGGCGAATTCCTGGGTGGCCGCCGGGATCTGCATGTTCTCGGTGGTCAGCACGAACTCGCCCTTCTCGCGGTCCAGGGTGAAAGCGTGGGTACCGTGGCCGACGGTCAGCACCAGCTGGGTGCTGGGCCCGTAGATGCAGTAACCGGCGGCAATCTGCTTGCTGCCCGGCTGCAGGAACGCGTCATCGCCCGGCAGTTCCACGTTGGTCGGGCAGCGCAGCACGGAGAAGATGGTGCCGACGGAGACGTTGACGTCGATGTTGGAGCTGCCGTCGAGCGGATCGAACAGCAGCAGGAAATCACCGCGCGGATAGATGTCCGGCACTGGCTGGCTGTGGTCCATTTCCTCCGAGGCGCAGGCGGCGAGGTGGCCACCCCAGGCGTTGGCTTCAAGCAGGATCTCGTTGCTGATGACGTCCAGCTTCTTCTGCGCTTCGCCCTGCACGTTGCCGGTACCGGCATCGCCGAGCACGCCACCGAGGGCGCCCTTGCTGACGGCGATGGAGATGCTGGTGCAGGCGCGGGCGACGACCGCGATCAGCTGGCGCAGGTCGGCGTTGATGCGGCCGGCGTGCTGTTCCTGGATCAGGAAGCGGGTCAACGAAGTACGGGACATGAGCGGGCAGGTCTCGGCAGCGGGAAAACGCCTATTGTCGCCCGTCTGGCGGGGCCGTGCGTGAGCGCGGGAAGTCGTAATCGTTTCCAGATGCGTTGCGCTCGTGGCGCCTTCCTTCATGGAGGCGCAGGGCGAGGCACACCGTGGCCAGGACACGCCGTAAACCCCACTCCGTGGTCCGGCCCAGCCGCTGGCGGCTGTGCGTTCTGGCGCTTGCGAGGCATGCCTCGCAGGCAAAGCGCCCTCACCCATGGGGGCTCGATCGGCGCATCCATGCGCCTCACGGTCCTGGCCACGGTGTGCCTCGCCCTGCGTTTCAGGGTTCGCCGCGAGCGCGGTGGGATGGCAAGAGCAAAAGCAAAAAAAAACAAAGGCGCCTATCGGCGCCTCTGTCTTCAAGCTACTGGAGCGTTGTTTCAGCCCTTGGCGACGGTGGCCACGGCCTTGGCGACGTATTCCAGGTTGTTCTGGTTCAACGCGGCCACGCAGATGCGGCCGGTGCCGACGGCGTAGATGCCGAACTCGTCGCGCAGGCGCTCGACCTGCTCACGGCTCAGGCCGGAGTAGGAGAACATGCCGGCCTGTTCGTTGATGAAGCCGAACTGCGGGGCACCTGCAGCGGCCAGCTTCTCGACCAGGCCCTGGCGCAGGGCATGGATGCGCTCGCGCATCTCGGTCAGCTCCTGCTCCCACATCGCGCGCAGTTCCGGGTTGGTCAGCACGCCGGCCACCAGCGCAGCACCGTGGGTGGACGGGCTGGAATAGATGGTGCGGATCACGCGCTTGACCTGCGACTGCACGGCCTTGGCGTCAGCGGCGGTCGGCGCCACCATCGACAGCGCACCCACGCGCTCGCCATACAGCGAGAACGACTTGGAGTACGAGTTGGCGACGATGAAGCTGTCGATGCCGGCTTCGGCGATGATGCGCACGGCGGCGCCGTCCTGCTCGATGCCCTTGTCGAAGCCCTGGTAGGCCATGTCGATGAAGGGGAACAGCTGCTTGTCCTTCAGCAGCTGCGCGACCTGCTTCCACTGGGTGACCGTGAGGTCGGCACCGGTGGGGTTGTGGCAGCAGGCATGCAGCAGCACCACGGTGCCGGCTTCCAGCTTGCCCAGGTCGGCCAGCAGGCCGTCGAAATCGACGCCATGGGTGGCCGGGTCGAAGTAGGTGTAATCCAGCACCTCGAAACCGGCCGCGCTGAACACCGCACGGTGGTTTTCCCAGCTCGGGTTGCTCAGCGCAACGGTGGCGTGCGGCAGCAGCTTCTTCAGCACGTCGGCGCCGACGCGCAGCGCACCGCTGCCACCAACGGTCTGTGCGGTGGTGACGCGGCCGGCGGCCAGCAGCGGCGAGTCCTTGCCGAACACCAGTTCACGCGTGGCCTGCGTGTACGCCGGCAGGCCATCGATCGGCAGGTAGCCGCGCGGTTTGGCTTCAGCGGCGAGCTGCTGCTCGATCTGCTTGACGGCGCGCAGCAGCGGAATGCGGCCGCTCTCGTCGTAGTAGATGCCCACACCCAGGTTGACCTTGGTCGGGCGGCTGTCGGCGTTGTACGCCTCGGTCAGGCCCAGGATCGGGTCGCCTGGGACCAGTTCCACGTTTGCAAAGAAGGACACGGCGGTACTCGTTCGGTAGACGGAAAGGGGGAGGAAGTGCGCTACGCGGTCTGCGGCGTTTCAGCCGGAAACAGCCCATCGTAACAAAGCCTGCCGGGGCTGGCCGCCGCCATCGTCATCCGCGGCCCCGTACCATGGCGTGCGTTGCCGCCCGATCCATCAACCTGAATCATGAATCCCGCCGCACGACGCCATTGCCTGCCGCTGTCCGCCCTGCTGCTGTCGCCCTGGGCGGCGGTGGCCGAGCCTGCGCCCACCGCCCTGCCTGCAGTGCAGGTGCAGGCCGCCCGGGTGCCGGGCATCGATCCGTTCGCGCTGCCGGCCAGCCAGGACACGGTCTGGATCGATGCCAGCCGCGCGGGCACCGGCGCGCAGCTGTCTGAGGCCATGGCTGGGGTCCCCGGACTGCTGGCACGCGACCGGCAGAACTTTGCCCAGGACACGCAGCTGTCGATCCGTGGCTTCGGCGCTCGCTCGACCTTTGGCGTGCGCGGGGTGCGGGTGCTGATCGACGGCGTCCCCGCGACCATGCCCGATGGCCAGGGCCAGCTGTCGCATGCCAGCCTGTTGGGCGCCGAGCGCATCGAGATACTGCGCGGGCCGTTCTCGGCGCTGTATGGCAATTCCTCCGGCGGCGTGCTGCAGGTCTGGAGCGCGCAGGGCCAGGCCGGCGACCCGTGGCGGCTGCGCCTCAACGCCGGGGCTGACAACACACTCAGTGTCGGCGCGCAGCTGAAGGGTGCCGGCCACGGGCTGGACTACAACATCGCCGCCAGTCATTTCCGCACCGACGGCTGGCGCGACCACAGCCGCGCGCGCCGTGAATCGCTCAACGCACGCATCGGTGGCGAGCTGGGCGGCGGGCGGCTGGAGCTGCTGCTCAATGCGCTTGACGCCCCCGATGCGCAGGATCCGCTGGGCCTGACCCGTGCCCAGGTGGCGGCGGATCCGCGCCAGGCCACGGCGGTGGCGCACCAGTACAACACGCGAAAATCGGTGCGCCAGCAGCAGGCCGGCCTACGCTGGACACGTGAAACCGGAGCGCAGCGCTGGCAGTTGATGGGTTATGCCGGCCAGCGCGCCGTGCGCCAGTACCTGCCGATTCCACCTGCCGCCCAGGCCAACCCGCTGCATGCCGGCGGGGTGATCGATCTGCAGGGCGGCTACGGCGGGCTGGACGCGCGCTGGGGCTGGCGCGGTGATCTGGCCGGGCGACCGCTGGACCTGGTGGCCGGGCTCAGTGCCGACCGCCAGCGCCAGCATCGCACCGGCTACGAGAACTTCATCGGCAGTGTCTTGGGCGTGCGCGGGCGCCTGCGGCGTGACCAGATCGACACCGTGCAGAACGTGGACCAGTTCGCCCAGGCCTGGTGGCAATGGAGCCCGCGCTGGTCGTTGCTGGCCGGCCTGCGCCACAGCACCGTGCGCTTCGACTCGGACGATCGCTACATCACCACCCGCAACCCGGATGACAGTGGCCATCGCCGTTACCAGGCGACCACGCCGGTGGCCGGGATCAGCTTCGAGGCCAGCCCGCAGTGGCGGCTGCACGCGGCGGTGGGACGTGGCTTCGAGACCCCAACCTTCAACGAACTGGGTTATCGCGCCGACGGCCAGGCCGGATTGGCGCTGGATCTGGCGGCGGCGCGCAGCCGCAGCCTGGAGATTGGCAGCAAGTGGCACGCACAGGATGGAACCCAGCTCGATATCAGCCTGTTCCGTGCAGATACCGACGACGAGCTGGCCGTTGCCAGCAATATTGGTGGGCGCAGCACCTATCGCAACATCGGCCGAACCCGCCGTCAGGGTGTGGAACTGCAGTATCGACAGCCGCTGGCCGAGCAACTGGAACTTCAGCTGGCGTGGACCTGGCTGCAGGCGCAGGTGCGCTCGCCGTACGTGACCTCGAACAGCGTGGTTGCTGCGGGCAGCCGCCTGTCCGGTGTGCCACGCCAGCAGGCCTTCGCCCGGCTGCAGTGGAGCCCCGCCGACTGGCAGTGGGCGCTGGAGGCTTCTGCCAGCAGCGATACCGTGGTCAACGACCTGGCCACCGAGCGCGCGCCGGGCTATGCGTTGCTGAACCTGGAAGCCGGCCGTCGCTGGACCCTGCCGGGTGGCGAGCTGCGCGCCTTCGCCCGGCTGGACAACGTGCTGGACCAGGCCTACATCGGCTCGGTGATCGTCAATGACGGCAATGGCCGCTTCTACGAACCGGGCCCGGGACGGCGAGCCAACGTCGGCCTGCAATGGTCGTGGCGCTGAAGGGGTAGTGCCGGCCGGCGGCCGCCACCACCGGTCAGTCGGGGGCCTTGGCTGGCACGAACGGCGAGGTCGGGTCGCTGGCCGGGAAGGTCTCCTCCAGCGCCTCGTCCTGGTTGTCGCTGGCGCGCTGCTTGCGCTCGCGGCGCTTGAGCGGGCTCTCCTGGCCACCGCGATGGCGGTCACCGCCATCCTTGCGGTCCTGCGCCGCCTGTTCAGCCTCATGCTTCACCGGCAGGTGGTCGTGCTCGGCATCGAAGAACGGTGCACCGGTGCCGCGGTAGTCGGCGTTGTCGGCATCGCGCTTGCCGCGCTGCTCGCCGGGAATGGGCGGGTGGTTTTCCCGCAGCGGGTCTCGCGAGGTCTCTCGGCTCATGGTCTGGTACCTGCCCTTGGGGGATTCCACTACACCGCTCCGCAGGTAAAGCCACCGCGAACCTGGCGTCATGAACATCTCGCTCACCCCCCGGTAACGGCACCGCGCGTATTCCTGCCCACCCGCCCCCGCTGCAGGAGCCGGCCATGCCCCGTCTTGAACGACCCGCACCGTCCGTGTTCAACGCCCTGCTCGACCCGCTCGGCCAGCGCACCGCGCAGCGCCGCACGCGCCGCTCGGAAGATCCGCAGGCGGTGGCGCAGGATTACCTGCAGTACATGCTCAGCGACTACGAGGAGAGGCGTGGCCAGAGCCACCGCAACTGGCGTGATCTGTGCCCGGTGTATGCCTTCGCGCTGACGACCCATGCCGCGGATTGGCCACGCGGTGATGCCGCCGATACCTGCGAGGAACTGGCCGAGCACTGGGAACAGATGCGCGGACAGTCACGGTTGGGCTGGTCGCAGGCACGGCCGGTGGTGGAGGACGCCTGGCGCGCGCTGGACCATATTCCGGCGGCGGCAGTGAGGCCGTTGCTGCAGTAGTGCCGGCCGCTGGCCGGCAACCTCAGGAAACTTCAGGCCGCGAGCCTCAGCCGGCCAGCGGCCGGCACTACCGTCTTCCGTAGAACCCACGTGCACGGTATCGACACGGGTGGTTTACACCGCTCGTCCGAAGCTGGATGCCCTGCCCTGCCAAAGGTACGCCCATGGCCCGCCCGATCTGGACCGGCACGCTGTCGTTTGGCCTGCTCAACGTGCCGGTGTCGCTGATGTCCGGCGAACGCAAGGTCGATCTGCAGTTCCGCATGCTCGATTCCCGCGACCGCAAGCCGATCCGTTTCGAACGGGTCAACGCCGACACCGGCGAGGAAGTGCCCTGGAAGGACATCGTCAAAGCCTACGAGTACGACAAGGGCAGCTATGTCGTGCTGGAGGAAGGCGACATCCGCTCGGCCGCACCGGAGAGCCACGAAGCGGTGGAAGTGGAATCGTTCGTGGATGCGGCGCAGATCGACCCGCGCTACTACGAGAAGCCCTACCTGCTGGTACCCGGCAAGAAGGCCGAAAAGGGCTACGTGTTGCTGCGCGAAACGCTGCGCAGCACCGGCAAGGTGGGCATCGCGCGGGTGGTGGTGCGCACGCGCGAATACCTGTGCGCGGTGATGCCGCATGAGGACGCGCTGGTGCTGATGATCCTGCGCTATCCGCAGGAACTGGTGGATCCGGAGGACTACAAGCTGCCCACCGGCAAGCTGTCCGACTACCGCATCACCAGCAAGGAAACGGCGATGGCCGAACAGTTGATCGAGTCGATGGCCGGCGACTGGGATCCGTCGCAGTACCACGATGAATTCCGCGAGCGCCTGCAGCAGGTGTTGAACAAGCGCATCAAGTCCAAGGGCGGCACCACGCGGGTGGACGATGAGCCGGCACCGCGCGAGGACGCCAGTACCAATGTGGTCGACTTCATGGCGCTGCTGCAGAAGAGCCTGGATGCGAACAAGCGCACGCCGGCGAAGAAGGCGGCAGCGCGCAAAGCAGCCGCCAAGTCGCCGGTGAAGAAGGCCGCAAAGAAGACAGCGAAGAAGGCTGCAAAGAAGACCGCACCCCGGCGCAAGGCAGGTTGAACCATGTCGCTGCACCAGTACCGGCGCAAGCGGCGCCTGGGCGGCGGCGCCGGGCAGACACCGGAGCCCGACGACACGCGTGCCCCCGGTGACCCGAAGCGGCGGCCGACCTTCGTCATCCAGCTGCACCACGCCAGTTCGCGCCACTATGACTTCCGCCTTGAGATGGACGGCGTGCTGAAGAGCTGGGCAGTGCCGAAAGGACCTTCGCTTCGCGTCGGCGAGAAGCGGCTGGCTGTGGAAGTGGAAGATCATCCGTTGTCCTATGCCGGCTTCGAAGGAGACATTCCTGAAGGCCACTATGGTGCGGGCCACGTGGAAGTCTTCGATCACGGCACCTGGGCCTGTGAAGGCGATCCACTGCAGGCACTGGCGGCGGGCAAGATCGACTTCGTACTGCACGGACAACGCCTGGCCGGTGGATGGAAGCTGGTGCGCACCGCGATGAAAGGACGCCAGGTGCAGTGGCTGCTGATCAAGCGCGACGACGGTGAAGCGCGCGACGCCGAGGCGGATGACCTGCTGACGGCACCGATGTCGAAACGAGCACCTGCGGCGAAGAAGCGTTCCGCAGAGAAGGCGGCGCGTGCAGCACCCGTCGCACGCACGACCACACGCAAGGCCGATGCGCGCTGGCGTGCTCGCGCACTGCAACTGCACGACGCACGTGATAAGGCCTATCCCCGCGGATTCAAACCGCAGTTGACCGATCATCGCGAAAGCGCGCCGGATGGAGAGCGCTGGCTGCATGAGATCAAGTGGGATGGCTATCGTCTGCTGGCCGATCTGCACGAAGGCGAGGTGAAGCTGCGCTCCCGCAACGGTCTGGACTGGACCGATGATTTTCCCGAGGTGGTACAGGCCGTGCAGGCGCTCCCGGTGCGAGACGCGCGCCTGGATGGCGAGCTGGTGGTGCTGGACCCGGATGGACGCAGTGACTTCGCAGCGCTGCAGCGGGTGATCGACGGCAGTTCGAAACAACCGCTGCGCTACATCGTGTTCGATCTTCCCGGTGTGGCCGGCGTGGACATCAGTCGTGCACCGCTGGTGGAGCGCAAGGCATTGCTGAAGGATCTCATCGGGCCAGCGCCCGGCACCCTGGCCTTCAGCGAGCACGTGATCGACCATGGCCCGCAGGTGTTCGACGCCAGTGGCAAGGCCGGCTTTGAAGGCATCGTCAGCAAGCAGGTGGATGCGCCGTATGTAAATACCCGCGCGCGCAGCTGGGTGAAGGTGAAGCACGAAGACACCGACGAGTTCGTGATTGTCGGCTACACGATGCCGAAGGGTTCCCGGGTGGGGTTCGGCTCGCTGCTGCTGGCGACGCCGGACAAGGGCGGATTGCGCTATGTGGGGCGGGTCGGCACCGGCTTCGACGACGAGAACCTGCGCGCGCTGCTCAAGGCACTGCAGCCGCTGGCAGTGAAGACGCCCGTGCTGCAGCTGCCGGCGCATGTGCCGTTTCGCGCTGCCAGCGTGCGCTGGGTGAAGCCGGTGACGGTGGCGGAAGTGGCGTTCCGTGGCTGGGGAAAGGAAGGCCTGCTGCGCCAGGCCAGTTTCAAACGGCTGCGCGGCGACAAGCAGAAGGAGGACCTGGGAATGAGCACCGCAGATGCCGAAACCGGAGGCGAGGTCCAGATCACGCATCCGGAGCGGGTGGTGTTTCCAAAACAGAAGCTCAGCAAGGGAGACGTGGCGGACTACTACCGGAAGATGGCACGCTGGATCCTGCCCGAGATTGCTGGACGACCGCTGTCACTGCTGCGCTGCCCGGACGGCGTGGGCAAGGCCTGCTTTTTCCAGAAGCACCATGGTCCCGGCCTGGGCGATGCGGTACATGCGGTGCCCCTGCAGCAGAAGAGCGGCCGCGAGGAGTACGTCTACATCGACGATGCGCGGGGGCTGCTGCAACTGGTGCAGATGAATACCCTGGAACTGCATCCCTGGGGCGCGGCCGTGGCCGACCCCGAGCACCCGGATCGTCTGGTGTTCGATCTCGACCCAGGCGAAGGCGTCAGCTGGGCACAGGTGAAAGCAGGTGCACGCGATGTGCGTGACCGCCTGCAGCAGGTGGGCCTGAAGAGCTTCGTGCGCTTGTCCGGCGGCAAAGGCGTCCACGTGGTGGTGCCGCTGCAGCCCAAGGCTGGCTGGGACGAGGCGAAGGCGTTCTGCGAGGCATTCGCGCAGGCAATGGCGCTGGAGAAGCCTGATCGCTACGTGGCGACGATGAGCAAGGCCAAGCGCAGTGGCGTGATCTTCATCGACTGGTTGCGCAACACCCGAGGGGCCACCAGCGTGTGCTCGTGGTCGCTGCGCGCGCGCGATGGCGCCGGCGTAGCGGTCCCGCTGCGCTGGGAAGAACTGGCGCGCATCAGTGCTGCCGACGCCTTTCCCATGGCCAAGGCGCTGGCGCGCGCGAAGCGGCTGAAGGGTGACCCATGGCAGGGCATCGCGCGGCTGAAGCAGACGCTGCCGCGCATGGATCTGTAGAGCCGAGCCGATGCTCGGCTGCCTGTGTCGGTGTGCATGAAAGCCGAGCATGGCTTCGGCTCTACAGGGGCGGCGTTACCCTGCGTCGCGCGAGGGGCGGCGTCCGAACCACCAACCGGCCAGCAGTTGCAGGGGCAGCGATGCCAGCAGCGAAATGACGAACCAGAACGGGAAGTCCGCACCCGCCGTCCACATCGCGTAGCCACAGCCCAGCGCGATCAGCGACCAGATCGAGAAGCCGTGTGAACGCGGCCAGCACGGCGCGTAATAGGTGGCGAAGGAAATGCCCGCGATGCCACCGAGCACGCTGAAGGCGAGATCCCAGCCCAGCTGCATGCTGTTGTTGTTCGGCGTCATGCCCAGCAACGGCGGCAGCCAGCTGGCGACGCTGCTGACCAGCGCGAGTGACAGCACGCCGCCGATCAGGGCAACGAGGGACAGGAACAGGGTCTTGAGCAGGCCAGGCATGCGCGCATTGTACGGCTGCCACGGAGTGCCCGGGTTGCCGGCCAGCGGCCGGCACTACCGATGGATCGGCATGGCCGCCGCGTCCGTGGGAGAGGGGGACGGAGCGACGACGACCATGCACAGGCGGTCAGGCGGCGAAGTCGAGTACCACGCGGCCCTCAATGGTGCCCGCATGCATGCGCGCGAACACCTCGTTGATGTTTTCCAGGCGATCGGTGCTGACCGTGGCTGCGACCTTGCCTTCGGCAGCGAACTGCAGCGACTCCTGCAGGTCCAGCCGGGTGCCGACGATCGAGCCACGCACGGTGATGCCGTTGAGCACCATGCCGAAGATGTCCAGCGGGAAGTTGCCGGGCGGCAGGCCGTTCAGCGAGACCGTACCGCCACGACGCACCATGCCCAGTGCCTGCTCGAACGCCTTCGGCGACACCGCCGTGACCAGGGCGCCGTGCGCACCGCCGATCTCCTTCTTCAGGAAGGCGGCGGGGTCGGTGGTGCGCGCGTTGACGGTGATCTGCGCGCCGAGCTGCCGGGCCAATGCCAGCTTGTTGTCGTCCACATCCACCGCAGCCACGTTCAGGCCCATCGCGCGGGCGTACTGCACGGCCATGTGGCCCAGGCCACCGATGCCGGAAATCACCACCCAGTCCCCGGGCTTGGTGTCGGTTACCTTCAGGCCCTTGTAGACGGTCACGCCGGCGCACAGCACCGGCGCGATCTCGACGAAGCCCACTTCCTTCGGAAGCAGGCCGACATAGTTGGCATCGGCCAGTGCGTACTCGGCGAAGCCGCCGTTGACTGAGTAACCGGTGTTGCGCTGTGTCTCGCACAGCGTTTCCCAGCCACCCAGGCAGTGTTCGCAATGGCCACACGCCGAGTACAACCAGGGGATGCCGACCCTGTCGCCTTCCTTGACGTGCCCTACCCCGCCTCCCACGGCCACGATGTGCCCCACGCCCTCGTGACCGGGGATGAATGGCGGGTTCGGTTTCACCGGCCAGTCGCCCTCGGCGGCGTGCAGGTCGGTGTGGCAGACGCCACAGGCCTCGATCTTGACCAGCACCTCGCCCGCCCCCGGGCGTGGTACAGAGACTTCCTCGATCACCAGTGGCTTGCCGAACTCACGCACGACAGCGGCCTTCATGGTCGAATTCATGTTCGGATCTCCGTAGTGCGCTTGCCCACAGAATGACGCCGGCGCGAGGCCGGCGCTTTGATCACGATCAAACCTTTGAAGGTTCGTGCAGCCGGTTCAGCCGGCCAGTACCGATGCCTCGCGGGCGAGGCGCTCGATGGCGTCCCAATCACGCGTCTGCAGCAGCGCCGGAGTGGTCAGCCACGACCCGCCCACGCACAGCACGTTGGGCAGGTGCAGGAACTGCGGCGCAGTCTGCGCGCTGATGCCGCCGGTCGGGCAGAAGCGCACATCGGCGAACGGACCGTGCCAGGCCGCCAGCAACGCAGCGCCCCCGGCCTGTACCGCCGGGAAGAACTTGAAGGTGTCGTGGCCGTGCTCCAGGCCCAGGATCAGGTCCGAGGCGGTGGCGGCACCGGGCAGGTACGGCAGGTCGGCATCGCGCGCGGCAGCATACAGCGCCGGCGTGGCACCGGGTGAAACGGCAAAACGCGCACCGGCGTGCTTTGCCGCCCGCATCTGTGCGGCGTTGAGCACGGTGCCGGCGCCGATCACCGCATCGGGCACGGCCTCGACCATGGCCTTGATGGCATCCAATGCCTGTGGCGTGCGCAGCGTCACTTCGATCACCGGCAAGCCGCCGCGGAACAGCGCCTGGGCTACTTCGACCGCTTCATTCACATCTTCGGGGGTGTACACCGGAATCACCGGTGCCAGCTTCAACAGCGCGCGCAGGCGCGGATCAGCGCTGGACATGGTCTTGCTCCTTGCCCGACAGGGCATCGCGGATCGCCGCCGGGTCCGGCAGCGCAGCGGCGCATGATGCCACGTGGCTCACCAAGGTGCTGGCGGCGCCCCGCCCTGCCCCCGGTTCAGGCCGGGTCGGCCTGCAACGCCTGGATGCGACGCTGGTACCAGTCACCACCGAGCGGATCGAACACGGCCGAGCGCTCCATCTGCGCCTCGTACACGTGCACCGAGATCGCCAGTGCGTCATCGCTGGCGTTGCGCAGGGTGTGGTACTCGTGCGGCGGGATCAGGCTTCCGGCACTGCCGCAGCCTCCGCGCAGCGCGGCGTGGCGGCGGAAGCGGCAGCGTTCTCCTGTGCGCTCCAGCAGCTCGTAACGGGTGATCTCCAGCTCGCCCGACCACACTCCTTCCACACACCACATGGCATCGTGGTCGTGCAGCGGCGTGCCCTGACCTGGGCCCCAGCTCATGGCGATCACGCTGTAGCCGTGTTCGCGGCTGTG
This sequence comes from Stenotrophomonas veracruzanensis, assembly GCF_032911525.1. NCBI lineage: Bacteria > Pseudomonadati > Pseudomonadota > Gammaproteobacteria > Lysobacterales > Lysobacteraceae > Stenotrophomonas > Stenotrophomonas veracruzanensis. Next base: position 71,486 of record NZ_JAWJTI010000001.1, read on the forward strand.
GTACAGCGGGCGGCGCGCGTAATGATCACTGACCGGACGGTGTACGCACTCGGGCAATTCGATGCGGCTGTCCGCGATGGCTTCCTGCAGCGCCAGCTGCAGGTCGGCGGTGATGCGCTCGGGGTCACCGGAGGTCATCGCCGCGTCGACCGCGGCGATCAACCGGTCGCGGCCACGGAATGGCGGAAACGGAGAAGTCTGCAGTTCCATGCCCCGAATGTAGCGGAGCATGGTTAAGGGAATGTTGGCGTTCGCGCGCGTCGCACCCGTATTCAGAGCAAGCGCGCGTGAAAAACGGTTCAGATGCAAATGGAGCAGACCGATCACAATGGAACCTCACGCGGTAAAACGTGTCGAACACGACGTGTGCCGCTCCAGCTGCGACATTCCGCAACTTCGCGCCCGACGGGCGCAAGGCTAGAATTCTCCGACTTACCTGGTTCTATACATGTCAGTGCGAAATATTAGCGATGCCGCGTTGCCGGCATCGAAGGGCAAGGCTGCCACGATCAACGACATCGCACGACTGTCGGGAGTTTCCAAGAAAACGGTTTCAAGAATCATCAACAACTCGCCGCTGGTGCGCAAGGACACCCGCGACAAGGTCGAGGCGTTGATGCGCGAGGTCGGTTACGTGCCCGACCCCCTGGCGCGCGGCCTCGCGTTCCGCCGCTCCTTCCTGATCGGCCTGGTGTATGACGACCCGGGCGCCCAATGCATCGTCGACCTGCAGCACGGCGCGCTGGAAGCGCTGCGCGGCACCGGCTATGAGCTGGTCGTGCATCCCTGCGACAGCCAGTCTCCGGACTGCGCGCACGGCGTGCGGCGCTTCGTGCAGCAGCAGAAGCTGCACGGCGTGATCCTGGGCCCGCGAGCCTCCGAGTCGGCTGCATTGACGGAGATGCTCGACGGCATCGAATGCCGCTATGTCCGCATCAACGCGCATGTGTCGGATGACGCGACACAGGCGGTGGTCACCCACGATCGCGACGGTGCAGCCGCGGCAGCGGGCTATCTGCTCTCGCTCGGCCACCGCGACATCGCGGTGATTGCCGGACCGGGCAATCGCCGCACCGCACGCGAGCGTACCCATGGCTTCCTCGACCGGTTGGCCCAGGTGGGCCTGACCCTGCCGGGTGAGCGTGTGCTGGAAGCGGGCGATACCTTCGAGTCCGGCGTGCATGCCGCAGAGCGTCTGCTGATGAGCGGACAACGCCCCAGTGCGATCTTTGCCGGCAACGATGAAATGGCTGCCGGCGTGTACCAGGTGGCGTTGCGTGCCGGCATTGCGGTGCCACAGCAGTTGTCGATCGTCAGCTACGACGACAGCCCGCTGGCGTCGCGGCTGTGGCCGCCGCTGACCTCGGTGCGTCGCCATGTGTCCGATATCGGTCGCGTGGCCGCGTCGATGCTGGTGCAGGCCGACGTGCCGGATGCACCGACCGCAACCAGCGTGCACCCGCAATTGATGGTGCGCGGTTCCTGCCGGGCCGTGGACGCCTGACTGCCCTGCCCTCGCCTGCACCGCCGTGACGGTGCAGGCACCAGGCATCAATGAAAACGGCGCATCCAGGTGCGCCGTTTTCAGTGCGAAGCGGTGTGCTCCGTGCGCTTACACGTCGCCGCCGTCGGCCCAGCCTTCACCGGTGCCCTTCTGGAACACGCGGTCATCGCCCTGCACATCGCCCGCCGGCAGATGCGCCTGATCAGACAGCGCCGCGTAGATCGGGGTGAAGTCCGGCGACGTCGCCTGCATCAGCTGTTCGAAGCTGTCGATGACGAAGTAGGTCTTCTGGAAGGTGTCGATGCGGTACTTCGTGCGCATGATCCGCTGCAGGTCGAAACCGATGCGGTTGGGCGCGGCCGATTCCAGCGAGTACAGCGACTCACCCTTCGAAGAAACGATGCCGGCGCCGTAGATGCGCAGGCCCTCGGGCGTATCGATCAGGCCGAATTCCACCGTGTACCAGTACAGGCGGGTCAGGTTCTGCAGTGCATCCGGGCCGATCGCGTGGGCCTTGACGCCGCCACGGCCGTACGCCTCCATGTAGTCGGCGAACACCGGGTTCATCAGCAGCGGCACGTGGCCGAACAGATCGTGGAACAGGTCCGGTTCGGCGATGTAATCAATCTGGTCCGGGCGACGGATCCACCAGGTCACCGGGAATCGGCGATTGGCCAGATGGTCGAAGAAATCCAGTTCCGGCAGCAGGCCTTCGACGCCGACCAGGGTCCAGCCGGTGGCCGCGCCCAGTACTTCGTTGAGCTGGTCGAAGCGCGGAATCATGTGCGCGCTCATGCCCATCTCGTCCTGTGCATCCAGGAATTCCTGGCAGGCGCGGCCGACCAGCAGCTCGCGCTGGCGCTGGTACAGGGTGCTCCAGGTGGCGTGGTCGTCGGCGCTGTAGGTGTCCCACGGCTGCTCGACGAGCGCGGTGGTATACACCGGCACGTAGCCCTTGTCGGTCTGCTGGTGTTCGACGCGGCGGGGCTGGGCGGGGTCCATGGGGCACTCCTTGACGGGATACCCACGATGCTAGGGCAGGGCGCGCGCAACAGGGTTGCAAAAGTTGCGCCGATTGGCCTTGTTGGCGCAATATCCTTGCGTACTCACCATGTTGCGGGGCAACAATGGCCGGAGAAGTCCAGTTCGATCGCACGGATATACGCCTGCTGGCTGAAATCCAGCGGGATGGGCGCGCCACCAACGCCGAGCTGGCGACACGGGTGAACCTTTCGCCCTCGGCCTGCCTGCGGCGCCTGCAGCGGCTGGAAAGCGAGGGCGTGATCGTCGGCTATGGCGCGCGGCTGGAGCCGCGCCAGCTGCGCCTGGGCCTGCAGGCCTTCGTGCGCGTGCAGCTGGAAAAGCACGACCAGGCCGCGATCGGGCACTTCGTGGACAGCGTGCAGGGCTGGGATGAAGTGGTGGCCTGCCATGCACTGACCGGCGACATGGACTACCTGCTGCACGTCTACGTGCGTGACCTGGAGCATTTCTCGCACTTCCTGCTGGACCGGCTGCTCAATGCCGGCGGCGTGGCCGATGCCAATTCCAGCTTCGTGCTGCGCACGGTGAAGGGCTTCCAGGCATTGCCGCTGTCGCAGCTGGAATAAGCGCGCTGCCACGATTTGACGGCACCGGGCGGGTAGCCGAGCATCACCGCCCTGCGCGCGCCGCAGCGTTCCTTTTCCGGTTCCACGCATGTCCGAACTCCAGCACCCGCTGCCCACAACCACTTTCCTGCCGCTGCAGCGCAAGTCGCTGGCGCGCTACATCGCCCATGGCACGCCACCGCAGACGGCCTTGGAGCAGGCCGGGCTGATGGCCGCGCAGCTGTGCCGGACGCGCCTGCACCCAGCGGCCGAGATCGAGCGCCTGCTGCATGATGCCTGCGCGTTGTTTGCCGGCAACGAAGGCGCGGCTGCACAGCTGGCCGGGCCCGGTGGCGGTGGCCAGCCGGAACTGGATGCCTGGCTGAGCGCATTGGCCGCCCACGGCGTGCTGCTGGCGCCGGCGGAGATCCTGCAGGGCGTCATCGCGCAGTCGCCACGGGAATACCCGGGCCTGGCCCTGCAGCAGGCCTGCCAGGAAACCCTGGTCGAACATGAGATCCGGTTTCCCGCCACTTTTTCCAGTGACGATGACGAGGCCCCGCAGGATGACGTTGCCGCTGAAGATGCGCGGGCGGTCGAACACCATGGCCTGTACACGTCCGAGCAGGCCCGCGTGCTGCGCGCCATCGCCGCCAACCCCGATGAACTGATCGACCTCGATGGTTATGCCGGCACCGGCAAGGGCCACCTGGTGCTGGCGCTGATGGAGGCGCGGCCCGGCCGCTACACCTACGTGGCGCCCTCGCGTGGGCAGGTGGAAGCCTTCCGCGCCCGCGTGCCGGCCAGCACTGCGGTGCGCCTGCTGACCCAGATCGAGTTCGCCAACCGCGTGGCGCAGCACGCCGCGCGCAGCGGCCAGACCGGTGGCTTCGTTGCCAGCTATCGGCGCAGCACCCGTACGCCGCGCGAGATTGCCGGCCGCATCGGCCTGCAGGGCATCGGTGGACGCAGCCCGGAGCAGGTGCTGCTGACCGCGTTCGAGGCCATCAACCGTTGGTGCGCGTCGTCGGCACCGGGCATGGCGTTCCAGCATTTCGACCGTTCGGTGCCCGCCGCGATGCTCGACGTGTCGCCGTACATGGCGGCCGCCGAGCACGTCTGGCGCTGCATGTTCGACGCCGAACTGCAGCGGGGCACGCTGCTGAGCCTGAGCCCGGCGCACATCGGCAAGTGGTTGGCACTGCGCGGCGTCACCCCGCCGCAGGACATGGGCATGCTGCTGGTGGACGAGGCGCATGACCTGAGCCCGTCGTGGAAGCAGTTGCTGGCCGGCCATGCGCCTGGCGTGGTCAGCCTGGGTGATCCGCACCAGTGCCTGACGGGTACGGTGCCGCGCTGGACCGCGTCGAAGGTGCTGGAAATGCACCAGTCGGTGCGCCAGGGCAACCAGGTCGAGGGACTGGTCAATCAGACCCTGGCGCTGGATGGGCTGGGCCAGGACAGCGCGCCGTTCGTCGGTGCCTCCGACCGCGCCACCGGTGTGCTGCATTACCGCGACTGGGCGCAGGTGCCGAGCGAGGGCCTGCGCATCCATGGCAACGTCGCCGATCTGGCTTTGGATGCGGCACAGCTGCAGGCGCTCGGGCTGCGGCCCTACCTGCATCCGGCATCGCTGCGCGCGCTACGCAGCGTGCTGCAGCGGCCGCTGGATGCGTGGCGCCGGCGCCACGACAGCGCATCGGACCCGGCGTGGGAGCGCTTCCTCGCCACACAGTCCGACGACGGGCAGGGCGCGCTGGTCGAACTGCTTGCGTCTGCCGATCAGGTGCAGTCACTGCTGCAGGCGCTCGACGATCAGGACATGCCCGCAGAAGGGCGTGTGGCGCTGTGCCTGGCCGAGCACGCGAAGAACCTGCAGTTCGACGTGGTCTCGCTGTCACCCGGTTGCTTCAGTGCGGGGCAGGGCGGGCGCATCTGGCACAACCCGGTGCGTGCGGTCTATCTGGCACTCACCCGTGCGCGACGCCAGCTGCATGTGCCGGCCGATGGCATGGAACAGCTGCAGCACACGGCGACACTGCAGGAGCAGGCTCGCCAGAGGCGCAGGCGCGAACGGCAGCAGGCCAGCGGTTACCGGCCTGCGCGCTAGAACGCGCGTCGCTGTCTGGCAGCGCCACGCTGGCTCAGGTCAGCACTTGTCCTTGCGGCCCATCAGCTTGCCCAGGCGCGAGGCTTCCTCGCACTTCGGCGCGGCCACCGGGGCCGGTGCCGCTGCGGCGGCGCGCGCACGTTGCAGCTGCTGGATCTTGGCGCGGATCTGCGGCATCGCCGCCATGGCGGCCTTTTCGCCTTCCAGGATCGCGGTGCCACGCTGGCTGAAGTCGGCGGCACCGATGTCCAGCACCTTCGGGCGGATGACGATGTCGGCGCGTGCCAGTTCCTGTTCGCCCAGGCGCTGGCCCATGATCGAGATGGACTGGTTGACGATGCCCAGCATGTCGGTCGGCGCCTTGCCGCTGGCCTTGCTGGAGATGTCCACGGCGATCACGAAGTCGGCGCCGAGCTGGCGTGCGGCATCGACCGGCACCGGGCTGACCACGCCGCCGTCGATGTAGTTGCGGCCGCCGATCTTCACCGGTTCGAACACGCCGGGGATGCTGCTCGACGCGCGCACCGCCTGGCCGACGTTGCCGCGCACGAAGATCGCACGCTCGCCGGTTTCCAGCTGGGTGGCGACGGCGGCGAACGGCTTTTTCAGGCGCTCGGCAGGGCGGTTGGCAACCTGCTCGTTGACGTAGTCCTGCAGCTTCTGGCCCTGCACCAGGCCACCGGAGAACAGGCGCACGTCGCGGATGCTGGCTTCGTCCAGCGCGACCGCCTTGCTCTGCATCTGGAACGCGTCCATGCCACTGGCATACAGCGCACCAACGACGCTGCCGGCGCTGGTGCCGGACACCACGGCCGGCTCGAAGCCGTTGGCCTCCAGCATCTTGATCACGCCGATGTGGGCGAAGCCCTTGGCTGCGCCACCACCGAGGGCGATGCCGATCTTCACCGGCTTGGCCTGCGGCGCCACGGTCGGCGCAGGCGGCGGCGTGGGGCGGACCGGGTCGCCACCGCAGCCGGCCAGCAGGCCGATCAGGGCGACGGACAGCAGCATGCGGGGGCGGAACAGGCTCATCGGCAGTGCGCTCGCGGCGCCGGATTCAGGAAAGGGCGCCAGCATACCGAAGCCGTGGCGGGGCGGGCAGGGTGGGGGCAGCTCCCTATTCAGCAAAAAAACGTGAATCGCTTCTGGTGGGTGCGGACCTCGGTCCGCACAAATGCCTGGTCGCGCGCTGAAGGAATGTGCCAACCAAGGTTGGCACCCACCCAAGGCAGGTCCAGGCGGCCGCCGAGAACCTCCCTATTCAGCAGAAAACGACCATGGTAGGTGCCGACCAAGGTCGGCACCTGCCAAATGAGTGGGTCAGAACCGGTTGTCGCCGTCCAGCATCCGGCCCAGGCCGCCCAGCACCGAACCCTCGCCACGGTTCTGGCCACCGCCCTGCGGTGCGGCCATCCACATGCGGCCGGCCAGGCGCGAGAACGGCAGCGACTGCAGCCAGACCTTGCCCGGACCGGTCAGCGTGGCCAGGAACACGCCCTCGCCGCCGAACAGCATGCTCTTGATGCCGGTGACCCGGCGCACGTCCATGTCCACCGTCGGGTGATAGGCCACCACGCAGCCGGTATCCACGTCCAGCCGCTCACCCACGGCCAGTTCGCGCTCGACCACGCAGCCGCCGGCGTGGATGAACACCCAGCCGTCGCCCTCCAGCTTCTGCATGATGAAGCCCTCGCCGCCGAACAGGCCGGTCATGATCTTGCGCTGGAACTGCACGCCGATCTGCACGCCGCGCGCGCCGGCCAGGAAACTGTCCTTCTGGCAGACCAGGCGGCCGCCGTGCTGGTCCAGCTTCATAGCCAGTACGGTGCCGGGGTAGGGCGCGGCGAAGGCGACCTTGCCCTTGCCGTGGCCGCTCTGGGTGTAGACGGTGGCGAACAGGCTTTCGCCGGTCAGCACGCGCTTGCCGGCGGCCATCACCTTGCCCATGAAGCCGCCGCCCTGGTCGCCGTTGGCGGCGCCGAACACCGTGTCCATCTGCACGGTGGCGTCCTTGAACATCAATGCGCCGGCCTCGGCAATGGCGCTCTCGCCGGGGTCGAGCTCGATTTCCACGAACTGCATTTCATGGCCGACGATGCGGAATTCGATGTCGTCGGCGCGGCCGTTGGCGGCGGCGGAGACCAGGACCGGCGGCGGGATACTGGGCATGCCCGGAGCCGGCGCCTGCAGCTCGGCCACCTCGGCGATCGGCGTCCACCCGCTCATGCCCTGGCACCAGGCCAGCGCGCGCGGGTTGGCCTGCGCATAGCGGCGCGCGGCTTCGTCATCGAGCGGGCCGACGCGTTCGGCCTGGGCGGAGGCATGGAAGTACCACTGGGTCATTGCGGCGGCTCCGCGAGGCTGGAAAACACCAGTCTAGCGAGCGACCCGGCTCCGGGGCGACGTGGCCATGAACGGCGGGCATTTGCGGGGCAGGTGCTGTATTGCAACAATTATCTGGTAGCGCCGTTTTACCACCCCTCCAAACACAGCCTACTGCCATGTCCCCGACCCGTACTTCCCGTGGCCGCCTTCCGGTCGCGCGCCCTCTCGTTGCCGCTCTTTCCGCCCTGCTGCCGCTGGTAGCAGCCGCCCAGGAAACCCCCGCTGCCAAGGACCCGGTTGCCCTCGATGCCCTGCAGGTGACCGCGCAGCGCCGCGTCGAGAACGCCAAGGACGTACCGGTCGCATTGAGCGCGATCCAGGGCGAGAAGCTGGATGTGCTCGGCTCGGCCGGCGATGACATCCGCTTCCTGGCCGCACGCGTGCCCAGCCTCAACATCGAGTCGTCCTACGGCCGTGCCTTCCCGCGCTTCTACATCCGCGGCCTGGGCAACACCGACTTCGACCTCAATGCGTCGCAGCCGGTGTCGCTGGTGTATGACGACGTGGTGCAGGAAAGCCCGCTGCTGAAGGGCTTCCCGCTGTTCGACCTGGCCAACGTGGAAGTGCTGCGTGGCCCGCAGGGCACGCTGTTCGGCCGCAACACCCCCGCCGGCGTGGTCAAGTTCGATTCGGCGCGTCCGTCGCAGGATGCCGATGGCTACATCCGCGTCGGCTACGGCAGCTACAACAGCTGGAACGTACAGGGCGCCTACGGCGGTCCGCTCACCGACCGCTGGTCGGCACGTGTCTCGGCCATCTACCAGCGCCGCGACGACTGGGTGGACAACACCCGCGTCGGCGCCCCCAACAGCGGTTTCGAAGGCTATGACGAAGCCGCCGGCCGCGTGCAGTTCCTGTACGAAGGCGACGACTTCGAAGCGCTGTTCAACCTGCACAAGCGCAAGCTCAACGGTACCGCCCGCCTGTTCCGCGCCAACATCATCCAGAAGGGCGGCAATTCGCTGGTCGAGAACTTCGATCGCGACAAGGTGGCCAACGATGGCGTCAACTTCTCCGACCTGGAGACCTGGGGCGGCAGCGCGCGCCTGCAGTGGAACCTCGGCTCGGTGACGCTGCACTCGATCACCGGCTACGAAACCGCCGAATCGCTCAACCGTGGCGATATCGACGGTGGCTACGGTGCGGCCTTCCTGGGTGCCGGCAACTACGGCCCGGGCCTGATTCCGTTCTCTTCGGAGTCGGCTGACGGCCTGCCGCATCACCGCCAGTGGACGCAGGAAGTGCGCATCGAGTCCAACGAGTGGGGCCGCTTCGATTGGCAGGCCGGCGTCTTCTACTTCGATGAAGACGTGACCATCAACAACTTCAACTACGACTCGCTGACCCCGGGCAATCCGCAGACCGGCCACGTGGTGCAGAACCAGCGCAACAAGGCGTGGGCGGTGTTCGCCTCGGGTGACTTCGATGTCACCGACCGCTTCAAGCTGCGCGCCGGCGTGCGCTACACGCAGGACAAGAAGGACTTCAGCGCCAGCGTGCTGCAGGCCGTTCCGTTCGGCACCCCGGTCAGTGGCCCGTACCTGGCCAACACCGACGTCAACGACGTCAGCTGGGACCTGAGCGGCGTGTACAAGCTGACCGACGACATCAACGCTTACGCCCGCGTGGCCAAGGGCTTCCGCGCACCGTCGATCCAGGGCCGCCTGGCCTTCGCGCCGGGGCTGTCGCAGGCCGATTCGGAGAAGGTGATCTCGTACGAAGCCGGCATCAAGGCCGACCTGTTCGAACGTCGCGCACGCCTGGGCCTGAGCGTGTTCCGCTACAACGTCGACGGCCAGCAGCTGATCGCGGTGGGTGGCAGCAACAACACCGCCACCCTGCTCAACGCCGACAAGACCATTGGCCAGGGCGTGGAACTGGACCTGGAGGCCTACCTGGCCGACAACGTCCTGCTGACCTTCGGCAGCAGCTACAACGACACCGAGATCAAGGACAAGAACCTGGCGGTGGCGATCTGTGGCGGCGGCTGCACCATCACCGACCCGACCACGGTGATCAACGGCCAGACCTATGCGCTGGTGAACGGCAACCCGCTGCCGCAGGCGCCGAAGTGGATCCACAACGCGACCCTGCGCGTCGGCTTCCCGCTCAGCGATGGCAGCGAGCTGTATGCCTACACCGACTGGGCCTACCGCAGCGCGGTGAACTTCTTCATCTACGAGTCGCCGGAATTCCGCGGCCGTAGTTCGCTGGAAGGCGGCCTGCGCCTGGGCTACAACTGGGATTACGGCCAGTACGACGTGGCCGTGTTCGGCCGCAACCTGACCAACCAGACCCGCGTGGTCGGCGCGATCGACTTCAACAACCTGACCGGCTTCCTCAACGAGCCGCGCACCTGGGGCGTGGAGTTCACTGCGAAGTTCTGATGCGGTGGCTGCGGTAATGCAATGAAGAAGGGCCGGCGTAATGCCGGCCCTTCTGTTTCCTGCTTTCTGTAGAGTCGAGCCATGCTCGACTGCCATGAGCCGAGCATGGCTCGGCTCTACAGAGGCACGGCTTACAGCGCGCTCTGCGGGCGCACCTTCAGTACCGCGTTCTCGGTGGTGCAGTCGCGGCTGGAGTGCAGGCCGGCCTTGCGCGCGGCAGCGATCTCCTTGCGTGCGGCCAGCAGGTCCTTGTTGAACGCGGCGTTGTCGTGCAGGCGGGCCACGGCGGCGGCACCCATGAAGCGGCCCTCGAGGATGTCGCTCTGCCAGTGCACGTTGCACACCAGGCGGCTCTCGCCGTAGTTGCGGCCGCGGGCCTGGATGGCATCGGCGCGATCCGGTGCGATCTCCGACAGGATCAGGGCCCAGGCCCAGCCGATCGAGGTGTGGCCGGAGGGGTAGGAACCATTCTCGCGCAGGCCTTCCTCGTCCTGCGGCGAGCAGGTCGGTTCACCATTGACCATGAACGGGCGGGGGCGCTGGTAGTGGTTCTTGGCGGCCTTGGTGGCGGCGCTGGCGTCGATCCGGCTGCGCTCCAGCAGTCGGTACAGCGCCGGGGTCTTCACTGCATCGACGTCGATGTCAGCGGCGCAGGAGAAGTGGTTGGCGCCTTCGGGAAAGCCGAGTTCCGCATCCACACCGGCCTGGGCGAAGCGCGGGCTGCCACGCAGCGCCCGGGCTTCACGGCTGACCTGCTCGTCCAGTGCGAGGGCGGCCGAACCGGCCACCGGAGGTGCCGGCACCAGCTCGAGACTGGCCGGTACCGCGTTCTTGTCCAGATAGCCCACCGCCTTGGTGGTGATGTTGGCTTCGACGGCAGTCGGCTTGGTGGCGGTGGCAGCACAGCCGGCCAGGGCCACGGCAACGGCGAGGCCGAGCAGGGGGCGGGCGGGGTGGGAAAGCAGCGACATGGACGGGCTCCGGAGGAAAAACATCGCGCCATGATCGCAGCCCGAATACGACAACGCAGTGGTCATCGGTCATACGGCCAGACCCGGCATGGTCATTGTCGCGATATGAAAAGCGTCATCGTTTGACGTCAGTCTCCTGAATCCGGGCGCAGCGCACGGACTTTCACGCCGCTGCCCCGCGAGCATCGGCACAACGGCAAGCGCCAGGGCCGTCCAGTTCCAGCCGGGTCGGGGGGATCCGAAGACAGAGGGAGAGAAGCGATGCGCAGCACCGCAACAGGAAGTACCGTCCTGGCCCTGCTCCTCGGGCTGGCAACCGCCCCGGCGCAGGCCGCCGACGTGGTCGGCGTGGCCTTCGTGCACGGCACCGGCGCGCAGACCAATGCCACCCAGGACTACTGGCAGCCGGCGATCATCGACACCGTGCGCCAGGGCCTGCCGAACAGCAGCAACTACGTGGTCATCAACTGCGACTTCACCCAGTACATGTGGAAACCGGAAGCGGCCGGCTGCCTGGCCAACCAGCTGACGAGCTTCATCGACAGCCGCGGCATCACCCAGCTGGTGGTGATCACCCACTCCAACGGCGGCAACGTAATGCGCTGGATCCTGTCCAACCCGACCTACGACAGCCGCTATCCGAAGATCATCCGTACGGTGCGCAAGGTCAACGCGCTGGCACCGTCCTCGGGTGGCACGCCGCTGGCCGATGCGGTGCTCAACGGCAACACCTTCGAAACCTCGCTGGGTTGGCTGCTGGGCTACAAGAACGATGCGGTGCGCCAGCAGCAGGTGGCGAGCATGGCTACCTACAACGCGCAGAACCTGTACGGCACCGCCGGTCGTCCTGCGCTGCCCAAACCGTTCCGTGCCATGGTCGGCAGCGATGTGGAATCGGCGGTGTGGGACAGCAACAGCTACTGCGGTGGCTATGCGGCCAATGTCGGCCTGGAGTTCACCCAGAACTGGCTGTCGTCCTGCTCCGATGGTTTCCTGGAGTGCAGCAGCCAGAAGGCCGCCGGCACTACCTGGTTCACCGACAAGCAGCGCACCCAGGGAGCAGAGCCGCTCAGCCACAACCAGAGCCGCCGCGAGTGCTTCGGCCTCGGCACGATCCTGCGCAACGACCTGAGCCAGTGAGGGAGACGACCATGACGATCCATTCCACCCTGCTGGCCAGTGCCGTGCTGGCAGTGCTGTCCCTTTCCGCCGCGCAGGCCGCGCAGCCGCTGCAGGCCGCCCGCGCAGGCGATCAGGTGCCTGCCACCCTGGTGGCCGCGCCACTGCCCGCCGATGAGAGCGAGCACGCGCCGCTGTCGTTTGCCTGGGCGCTGGACCCGACGCAACCGCTGCAGGCGGCCACGCCGTATGCCTCGGTCAGCCGCAGCTACTGGCAGCAGGTCGATGGCACGCAGCTGCAACGCGGCCTGGACCTGCCACTGACCGCTGCCGATGCGGTGATCCAGCTGAGCCCGGCCGAAGGCGCGCGTGCGGTGCCGGCCAACTCGCTGCAGGTGCGTGACCCGGCCGGCCGCAGCAGCGTGGCGCGCAGTGTCGATGCACGCGCGCTGCAGGAGGCCGGCATGCCGGTGAAGGATGGCAGCAGCATGCTGCGCACCGGCGCGACCAGTGCAGTCGGTGCGTACACGCTGCAGAGCGCACAGGCACAGGGCCGCTACGTGGTGCAGGTGCTCGAGCCGAACAGCCCGCTGCGGCTGGAAGTGCAGGCCAACCAGGCACAGGTGCTGGCCGGTGGCAGCGTGCAGCTGCAGGCACGCCTGCTGGAAGACGGCGTCACCACCGCGCAGCTGGCATCGCGGCGTAGCGGCCTGGGCGGTGAAGCGCTGCTGGTGGCACCGGACGGACGCAGCTGGCCGCAGCGGCTGCTGCGCACCACCGATGGCGGCCTGCGTGCGCAGGTGCGGATTCCGGCCGATGTCGGCACTGCGCAGGGGTTGTGGGAACTGCAGGTGTTCGCCCAGGCCGATGGCGTGCTGCGTGATGGCAAGGTGGCCTTCGCGGTGGCACGGCCGACCGCGCGCTTCAGCGGCCAGGCGGCGCCGGATCCGGCCAGCCGCCAGGTGGCGCTGCCGCTGCAGGTGGCCGCCGCCGGTCGTTACGAGGCGCGTGGCACGTTGTATGCCACCGGCCGCGATGGCCAGCTGAAGCCGGTAGCGCAGGCACATGCGGCCGCGTGGTTCGATGGGCCGGGCGCGGGCCAGCTGGTCCTGCCGTTCGACCAGGCTGCGTTGCCAGCCGGTTTCGGTGCGCCGTATGAGTTACGCGACCTGCAGCTGCAGGACCAGAGCCGGATGGCACCGATCGAATCGCGCGCGCTGGCGTTGCGGTTCTGAGCAAGGCGGTAGCGGGCCGGAACATCCGGCCCGCTGCATCGGCATGACGACGGAATGGCATCACGACGGGAATGGCGTGACGGCGGGGATGGCATCACGACGGGGTAGAGTCGACTGTTAGTCGACTGCCTTTCGCCTGGATCGCAAAGATCCCGCGCTGCGCGCGATAGTCGACTAACAGTCGACTCTACCGCCGTCGGTCTCCCAGGCCTGTCGGTTTCCGAGGCTGCAGGTTTCCGAGCCCGCCGGTTTCCAAGCCCCTTGTTTCCCCCGAGGGCTCCGCCTCACCCCGCGTACGCGGTCAGCCGGCCTTCCTGCTCGACCACCGTGATCGCGCCACCGAACACCGTAGACAGCGGTTCGTTGCGCAGCAGCTCGGCGCGGGTACCATCGGCCAGCACGCGGCCGTCGCTCAGCAGTACCACCCGTTCGATCTCGGGAATGATCTCTTCGATGTGGTGGGTCACCAGCACCAGGGTGATGCCCTGCTGGGCCAGCACCCGCATGGTTGCCACCAGCTGTTCGCGGGCGACCAGGTCGAGCCCGGTGGAGGGTTCGTCCAGCAGCAGTGCCTGCGGCCGGTTGACCAGCGCGCGGGCGATCAGCACGCGGCGGGTCTCGCCGGCCGACAGCTCGGCGTAGGCGCGCTCGCGCAGGGACAGGGCGCCGGTCATCGCCAGCGTTTCGCCGACGCGCGCACGCATGTCGTCGGTCACCTCGCGGAAGGCCGGCACCACGTAGCTGGCAAAGAAGCCGGACAGCACCGCCTGTTCCACGGTCAGGCCGGGCATGTCGGCCAGGTTGCTGCTGAGGTCGCCGGTGACGATGCCCAGCTGCGAGCGCAGCCGGTCCACCTGCCAGCGGTTCTGGCCCAGCACCTTCACCGCTACGGAGCCGTCGCCCTGGGCCAGCGGGTACAGCTCGCGGGTGATCAGTTTGATGAAGGTCGACTTGCCGCAGCCGTTGGGGCCGAGCAGGGCGGTGTGCTGGCCCTGCGCAATGCGCAGGCTGAGCCCGTGCAGCACCTTCACCTGGCCGCGCACCACCGTGGCGCGGTCCAGTTCGATCAACGGGGGCAGCTCCGCCAAGGGCGGGGCGGCGGTCATGGTGCTGGCGCGTGGATCAAGGCTCGACAACTCAGGTCCCCAACTGTGAACGGTGCCACGGAAGGCGGTGGCAATCACCGCCGCAGGGATGCAGTTTGCAACGCAAGCGCCCATCATGTCTGCCACCGCCGCGTCGATCCGGAGAGCCGTCATGCCTGATGCCCTGATGTCCCTGTTGACCGGTGGTGTGCTCGGCCTGGGCTGGTGGGGCATGCTGGCGGTGCTGCTGGTCTTCACCCAGATCACCATCTTCTCGGTGACCCTGTACCTGCACCGGAGCCAGGCCCATCGCGGGGTCGATTTCCACCCGGCGCTGGCCCACGTGTTCCGTTTCTGGCTGTGGCTGACCACCTCGATGATCACCCGCGAGTGGGTGGCCATCCACCGCAAGCACCACGCCAAGGTGGAGACCGAGGACGATCCGCACAGTCCGGTCACCCGCGGCATCGGTACGGTGTTCTGGCACGGCGTGGAGCTGTACCGCGAAGCCCGCGGCCAGCGCGCGGACATCGAGCAGTACGGGCGCGGCACCCCGGATGATGCGATCGAGCGCCGCCTGTATACCCCGCATGCCACGTTGGGGCCGGTGCTGCTGTTCGCGATCAATACCGTGTTGTTTGGCCTGCCTGGCGTGGCCCTGTGGGCGATCCAGATGGCATGGATCCCGTTCTGGGCGGCCGGTGTGGTCAATGGCCTGGGCCACTGGTGGGGCTACCGCAACTACGAGTCCGCCGATACCTCCACCAATCTCACGCCGTGGGGGTTCTGGATCGGTGGTGAGGAGCTGCACAACAACCACCATGCCTTCCCCAGTTCGGCGCGCTTTGCGATGCGGCGCTGGGAATTGGACATCGGCTGGAGTGCGATCCGCCTGCTGCAGGCGCTGCGGCTGGCCAAGGTGCTGCGGGTGGCACCGGCCATGGACGTGCGTCCGAACATTGCCGTGCCCGATGCCGAAACCCTGAAGGCGCTGCTGTCGCACCGCTTCCAGGCGATGACCGACTACCAGCGCAATGTGTTCATGCCGGCCCTGCGCGAGGAAGCCGCGCAGGCCGGCGCCAAGTTGCGCCGCCTGCTGCCACGCAGGCTGCGCCGTGGCCTGGTCAATGATGGCCGCTGGCTGAAGCCGGACAGCCGTGCCCAGCTCAGCGCATGGGTGGCACAGCGCCCGCGCATCCGCACCCTGGTCGAGTACCGCGCGCGGCTGGCGGCGCTGCTGGAAGCGCGTGGTCACGATGCCGCCGAGCGCCTGCACCAGCTGCAGGCCTGGTGCCGCGAGGCCGAGGAAAGCGGTATCGCGGCGCTGCAGGCCTACGCTGCGCGATTGAAGGGCTACAGCCTGGTGGGCGCGTGAGGCCAGGGTACGGGTTTCTGCTGGTGGTGCTGCTGCCGGGCGTGGCACAGGCCCAGGTCACCGATACCACCAGCTACCTGCAGCGGATGGACAGTGATGGCGACGGCCGGGTGAGTGAATCCGAGTACGTGCAGTGGATGCTGTATGCCTTCGACCACATGGACCGCAACGGTGACGGCGTGCTGAGCGCCGACGAGCTGCCCGGCGGCAAGGGCAGGGCGATCAGTCGCGAGCAGCAGCGGCAGGTGATCGTGCAGCGCTTTCATAAGCAGGATGCCAATGGTGATGGTTTCCTGGACGCGCGCGAACTGGCGGCGCCTCCGCGCTGAGCGCATGCTGGCCTGCGTACCCGCTGCCGGGCGATCATCGCGGGCCTATGTTCCCCAAGGAGTTCCCCCATGGATGACCGGATCGACGAGGAACTGTTCGCCGAATGGCTTGAATTCTGCGCTGGCCGCAGCGAGCGCGAGGACTGGTATTTCTCCGGCCTGCTGCAGGGCGTGACCGACCCGGATACGCTGGCGGCGGTATTTGCAGGCTTCCCGCATGCCGATGCGCTGCGGTCGCGCGCGCTGGACGTGCTTGGCGCAGGGCGCTGGGACGGGCACCTGTACCTGCAGCCGGCCATCGCTGGCGACGTGCAGGCAGTGGCGGCCGCCGCGCGCACCTGGCTGGACGAACTGGCGAGGGTGGCAGGTATGGCGGGTGAGTCCGCGCTGCAGGCCACACTTCGCGACGTGCCGGTGGTGGCAGCGCCCGCAGAGCAGCTGCAGGCCGCATGGCGCGAATCGGGTCCCAGCGCCTATCTGCACGACGTCGTCTGCGATGTGGTGCGCGAGGCCCGCACGCTGGATACCCCTCAGATGGCCGCACTGGACGAGGCGCTGTACCACATCGCTTCGGACCTGTACCTGGGCTGGTATATCGCCCAGCCGTTGTCCCCGGCAGCCGTCGATTTCGCGCCTTATCTGGCGTTCTGGCGCCTGGGCGGACGCGGCGCACTGGTCGACGGCGCGTTCCTGGTGGAAGCGGCGGGTCTGGATTCATAGGGCGGTGCGGGGCCATGCCCAGCGGCTTTGCATGGCCCCGCGTAGAATCACCCCATGCCCGAACTACCCGAAGTTGAAACCACCCGCCGCGGACTGGCGCCGCACCTGCAGGGCCGCCGCGTGCATGGCGTGATCCTGCGCCGCGCCGACCTGCGCTGGCCGATTCCGCCGGAAGTGGCCGAGCTGCTGCCGGGGCAGCGCATCGAGGACATCCGTCGTCGCGCCAAGTACCTGTTGCTGGATACCGCCATTGGCAGCGCAGTGCTGCACCTGGGCATGTCCGGCAGCCTGCGCGTGCTGCCCGGTGATACCCCGCTGCGCGCGCACGACCACGTCGACATCAGCCTGGACAACGGCCGTCTGCTGCGCTTCAACGACCCGCGCCGCTTCGGCAGCCTGCTCTGGCAGCCGACCGGCGAAGTCCACCCGCTGCTGCAGGGGCTGGGCCCGGAACCGCTGGACGACGCGTTCGACGGCGACTACCTGTTCGCGCGCAGCCGTGGCCGTAGTGCGCCGGTGAAGACCTTCCTGATGGACCAGGCGGTGGTGGTGGGCGTGGGCAACATCTACGCGGCCGAGAGCCTCTTCAAGGCCGGCATCAGCCCGCTGCGCGAGGCAGGAAAGATCTCGCGCGAACGCTACCAGCGTCTGGCCGATGCAGTGAAGGAGATCCTGGGCTACGCCATCACCCGTGGCGGCACCACGCTGCGCGATTTCATCAGCCCTGACGGCGCGCCGGGTTACTTCGAGCAGGAACTGCTGGTGTACGGCCGTGACGGGCTGCCCTGCCCGAACTGTGGCCGCGCGCTGAAGCACGCCACCATCGGCCAGCGCGCCAGCGTCTGGTGCAGCCACTGCCAGCGCTGAGGCACGCAGCCAGCGGCAGCTGAACGGGCAGGGTGCGTCTCCGCTGCCCGTTAACGTTTGTCTGCCTATGATGGCCGACCTTCCCACTGTGCCTGACGCGCCTGCATGCAACGACGCGACTTCATCCGCAATGCCTCCCTCGCCCTGGCTGCATTCGGCCTGCCGTCCCTGCCCGCGTGCGCGGCCAGCAAGAGCGGCCAGATGGGCCTGCGCCGCCTCGGCCAGCCGCAGCCGTTCGATTTCGCCACCCTGAAGGGCCAGGCGCGGGCACTGGCACAGGCGCCCTACAAGAGCCACAAGCGGGTGCTGCCGGGCCGCCTTGAAGGCCTGGACTGGGACCAGTACCAGTCGATCGGCTACCGCCAGGACCATGCGCTGTGGGCCGATCAGCCCGGCAAGTTCCAGGCCAAGTTCTTCCACCTCGGCCTGTACTTCCATTCGCCGGTACGCATGTTCGACGTGGTCGACGGCAAGGCGCAGGAGCTGGCTTATGACGGCGCAGCCTTCAACTACGGCAAGAGCGGCATCAAGGACGGCGAGCTGCCGGCCGACCTCGGGTTCGCCGGTTTCCGCCTGAACACCCGCAAGGACACCGACCGCGACTTCGCCGCCTTCCTCGGCGCCAGCTACTTCCGCGCGGTCGGCAAGGAAGGCCAGTACGGCCAGTCCGCGCGTGGCCTGGCGATCGACACCGGCATGGGCAAGCCGGAGGAATTCCCCGACTTCATCGCCTATTACCTGGAACAGCCGTCGGCCGATTCAGAGACGATCGTGGTCTACGGCCTGCTGGATTCACCCAGCGTGGCCGGCGCCTATCGCTTCGCGATTACCAACGGCGACGTGCTGCTGATGGACATCGACAGCGCGCTGTACCCGCGCAAGGCGATCGAGCGGTTGGGCATCGCACCGTGCACCAGCATGTACCAGGTGGGCGAGAACGACCGCCGCATGGCCTGGGACTGGCGCCCGGAGATCCACGACACCGATGGCCTGTCGCTGTGGACCGGTGCCGGCGAGTGGATCTGGCGACCGCTGCTGAACCCGCGCAACCTGCGCTTCAACATGTTCGTGGACCGCAACCCGCGTGGTTTCGGCCTGCTGCAGCGCGACCGCAACTTCGACCACTACCAGGACGACGGCGTGTTCTACGAGAAGCGTCCGTGCCTGTGGGTGGAGCCGAAGGGCGAGTGGGGCGAGGGCTCGGTGCAGCTGGTGGAGATTCCCACCGTGGACGAGACCTTCGACAACATCGTGGCGTTCTGGAACCCGAAGGAAAAGCCGCAACCGGGCCAAGAGCTGCTGGTCGGCTACCGCCTGTACTGGGGTGCCGAACCGCCGGCACGTCCGCCGCTGGCGCACTGCGTGGCCAGCCGCACCGGCCTGGGCGGCGTGGTCGGCAAGAAGCGCGAGTACTTCAGCTGGCGCTTCGCGGTGGACTTCGAAGGCGGCGAACTGGCCAGGCTGATCGACAAGGGCGAGGTCGAGGCGGTGGTGGAAGCCAGCCGCGGCCGGGTCGAGATCGTGTCGGCGCGCCCGCTGCGCGAGATCAACGGCTACCGCGCGATGTTCGACCTGGTGCCGCCGGAAGGCAGTACCGAGCAGATCGACATCCGCCTGTTCCTGCGCAGTGGTGGCAAGACCCTCACCGAGACCTGGCTGTACCAGTACACCCCGCCGCCGCCGGGTGCGCCGGAGCGCACGCTGTACTAAGAGGGGTGCGGGTTTGCAGGGCTTGCAGCCCTGCACCTGCTGACGTCAACGTCAACGTCAAAAGCGGGCATTCCGTGGGATGGCGGGGTGGGTCCGGTTGAGGGGGGCGGCGTAAATACGTCCATGTAGCCTCGGTCGCGCCATCCATGGCGCTCACGCCCCCTCAACCGGACCCACCCCGCCTTCGACAGATCTTCGCGATCTGTGGGAATTGCTCTTGGGGTCAGATCCGTTTCCCGAAGGAAAACGGATCTGACCCCGGAATTTCATTCGATATCTGACAGATGTGTCGACCAAGGTCGACACCTACCAACAGCTGCGGAGATCTGTCAGAGGTGGGGCGGTGTCGGAGTGCGGGGTGTCAGCCGCATGGATGCGGCTGCCAAGCCTACAGGGATGTACTTGCAGCGTCCCCGCACTCCGACACTGTCCCGCCATCCCACGAAATGCCCGCTTTGGCTTTGGCTTTGGCTTTGGCTGTTGTCGTTGCATTGAGCAGGGTGCAGGGCTGCAAGCCCTGCAAAAAACACCCTCACTTCACCCAGCCGTCGATCTCGCCGTGGGCGAACGGCCCCAGCTTCGCCTTGACCAGCCGCCCCTGTGCATCGAACAGCACGCTGTAGGGCAGCAGGCCCTGTGTATTGCCCAGCTGCACGCTGGCATCGCGCGGCCCCGGGGTCTCGATCACGATCGGATAATCCACCGGCACCCGCTGCAGGAAACCGCGCACGTCTTCCGGCGTATTCAGCGCCAGGCCCAGCACCTGCACGCCTGGGGCGCCCTGCGCAGCGGCAAAGCGCGCCAGCTCGGGCATTTCTTCAACGCAGGGCGCGCACCAGCTGGCCCAGACATTGATCAACAGCGGGCGACCGGCAGCGTGCTGGCGCAGGTCCAGCGGCCGGCCTTCAAGATCGGGCAGCGACAACGCGGGCAGGCGGTCGCCAACCCGCAGAACCGGTACCGCAGCCGCGACAGCAGGCGCCGCTGGCACGGCCTCAGGCGCAGCCGGCGCCGGTGCCAATCGATGGCCGGCCCACAGGCCAAGGCCGGCGGCCAACACCGCTGTCCACAGCAGCGCTGGCCGTTGCCACTTCATCGCGCGGTGCGCAGCAGCGCTTCCTCGACCACCGCCTGGGTCAGCAGGGTCGGCAGCACCGTCGGCGGCGCGCCGGGGCCATACACCACGTACAGCGGCACGCCCACGGCCTTGTGCTCTTCCAGGAACGTGGTGATCTGCGGATCGACGTTGGTGTAGTCACCGCGCATGTACACCGCGTTGGTGCGCTTGAGCAGTTCCTTGAACTCCGGCCGCGACAGCACGGCGCGCTCGTTGGCCTTGCAGCTCACGCACCAGTCCGCGGTCATGTTCACGAACACCACGCGCTTGTCAGCACGCAGGCGGTCCAGCAGTTGCGGCGAGTATTCGACCACGTTGTCAGTGGCCGCCTGCGCGGCGCGCGCCGGCGGTGCCAGCTGGGTCACACCCCAGGCCGGCACCAGTGCGCCGATCGCCAGCAGCACGCCGAGCAGGGTCACTGCTCGCGAGCCGGTCCAGCGGTTGCGCTCGAACAGCCACAGGCCGAAGGCGAGCAGCAGCAGGCCGCCCAGCACCAGCGCCATGCCGTCCACGCCACGCTGCTTGCCCAGCACCCACAGCAGCCACAGCGCGGTGGCGTACATCGGGAAGGCCAGCACGTGCTTGAGCGTTTCCATCCACGGGCCGGGCTTGGGCAGGCGGCGCGCCAATGCCGGCACGAAGCCGATCAGCAGGAACGGCAGCGCCAGGCCCAGGCCGAGGAACAGGAACACGGTCATCGCCTTCAGCGGCGGGGCAATGAACGCGTAGGCAATCGCGCCGCCCATGAACGGTCCCACGCAGGCACTGCCGACCACGCAGGCCAGCGCACCGGTGAAGAAATCACCGGCCGGGCCACTGCGGCTGGCCAGCGACTGGCCCAGATTGCCGATGCCACCGCCCAGGGTGAACACGCCGGACAGGCTCAGGCCTACCGCGAACATGATGTAGGCCAGCGCCGCCACCACACCCGGGTGCTGCAGCTGGAAGCCGATGCCGACGGCGTTGCCGATCGCGCGCAGACCCACCATCAGCGCACCGATCACCGCGAATGCGACCAGCACGCCCAGCGTGTACCAGAGGGCATGGCTGCGTGCGCGCTGCGGGCTTTCACCACTCTGCGCCAGGCTCAGGACCTTCAGCGACAGGATCGGCAGCACGCAGGGCATCAGGTTCAACACCAGGCCGCCGGCCAGCGCCAGCAACAGCACCCAGACGAACGAACGGTCCGGGTTCGGCGTACTCGCCGGCGGGCGCGTACGCAGGGCGTTGTCACCGCGTGCGTCCGGGGCGAATTCATTGCCTGCGTCTTCACTGCCGACGGTTGCCGGGGCCGCTGCATCATCGTTGGGCACGGTCGGCAGCAGACGCAGCGGAGCGCCGTTTGCGGCTTCGCGTGGTGCGCCGTTGGCGGCAGGCAGCGGGCTGATCACCTCGTTGCGCGGTGGCACCTGGTCGGCGCTGGCGTTGACCTTGCCGGCCGGAATGGACAGCTTTACCCGGCGGGTCATCGGCGGGTAGCAGATGCCATCGGTCTGGCAGCCCTGGAAAGTCACCACCAGGGTGCTGTCGACCGCATCGGTGACGGAGCGGCGCAGCGGCAGCGGCACTTCCACTTGATTGAAGTAGACCGAGACGTCGCCGAAGTGCTCGTCGCGATGCGACTGTGCGGCAGGCCAGCGCGGTTTGTCGGCCAGCACGCCGGTGCTGCCCTCCAGCTTCAGCGAGGTGCGGTCGCGATACAGGTAGTAGCCCGGCGCCGGGCTGAAGCGCAGCAGCAGGGTGTTGCCGTCACTGGCGATGGCGTCGAAGCCGAACGCTTGTTCCGAGGGCAGTGGCAGCGCCTGGCTGTTGCTGGCTGCACCTGGCAGGCGCAGGCCGCCGCTGTTGCCGGCACCGGCCAGCGGGTTGTTGAACGGGCTGGCGCCGGCGGGGCGCGCGGCAGGAGCGGTGGCCTGTGCCCCGGCACCCGGCAGCGTGACCTGCACCACGCGCTTCTGCGGCGGGTAGCAGACACCGGCATCGGCGCAGCCCTGGTAACGGACTTCCAGGCTGATGGTGCTGGCGGCCTCGGTCGGCGTGCCGGGCAGGGTGGCCTGCAGGCGCTCGCGATAGGTTTCGACCTCGCCGAAGAAATCGTCGTGGTGCTTGTCGCCCCTGGGCATCTGCAGCGCGCCGGCATTGAAGGCCGGATCCGCCTTGACGCTGGTGCGGTGGCGATACAGGTAATAGCCCGGTGCGATCTTGAACTGCAGTTGCACCTGGCCACGTTCGGGGGCGGTCGCGGTCAGCGCGAACGCCTGGTCCACCGGCAGCAGGTCCTTCTCATCCAGAGCGAAGGCGGGCAGCGAGAGCCACAACAGGGCGCACAAGGCGGCGCCACGCGCAATCAGAGTCTTCAAACAGTGTCCTCCCGGGTCTGTGCCCGGATCCAGTCCAGATATGCCGGCAGGCCGGCCCGGGTTTCGACCGCGATGCACTCCGGGAGTTCATACGGATGCAGTTCGACGATCCGGGCAATCGCGTCATCAACGCGGCTCGCAGTGGTCTTCACCAGCAGCTGCAGTTCGCTGTCGGTAGTCACCTCGCCCTGCCAGCGATAGGTCGACTGCGCGCCATCGAGGCGCGTCACGCACGCGGCCAGGCGCTCGCCGACCAGCGCGTGCGCGATGCGCTCGGCACTGGCCCGGTCCGGGCAGGTGGTCAACAGCAGCAGGACGGGATCGACGGTCGACATGACCGTCGAGTATAGGGCCGCCGCCGGGTCAGGGCCCGGCGGCGGCAGTGGACCGCTGCGTTGCGCGGTCAGTTGGCCAGCTGGCAGGTGGCCGGCTTGGCCGAAGTGAACAGGGCCGGGGTCGCCCACTCGGGGTGGTCGATGAACGGATTGCGGTTGCCCTGGAAGCTGTAGACCACATCGTTGCGGGCACGCTCGGCATCATCCGGCGGATCGGACAGGTGCCAGTCGATCAGGGTCGACAGCAGGCCCATGTAGGCCGGCGAACTGCTGGTCTTGACGATCCTGCTGCGGTCGTCGGTCAGCTCCAGGTCCGGCTCGGACTGGCCGGTGGCCGCATCCTTGCCGCCCTCGTAGCGGATCGCCATGTACATCACCGCGCGCGCCATGTCGCCCTTGCGCTTGCCCCACACCTCGAAGGTGCCGGTGTTGCCGTCCGGCGTGCGCACCCAGTTGGAGTTGCCCGGGTAACCGCCGCTGCCGCCGCCCTGGCCGTTGTTGGCTTCGGTGGCGCGCTCGCCGCAGTTGGCGTCGCACTTGCCGAACGGCTTGTTGCCACGGTCGGCGTTCCACTGCGCGTCGGTCAGGTACAGCATGTGGGTGTCGGTATACGGTGCGTAAGGCAGGCCCTTGTCACCGGTGGTGCTGGCAAAGCCCAGCGAGTTCGGCCAGGTGTGCTCGCGGTTGTACTTCAGGCCACTGCCGCTGCCGGCGCGGTCGGTCACCTTGGCGTAGCTGCGGTTGCGGTACGCATCCAGGATCCTGCCGCTGTTGTTCGGATCCTCGTCGGCGATTTCCAGGATGGTCCACGTACTGGTGCCCGAGCCGCTGTACGGGTAGGCGGTGTGGCCCTTGATGGTGGCGTGCAGCGAGCAGCGCAGCTGGCTGGGGCTGCTGGTGTTGACCCTGGAGTAGTAACCGGCCGGCACGCCGGGGTTGCCCGGGTCCGGATTGCCGCCGGTGGTTGCCACGGTGAAGGCGATGCGGCTGTCGGCAGCCGGGTGTGCGCCCTGCAGGTCGGTGATGCGCGCGGCGCGGATGTCGAAGCGGCAGGCTTCACCGGCCACCAGCGCGGTGTTGGTGGACAGCTTCACATTGCGGCCGCTGGCCGGGTAGGTCAGTGGCACGCTGCCGGAAGTGCCGCAGCTCAGCGCGAAGGCGCCGCTGGCCAGGTTCACCGTCTCGCTGAACACCACTTCCAGGTCGGCGGCGGCCGGGAAGGTGCTGCTGCCCTGTGCCGGGGTGGTGGTAGACACCGACGGCGGCGTGTTCGGACCCGGGGTACCGCCACCGCTGAAGGTCTGGCCGTTGTTGCAGCTGCCAAACGTCTGCTTGGCCGATTCGGCCCAGGTGAAGTGGGCGTACTGGCTGCCGTTGCCGGTCAGCTGCAGCGAGGTGCCCGGCGCCGTGCTGTTGGTCTCGGCCACCGGAATGTTCTGGCTGGTCATGCCGGCGGCAGGGCCACCGGAGGCGGTGATGGCGCCCTCGTAGCTGAGGAACTGGACCACCTTGCCGCTGGCATCGACCAGGGCGATGCCGTCGTTCGGGCCGTTCTGGAGGCCATTGGTCGGGTAATTGACCACGGCGATGGTGGCGCTGCCGCAGCCGGCGGCAGTGCCGGCCGGGACCGGGTTGTTGGCGTAGACCGTGGCCGCCGAAGGATTGCTGCCGTTGTAGAGGTAGAGGCGGTAGCCGGACAGGTCCTCGCCCGCGGTAGCGACCACTTCGATGGCTTCGCCGACGTCACCGGCGGCGGTGCTGTCGTCGTAATGCAGTTCGTTGATGAAGACCTCGGCCTGGGCCGGCGCGGCGGCCAGCGCCAGCAGGCAGGCGGCGGCAAGCGGGGACAGCAATCGCATCGACTACTCCTTGTGATTGGGAATGCGCGGCCGAGCCTAAGGCCGATCCAGTGACACTTTGTCGTAAATGAACGTCAGATATCTGACAGTGGGACATCTATCACTAAATAGCACCCCTTGCCCCCTTGGCTTGCCGCACTGCATCCCTATACAGGCGTCCACGCAGGGAGGCAGGTTTCCCGGTCCCGAGAAAAATTTCGGGATCAGCCCTTGAAAGGCCTGTGGAGGTCTCCATCTCTGTCGTGCTCCCGACTTGTCGGGCTTTTTCACGCGCGTTGCTGGCACTCGCCTGGTACGACTGCTAACATCGCCGGACTTTTTTAGACCAATCAATAACTTAAGAGGTCTCTCATGAGCATCAAGCCGCTGCACGACCGCGTTGTGGTCAAGCCGATCGAAGCCGACGAAATCTCCGCCGGTGGCATCGTCATTCCGGATTCGGCCAAGGAAAAGTCCACCAAGGGTGAAGTCGTGGCCGTCGGCCCGGGCAAGCCGCTGGACAACGGCAGCGTGCGCGCTCCGTCGCTGAAGGTCGGCGACAAGGTCATCTACGGCCAGTACGCCGGCAGCTCGTACAAGAGCGAAGGCGTCGAGTACAAGGTCCTGCGCGAAGACGACGTGCTCGCCGTCATCGGCTGAGCCTCGGCGCGACCTGCTTTTCTGTAAGACATCCCCTTTCGTCGCCGGGCCCGGCCCGGTGCAAACATCGAGGTAATCGCAATGGCTGCCAAGGATATTCGTTTCGGTGAAGACGCCCGTTCGCGCATGGTGCGCGGCGTCAACGTTCTCGCCAATGCCGTCAAGGCCACCCTGGGCCCGAAGGGCCGCAACGTCGTTCTGGAAAAGAGCTTCGGCGCGCCGACCATCACCAAGGACGGCGTGTCCGTCGCCAAGGAAATCGAACTGGCTGACAAGTTCGAGAACATGGGCGCGCAGATGGTGAAGGAAGTTGCTTCGCGCACCAACGACGACGCCGGCGACGGCACCACCACCGCCACCGTGCTGGCCCAGGCCTTGATCCGCGAAGGCGCCAAGGCCGTTGCCGCCGGCATGAACCCGATGGACCTGAAGCGCGGTATCGACAAGGCCGTCGTGGCCGCCGTCTCCGAGCTGAAGAACATCTCCAAGCCGACCGCCGACGACAAGGCGATTGCCCAGGTCGGTACCATCTCGGCCAACTCGGACGAGTCGATCGGCCAGATCATCGCTGACGCGATGAAGGAAGTCGGCAAGGAAGGCGTCATCACCGTTGAAGAAGGCTCGGGCCTGGACAACGAGCTGGACGTGGTCAAGGGCATGCAGTTCGACCGCGGCTACCTGTCCCCGTACTTCATCAACAACCAGCAGTCGCAGACCGCTGACCTGGATGACCCGTACATCCTGCTGCACGACAAGAAGATCTCCAACGTCCGTGACCTGCTGCCGGTGCTGGAAGGCGTCGCCAAGGCCGGCAAGCCGCTGCTGATCGTTGCCGAAGAAGTCGAAGGCGAAGCGCTGGCCACCCTGGTGGTCAACACCATCCGTGGCATCGTCAAGGTCGTGGCCGTCAAGGCTCCGGGCTTCGGCGACCGTCGCAAGGCGATGCTGGAAGACATGGCCGTGCTGACCGGCGGCACCGTGATCTCCGAAGAAGTGGGCCTGTCGCTGGAAAAGGCCACCATCAAAGACCTGGGCCGCGCCAAGAAGGTGCAGGTCTCCAAGGAAAACACCACCATCATTGATGGCGTGGGTGACAAGGCTGCCGTCGACGCACGCGTCGGCCAGATCAAGACCCAGATCCAGGACACCTCCTCGGATTACGACCGCGAGAAGCTGCAGGAACGCGTGGCCAAGCTGGCCGGCGGCGTTGCCGTGATCAAGGTCGGCGCTTCGACCGAAATCGAAATGAAGGAAAAGAAGGATCGCGTCGACGACGCCCTGCACGCGACCCGTGCAGCCGTTGAAGAAGGCGTGGTCCCGGGCGGCGGCGTTGCCCTGGTCCGTGCGGTCACCGCGCTGGCCGGCCTGAAGGGTGCCAACGAAGACCAGAACCACGGCATCCAGATCGCCCTGCGCGCGATGGAAGCCCCGCTGCGCGAAATCGTTGCCAACGCCGGTGAAGAACCGTCGGTCATCATCAACAAGGTCAAGGAAGGCACCGGCAGCTTCGGCTACAACGCCGCCACCGGCGAGTTCGGCGACATGCTGCAGTTCGGCATCCTGGACCCGACCAAGGTGACCCGTTCGGCGCTGCAGAACGCCGCTTCGATTGCTGGCCTGATGATCACCACCGAAGCCATGGTTGCCGAAGCTCCGAAGAAGGACGAGCCGGCCATGGGTGGCGCCGGTGGCATGGGCGGCATGGGTGGCATGGGCGGCATGGACTTCTAAGTCCACGCCCCCGGCGGTCGGTGCCGGCCCTGGTCGGCACGCCGTCCCGATGCAAGGAAGAACCCCGCCGCAAGGCGGGGTTTTTCGTTGCCCGGTTGCCGCCGCCGCAGCGCATCGCTACGCTCGGTGGCCATGCCTACCTCGTTCATCGTCGTCGACGACTTCCTTTCTCCTGCCGATGCGCAGGGGCTGCGCCAGGCGGCGCTGGGCCTGACCTATCCGGTGCAGGACGGCGCATTCTCCGGCCGCAATTCGCAGCAGCGGCTGGAACTGGATGGACTGTCAGGCGCGGTCTCGCGGCTGGTCAACGAACCGCTGCGGCCGGTCAACCCACTGCAGTCGCACGGCAAGTTCCGCCTCACCCTGGCCGGTGATACCGGCCGCGCCAAGGTGCACGCCGATCACTCGCACTGGTCGGGCATCCTCTACCTGAGTGCACCGGAGCACTGCGAGGGCGGCACAGAGTTCTTCCGCCACCGCCGCACCGGCACCGAGCGCATGGCCCTGGATGCAGCGGAGCTGGCCGCATTGGGCTATGCCAACGGCGGCGACATGCATCGTGACATCATCGAGCGCGACAGCAACGACGACAGCCAGTGGTAAATGACCATGCGCATCCCGATGCGCTTCAACCGGCTGTTGCTGCTGCGGCCCTGGTTCTGGCACACCGCCGGGCCGGCGTTCGGCGACCGCCCGGAGAATGGCCGGCTGGTGTACCTGATGTTCTTCGAGCAGGCGCGCTGAGCGGGGCAGGCATCCACGCGTGAGGTGGATCCACACGCCATGCATGGATGCTCCCATCCCGCCGCGCTCCCCACGCAGGCGTCATCGCACCGTCATTCGACGAATGCCTTCGCCGCGCCGTACTCCCACTGCCATGGCACGCCGGTATCACCCAGCACGAACGCCACCAGTGCCGGGAACGCAGCCTCCGCCCGTACATCGTTGCCCAGGATCACCACGCAGCGTTTGTGCCGCTCGATGCACACCAGGGTGTTGCCGACCGCATCGTCGTGGCCGCCCTTGTAGAAGCCTGCACCCTGGGGGCCACGGAAGGTCACTACGCCCAGGCCCGCGGCCAGATCCCTGTGCTGCTGCGCAACGGGCAGCTCCGGCTGCAGCGTTGGGAACTGGCTGGCGGTGGTGATCGGCAGCTGCGGCCGCACCAGCTCCCTGCGCATTGCCGGAGACAGCCCATCGCCACGCACATAGCCGGCGGCGAAGTGCGCCATGTCGGTGATGGTGGTATCCATCGACCCTGCCGCCCGCACACGACTGCGTTCATCGTGCGGCTCTGTATTGCCTTCGGCGGTCCAGCCATCGGCCAGGTTGCCGGCGAAATCCGCGCGCCACGACATGCTGCTGTGCGCCATGCCGAAGCGATCGAACACGCGCTGCTGCATCAACGCACCCACATCCTCGCCCAGTCGCCCACGTTCGATCACGAACTGCAGCAGGATCAGGCCCTCGCCGGAATAGCCGTAGCGGCTGCCGGGCTCGAAGTGGAACTTCAACCGGCCATCCGGTTCGAGAAAGCCGAAGTTGGCGAAGCCGCTGGCGTGGTTCAGCAGCCTTCGCGGCGTGAGCTGGCGCCAACGCGCATCACTCGCCAGCACGCTGTAGTCGGCGTACTTCTTCGGTTCCGGTGGATAGTCCGGCAATGGTTTGTCCAGGGCGGTAGCGATGCTGGCATCCAGATCGATACGCGCGTCCTGCGCCAGCTGTGCGACCAGGTGGCCGAAGGCCATCTTGGTGAGCGATGCGGCGTACATCACGGTGTCGGTGCGCAGCGGCTCGCCTGCGGCGTTGCGTTCACCGTAGGCAGCCACATGCACCACCTTGCCGTCATCGATCACCGCCAGCGCCATCCCGCGCGCATGGGCTGCCTGCATCAGCCGCTGTGCTTCGGCATCGATGCGAGTCGGCGAGGGCACGGGTGGCGGCGCGGCCAGTACCGCCAGCGGGAGCAGCGTCAGCAACATCAGGGTGGCACGGCACATGCGTGGAACTCCTGGTGGGGCGCACGGTGATGCTACGCCAGGCTGCCGCTGGCGTCATTGCCAGATGTCAGCTGGCCTGCGGCCGGCGCAGGCAGACCCGGGCCGCGCCGGCACCGATGTCCACCTGGCCGCCGCGCATTGCATCGGCACCGAGGATCAGCGCCGGCCGGCCCTCCAGGCCGATCGCCTTGAACACTGGCAGTTCGCTGATGCGGACCTCCATCGACGGGTGCTGCCAGCCGCCGCCGGTCATGCCGGGCAGGGTGTACAGCCAGGTTGCCTGCTTTCCGCCGCCCAGGCCTTCGGTGCCCTTTTCACGCACCCGCACCCGCGCGTCGCTGCCGTCGGTGCGCAGCCCCAGTGCGCGGGCTGCTTCGGCGTTGAGGACGGTCTGCGCGGCACCGGTATCGACCACGGCGATGGCGTCCACCGCGGGCGCGCCCAGTGCAAGCGTGATGAAGCCGAACTGGCGCAGGCCGCCAGTGCGGCCGGGCAGCACATTGGGCTGGCAGCCCGGTCCTTCCAGGTTCAATCCGCCGGGTGTCCACAGCGACAGTTGATTGCGGCCGAAGTCCCAACGGGTGTCCCAGCGTCCGGTCAGATCGTTGCCGATCAAGCCGTCAATGGCCGGATCATCCTCCTTCGGCAACGACGACAGATCGGCCTTCATGGCTTGGGCCTGCAGCTGCCAACTGCCCAGCTGCCAGGACGTGCTGCGCATGCGCTGCAACCGCGCGGAAGCTGCACTCGCCCCTTGGGCCTGTGATACCACTGCATCCGCATCCTCCAGGCCATAGCGCCGCACGACGCGGTCATCGACCAGAGTGGCGCCTGCCGCGCTGTCGACCACGAAGCGCAGCGGTTCGGCACGCCCGTCCAGCGACACGGCCACGGCCGGATGACCGCCCTGCATCCACATCGGCAGGATGTGTTCGGGGGCATCGGACGCCAGCGCAGGCAGCGGGGCAGCAAGCAGGAAGAATGGGATGAGGCGCAAGGCAATCTCCGCAGTGATCATGGGTGGCCATTGGCGCGCAGCGGCGTATCGCGGGAATATCGGCGTTGATACCGTCCTGATACAGACCTGCCTGATACTGCCCGCATGACGACTCCCGCCCGTGTCATCGTTGTCGATGACGACGCCAGCATCCGTGATGCCATCGCCGATTGCCTGCTGCTGCATGGCTACCAGGTGCGGGTCGCGGCGGACGCGACGGCGCTGGACGTGCTGCTGCAGGTCGATCGCCCGGACGTGATCATCCTCGACTGGATGATGCCCGGTGAGGATGGCCTGTCGGTCTGCCGCCGGCTGCAGGCACGGGCCATTCCGATCCTGATGCTGTCGGCGATGGGCAGCGCACCGGACAGGGTGATCGGCCTGGAGATGGGCGCGGACGACTATCTGGCCAAGCCGTTCGACCCGCGCGAGCTGCTGGCGCGGGTACGTGCGCTGCTGCGCCGGCAGGACAAGCTGCGCGCGCAGGTCGCCAGTGAACTGCGCTTTTCTGGTTGGCGGTTGCTGCCGGAACAACGTCGCCTGCTGGCGCCGGATGGGAACGAGCTGGTGCTCAGCCGTGGTGAATTCAGCCTGCTGCTGGCGCTGGCCGAACGCCCCGGGCGGGTGCTGGGGCGCGAGCAGCTGCTGCAGCTGAGCCGTGGCGAGCCCAGTGACAGCGTCGACCGCGCAGTCGACCTGGCAATCAGCCGGCTGCGCCGCAAGCTCGGGCAGGCCTCACCCGGTGCGGAATCGCTGGTGCAGACATCGCGTGGCGAAGGCTATCGCTTCGACGCCGAGGTACAGCTGCTGTGAGCAGCCGGTGGCCGACCGCGCGTTGGATCACGATGCTGGCCCTGGCCAGCCTGCTGCTGGCGACACTGGTCAGCGTGGCCGTGGTTGGCTGGATGCCGCGGCCCGCGCCGCCACCGATGCGCTTGGACCAGGCCGTGCAGGTGCTGCGAGGGGAACAGGCCGCGGCACCACTGGGCCTGCATCTGGCGACGCAGGATGCGCCACCACAGGGCAGTGCCAGTGACTGGCTCACCCAGTTGGCGGCGCTGCAGATGGGTTTGCCGGTGGAGGATGTTCGGCTGGTCTGGAGCGGACAGGGCAAGGCGCCTGATGTGCAGGTCATCGAAGGCGGCGCCCTGCTCGACGCCACGGCGCGGGCCGGGGTACTGAAGGCGCAGGCTGCCGTGCTGACCGCGATGCAATGGCCGCCATTTGAACTGGGCGTGCGCCAGGCCGATGGCCGATGGCAGGTGGTTGGCAGCGATCACAGTGATCTGGCAGCTTGGCGGCGACAGGTGATACTGGCGCTGCTGGGCGGTGCCGTGTTGTTGGCGCCGCTGGCGGCGTGGGCATCGATCCGGCTGGGGCGTCCACTACGACGCTTGGCCGATGCCAGTGCACGTGTGGACCTGCAGGCCGAAACGCCCCTGCCGGATGATGGCCCACGCGAGGTACAGATGCTGGCCGCCGCGATCGGGACCGGTCGAGAGCGCCTGCGTGCGCAGGCACAGGACATGACCCATATGCTGGCTGCAGTGGCGCATGACCTGCGCACACCATTGACCGGCCTGCGACTGCGCGCCGAATTCGCGCCCGCACCACAGGCGGCCCGGATGGTGGCGGACATCGAGCGCATGGACACGATGATCGAGCAGGTGCTCGACTACGCACGCGGTGAACTGCAGCCGTTGCAGATGCGCCCGCTGGATCTGGCCGCGCTGCTGGAGGAGTGCGTGCAGGCAGCGTTGCTGCGCGGTGTAGAGATCTCCAGCCAGGGACCGGACAGTCTGCCCTGGCACGGCGACGCGCTGCTGCTTCGGCGTGCGTTCGACAACCTTATCGACAACGCCGATCGCTATGCCGGGGCGGTGGAGCTGCGGGTTGCCGTGGTTGAGCGAGGGGTCCAGCTGGAGGTGATGGATCGCGGCCCAGGTATCGCCGAGGGCGACCGAGTACGCCTGCTGCAGCCCTTCCAGCGCAGCGAGAGCTCGCGCAGCCGCGCCACGGGTGGGACCGGGCTGGGCTTGGCGGTCGCCGCCAATGTAGCGCGGCGGCATGCGGGCGAACTGCAGCTTCTGCACCGGGAGGGGGGTGGACTGATCGCGCGTCTGCTGCTGGGAAGGCTTCCCTGATATCGGCTGTGGTTTACAGGTTTCGGCTATTTTTGCGTATGATTAGGCGCCTAACAATATCGCGTGCCTGAGATGATCGAAGCCAAGCACCATGCCCTGATGGATGAGGCACAGCGACGCGGCCATGCCAGCACCGCGCAGCTGCGCCTGTGCTTCCAGCTGCTCTCGTTGTCCTCGTCGATCGATCGCGACTGCGCTACCCGGCTGGCACCGCACGGGCTCAGCGAGGGTCGCTTCATCGTGCTGTTCCTGCTGCATGGGGCCGGCGGCACGTTGCCGCCCCACGTGCTGGCCGAGCGCGCAGGCGTGACCCGCGCCACCATCAGTGGCCTGCTCGATGGCCTGCAGCGTGAAGGACTGCTGCAGCGTCGCAGCGATGCCGAAGATGGCCGTCGCCTGCAGATTGTATTGACCGCACCGGGAAGACGCTTGGCCGAGACGTTGTTCGACCAGCACACGCAGTGGATCGGTGGCCTGTTCAATGGTCTGGACACCGATGAACAGCAGCAGCTTTCGCGGCTGCTGCACAAGGTCTGGCAGCACACGGATGCCGGGCGGGAATCCGCAGCATGAGTACGTCCATTCCTGTGGAACGCCGGCAAGCACTCAACTCCGGCCGCGTCGCCGCCACCCATCTGGCCGAATGCCTGGCAGTGGACTTCGCCACGCTGCTGCAGGTGGTGGCACCTGTGCTTGCACCCGAAGCGCTGCAACGCATGCAGGATGCCTCAGGCAAGGGCATCACGCTGCGCATGGCCCTGGCTGCGCAACTGCTGCGTGAGGCGGGGCAGGGCGTGCCTGCGCTCTGGCAGCATCACCGCGCCGATACCGTGCGCGGTTGGGCCTGCTACCTGATCGGCAGCGATGCCCGCGCAACGTTGGCAGAGAAGCTGCAGCAGATGCGCACGCTGGCCGATGATCCACACTTCGGTGTGCGCGAATGGGCGTGGCTGGCGCTACGCACGGACATCGTTGCCGCGCCGGTGCAGGCGCTTGAGTACCTGCAACCGTGGACACAGGAAACATCGCCGTACCTGCGCCGCTTCGCCTGCGAAGCACTGCGTCCGCGCGGTGTCTGGGCCACGCATATCGCGCTGTTCAAGCGGCACCCGGAACATGCATTGCCGCTGCTGGAAGCACTGGCTGACGACCCGGAACGCTATGTGCAGGACTCCGTGGGCAACTGGCTCAATGATGCCGGCAAGACCCAGCCGCAGTGGCTGCGCCAGCTGTGCACGCGTTGGCAGCACGAGCGCCATAGCGACGCCAATGCCTACATCCGCAAACGCGCATTGCGCTCGCTCCGGTAGTGCCGGCCGCTGGCTGGCAACTCCGTAATCTCGTCAACCTCAAGGAAGAACCACCATGTCGCACACCTTCATCGAGCTCTACACCGCCACCCCCGCCTGGACCACGCTCCAGCCCGAGCAGCGGAATGCCTTCTTCGCCCGTATCGGTGCCGGCATGCAGCAGTTCGATCCAGCCCGCATCACACCGCTGGCGATGGGCCGCATTGCCACGGGCGTACAGCGCGGCAGCGATGAGCAGTTCTATGCGGTCTGGCGCTGTGCAAGCCGCGCGGACGCCGATGTACTGGTGGCCAGCATTGCCGCCACCGGTTGGCATCAGTACTTCACCACCACCAACGCCTTGGGCGCGGACGAGGGGATGGTCCAGCACCTGGCCGATCTGGCCGCCTTGTAGCGGCACCCCGGACGCGCATGGCACATGCGCCTGTCACCCAGACGCGGTAAACAGGACATTGCCCATGTCCATCCGCAGGGAAGTCGATCATGCAGAGCACGCTCCAGGTCACGCTGTTCGGCCCGCTTGGCGACAGCCCGGCGTTGCAGTTGCCGGGGCTGGAGGGGCCGTCGGTGGCCATCCAGGAATCGGCCCTGCGGCGGTTGGTTTCCGACCTCTACACCGCGCGTTCCCTGCTCAACCCCGAGCAGCTGGACGAGGCCCGGCAGGAACTGGATCGCGTGCTGGAACGCTGGGCCGACATCCACGAGGGCCTGCTGCTGGACGTGGAAGTGCACGGCAAATGAGCGACGTTGCGTGGTTGCCGCCGTGTAGGCCGGGCGGGCGCGCATCCCGCTGAACCGCGTCCCCAGTTGCGGATGAAACATTTTGCACTGCGCAAAAGCTGTGCTATCAATAGATCCCATGAACGCAGCCCCCACCAGCTTTTACTGGTATTACTTTCCGAAGCCACTGGCGGAGGAAGGACTGCGCTCACCCTGAAGAAAGCTTCAGACGCATTCCCGAAAGCCGCCAGCGAACCTGGCGGCTTTTTTCATGCCGCCACGCTGGGGACCCCCAACGTTCCGGAGATCTCCCGCAATGCCCCCGCACACCGACGACCTGCGTATCCGCACCATCGAACCGCTGACACCGCCCGCCCAGCTGCTGGCGATGCTGCCCTGTGACGATGAAGCCTCCGACACCGTCAGCGCCTCGCGCGCGGCCCTGCACCAGATCCTGCACGGCCGCGACGACCGCCTGGCGGTGGTGGTCGGCCCGTGCTCGATCCATGACCCGAAGGCCGCCATCGAGTACGCCCAGCGCCTGAAGCCGCTGCGCGACGCGCTGGCCGGCGAACTGGAAATCGTCATGCGCGTGTACTTCGAGAAGCCGCGCACCACGGTGGGCTGGAAGGGCCTGATCAACGACCCGGACCTGGATGGCAGCTTCAGGATCGACAAGGGCCTGCGCATTGCCCGTGGCCTGCTGCGCGACATCAACAAGCTCGGCCTGCCGGCCGGTGTCGAGTTCCTCGACGTGATCTCGCCGCAGTACATCGCCGATCTGGTGGCTTGGGGCGCCATTGGTGCGCGCACCACCGAAAGCCAGGTGCACCGCGAACTGGCCTCGGGGCTGTCGTGCCCGGTCGGCTTCAAGAACGGCACCGATGGCAACGTGAAGATCGCCGCTGACGCGGTGGGTGCGGCGTCCAATCCGCATCACTTCCTGTCGGTCACCAAGCAGGGCGGCACCGCCATCGTGTCGACCACCGGCAACCCGGACTGCCACGTGATCCTGCGCGGTGGCAAGCAGCCGAACTACGACGCGACCAGTGTCGCCGAGGCCTGCCAGGTGCTGGCCAAGGCCAAGCTGCCGACGCGCCTGATGATCGATGCCAGCCATGCCAACAGCCTGAAGAACCCGGAGAACCAGCCGAAGGTGATCGACGACATCGCCGTTCAGCTGGAAGACGGCGAACAGCGCATCGTTGGCGTGATGATCGAGAGCCATCTGGTCGGTGGCCGCCAGGAACTGGTGGAAGGCCAGCCGCTGGTCTACGGGCAGAGCATCACCGATGGCTGCATCGACTGGGACACCACCGTGACGGTGCTGGAGCGACTGGCCGCGGCCGTGCGCGTCCGTCGCGACGTAAAGGTGTCCGAAGCCGCTTGAGTGCGGCACGTGTGTGGATGGCGGCCAGCGCCTGCGGGGGTGCGGCCGCGATCAGGGCCGGTCGGAGTTGGAGACCGGCCCATCTGCACCGGCGATGCGCCTGGCGCTGCGCATGAGCGACAGCGCCAGGTACATCGCCGGGGTGGTGCGGATTGCGCCGCGCGAACCTCAATGCACTTCGTCGTGATAGACGAACTTCGGCATTTCCCAGCGGTAGTGGATCGCCAGCAGGCGCAGCGCGAAGCCGCCGCCCAGGCAGCACAGGATCGCGGTGGCGTCGGCCA
Source organism: Stenotrophomonas veracruzanensis (assembly GCF_032911525.1). Lineage (NCBI taxonomy): Bacteria > Pseudomonadati > Pseudomonadota > Gammaproteobacteria > Lysobacterales > Lysobacteraceae > Stenotrophomonas > Stenotrophomonas veracruzanensis. The sequence goes on from NZ_JAWJTI010000001.1 coordinate 107,758, forward strand.
CGCCCCAGTGCAGCAGCAACAGGTACGCCGCGCCGGTCAGCAGCGCGATGATCGCGTACAGCTCCTTCTGGAAGATCAGCGGCACCTCGTTGCAGAGGATGTCGCGCAGCACGCCGCCGAACGCGCCGGTCAGCATGCCGGCGATCAGCACGATCGGCATCGCATGGCCGGCTTCGCGCGCGATCGAGCAGCCGATCAGGGTGAAGGCGATCAGGCCCAGACCATCGAGTACCAGGAAGGTGCGACGGAAGTGGTGCATCCAGCGCGCCACCCAGGTGGCGATCAGCGCCGCGCACACGGTGAAGCCCAGGTACTCGGGATGCTTCACCCAGCCCAGCGGATAGTGGCCAAGCAGGATGTCGCGCAGTGAACCACCACCGAGGGCGGTGACGCAGGCGATCATGACCACGCCGAACAGGTCCATGCGGCGGCGGCCGGCAGAAAGTGCGCCGGTCATGGCTTCGGCGGAAATGGCGATCAGGTAGATGACGGACAGCAGCATGGGACAGGCTCCGGGCGCGGTGGGGCCGGCCATGCGCGACCACCGCCACTGCCTGCGCAATGACGGGATGACGACGACCGGTGCCGCTCCCGCTGTCCTTTTGCCTGAGAGTTCAGCGGCATGGGCCGCGTGCCCCTTCGGCGGATCGCCCCGGGCGTGCCCGGTGACCTCTCTCCAGCTCGGCGAGTCGAATGCATGGTTGGTGGGATTCCAGCCCACCGGCCTGAGCGATCATGGGAGCCTGCGCCTTCGGCGGGCGCCAGCGCGGCGCCTCTCTCCTGCATTCGGGCGCCAGTATATCCGCTGCAGTGCAGCACGGCATAATCCGGGCATGGCCCCGTCCCTCCGCCCGTGGTTCCTGTACCTGCTCGAATGCCGCGACGGCAGCTATTACGCCGGCATCAGCACCGACGTGGACGCGCGTTTCGCCGCCCACCAGGCGGGCAAGGGCGCGCGCTACACCCGGGCGAGGCCGCCGCTGCGCGTGCTGGCCGTGCGCGAGTACCCGGATCGGGCCGCCGCCTCGCGGGCCGAGTGGCAACTCAAGCAGCAGCCGCGCGAACGCAAGCTGGCCTGGCTGCAGGCGCCGGATCCTGCGCTTCTGTAGAGCCGAGCCCACGCTCGGTTGTTGTTGCTGCTGCCTGATGGTGAAGCCGAGCATGGGCTCGGCTCTACAGTAGATCCACGCCATGCGTGGATGGGCGCTTCCAGCCATGCCATGATCGCCCCGCGGCCCTCAGCGCTGGAGACCCGGATGTCCACGATCGCCCTGCTGTTCGCTCTCTCCGCAGCAACGAGCCCCGCCGCCGATCCGGCCACGATCGCGGCCATCGAAGCCACCTGCCACGACTACGTCGACGGCCAGCTGGAGGCCGACCCGCAGCGCGTCGCCCGCTCTCTGCACCCGGACCTGGCCAAGCGCGCGGTCCTCGGCGATACACCCGACGAACGCCTGGGCCTGCGCCGCATGTCGAAGGAAGAACTCGTCTCGCTGACGAAGCAGGGCGTGTTGAAGACGCCGAAGGATCAATGGGATCGCCGCTGTACGGTGCTGGACGTGACCGGCAACGCCGCCTCGGTGCGGCTGGAAACCCCGTGGTTCATCGATTACTTCCACATGGGGCGCTTCGGGCAGCGCTGGGTCATCGTCAACGCGCTGTGGTACCCGAAACCGAAGGCGCCGTAGAGCCAAGCCCATGCTCGGCTTCTGCCAATCCGCGCGAAGTACAGCCGGACATGGCTCGGCTCCACAGGAACATGCGTGCAGCCCTAGCGCCTCGGCCGCCGGTCGTCCTGGTCATCGCCGAAGATGATGCGCGCGCTGCGCTGGTAGCTCCAGTACGCGACCGCCCAGTTCAGCAGCACCACGATGCGGTTGCGGAAACCGATCAGGAAGAACACGTGCGCGGCCAGCCAGAACCACCAGGCCAGCACACCGGACAGCTGCAGCTTGCCCAGGTGCACGATCGCGGCCATGCGGCCGATGGTGGCCAGGTTGCCGAAGTCGGCGTACTTGAACGGACCGGGCTCGGTCTTGCCGTGCAGGCGCGCGCGGATCACCTCGGCCACATACTTGCCCATCTGCTTGGCGGCAGGGGCAACGCCAGGCACCGGCTTGCCGTTGGCCTGGTTCAGCGCGGCCAGATCGCCGGCCACGAACAGTTCCGGGTGGCCAGGCAGGGTGAGGTCGGGCTGCACCTGCACGCGTCCAGCGCGGTCCAGCGGCACGTCCAGCGTGCGCGCCAGCGGTGAAGCGGCCACACCGGCGGCCCACACCACCGTGCGTGCCGGCACGAACTGATCGCCGAGCCTGAAGCCCTGGCTGTCGATGTCGCTCACCGGGGTGCCGGTCAGCACTTCCACGCCCAGTTTTTCCAGTTGCCGACGCGCCTTCAACGAAAGCACTTCAGGGAACGAAGACAGTACGCGTGGCCCGGCCTCGACCAGCCGCACTTTCGCACTGGCCGGATCAATGTGGCGGAACTCATTGCGCAGCGTATGGCGCGCGATCTCGGCCAGGGTGCCCGCCAGTTCGACGCCGGTAGGTCCACCGCCAACCACGGCGAAGCTCAGCCATGCGACCTTCTTCTCAGGGTCCGGTTCCGCTTCGGCGCGTTCGAACGCCAGCAGCAGCTTGCGGCGCAGCGCGATGGCATCGTCCAGTGTCTTCAGGCCAGGCGCATCATCGGCCCATTGGTCGTTGCCGAAATAGGCGTGGGTGGCGCCGGTGGCCAGCAGCAGGCTGTCGTAGTCCAGCGTACTGCCATCGGCCATGCGGATCTGCCGGGCCTGCTTGTCGATGGTCACCACTTCGCCGAGGCGGACTTCCACATTGCGCTGGTGGCCGAGGATGTGGCGCAGCGGTGCGGCGATATCCGGAGCGGACAGACCGGCGGTGGCCACCTGGTACAGCAGCGGTTGGAACAGGTGATGGTTGCGGCGGTCGACCAGGGTGATGCGTATGCGCTCGCGGGCCAGGGCACGGGTGGCCCAGAGGCCGGCAAAACCGCCGCCGACAACAACCAGGTGGGGAACGCGCTCGCGACTCATCGACTCACTCCAGTGGGGGCATTGGGGGAAGCGCCTGGCATCTTCGCATGATGGCCGCCTGTCACGTCAGCGCCCGCGTGGATCGGCGATACTCGGGTTCAGGCAACCGCCCGCGAGGAATCCATGAGCGAACCGGAAAAGCGCATCGCCCTGTTGATCGACGCCGACAATGCGCCGGCATCGAAGATCGACGAGGTCCTGGCCGAAGTCGCCCGCTACGGCGTGGCCAACGTGCGCCGCGCCTATGGCAACTGGAAGAGCCCGCGGCTGAAGGGCTGGGAGGCGGTTCTGCACGAATATGCGATCCGCCCGATCCAGCAGTTCGCCTACAGCAAGGGCAAGAATGCTTCGGACATGGCGATGGTGATCGACGCCATGGACCTGCTGTACGCGCGCAATCTCGATGGCTTTGCCATCGTGTCCAGCGATGCCGATTTCACCCCGATGGTGATGCGCCTGCTGACCGATGGTGTGAAGGTGTATGGCTTCGGCGAGAAGAAAACCCCGGAGCCGTTCGTCAACGCGTGCTCGAAGTTCACCTACCTGGAAGCGCTGGGCCAGACCCATGCCAGCGTGCCGGATACCGAACAGGCTTCCAGCGAACAGACATCGAACGAGCCTGTGGCCAACGACGATGCCCGGCCACGCAAGAGCGGTGCGGAAATGCGTAGCGATACCCGGCTGGTGAAGATGCTGCGCCGCGCGGTGTCCTCGGCCGAGGGCGAGGATGGCTGGTCGCATCTGGGGCCGGTTGGCAGCCAGATCGGCAACCAGGCGTCGTTCGATCCGCGCAACTACGGTTACGGCAAGCTCAGTGACCTGCTGGCAGCGATCGGCCTGTTCGAGCTGAAGAAGGACGGAAAGTCGTCCTACGTGCGCGCGCTGCCGAAAAAGAACCGGTAGTGCCGGCCGCTGGCCGGCAGCGCCCAGATACCGGATCCGTATCCGCCACCCACACTCCCCACCCGATCAGGCGTATCGTTGCCGCTCGCATTGCCAGCAAGGAAAAACCCGCATGTTGAAGATCTGGGGTCGCCGCAATTCCAGCAACGTCCGCAAGGTCCTGTGGTGCGCCGAGGAAATCGGGCTGCCGTACGAATCCATCGAAGTTGGTGGCAGCCACGGCGGCACGCAGACGCCGGAGTACCAAGCGATGAATCCCAACAGTCTGGTGCCGGTGATCGAAGACCACGGCCTGCCGCTGTGGGAGTCGAATGCCATCGTGCGCTACCTGAGCGCGCGCTATGCGCTGGGCACGCTGTACGCCGAAGACCCGATGGAACGTGCCCAGGCCGAGAAGTGGATGGACTGGAGCACCTCGCGGATGGCGCCGCTGTACACCGACCTGATCTGGGGCATCATGCGCACCGCCCCGGCCGACCGTGACGAAGCGCGGATCAATGCCGCCATCGTGCGCGCCGGCGACTACCTGGCGATGGCTGATGCCACGCTGGCCAGACAGCCTTGGCTGTCGGGCGAGACGTTCGCGATGGGTGACATTCCGCTGGGCTCGCTGATCTATGCCTGGTTCGAACTGCCGATCCAGCGCCCGGAACTGCCGCACCTGGCCGACTGGTACGCGCGCCTGCGCGAGCGGCCGGCCTACCAGCGCGGCGTGATGTCGCCGCTGACGTAAGCGGCAGGGCCGTTGGTAGAGTCGAGCTTGCTCGACTGCTTCTGCATGAGGCAGTCGAGCAAGCTCGACTCTACGCAGCACCGACCGGATCAATACAGGTCCGTCGGATCCACATCCAGCGACCAGCGCACCTTGCGTGCTTCCGGCAGCGCGTACAGCTGCGGTACCAACTGCGAAAGCACCCCATGCAGCGGCGGCCGCTGCAGCGCAGACAGCAGCAGCTGGGTGCGCTGGTAACCGGCGCGCCGCGGCATCGGCGCCGGCATCGGCCCGTAGGCCTCCACCACGTCCTGCTCGCCCAGCAGCTGCCGCGCCGCCAGCAGGAACGCATTGGCATGCTCCACCTGCTGTGCCTCGGCGCGCATCAGTGCCAGGTGCGCGAAGGGGGGGAATCCGGCGGCCTGGCGCTGGTTCAACTCGGCCTGCGCGAACGGGTGGTAGCCACCGCTCACCAGGGTTTCCAGCAACGGGTGCCCGGGGTGATGGGTCTGCAGCCAGACCTCACCAGGATCACGTGCACGTCCCGCGCGTCCTGCGACCTGGATCAGCTGCTGTGCCAGTTTTTCGCTGGCGCGGAAGTCGGCCGAGAACAGGCCCTCATCGATGCCAACCACCACCACCAGGGTCAGCTTGGGCAGGTCGTGGCCTTTGGCCAGGATCTGCGTGCCGACAAGGATGCCGGGCTGGTCGCCCAGTTTCGCCAGCTGCTGTTCCAGCGCGTCACGTCGCGAGGTGGTGCCGCGGTCGATGCGCACCACCGGGAAATCTGCGAAGGCACTGACCAGATGTTCTTCCAGTCGTTCGGTGCCGATACCCTGCGGCTGCAGCGCAAGGCTGCCACAGGCCGGGCAGGCCAGCGGTGCCGGTTGCCGCGCGCCGCAGTGATGGCACTGCAGGCGTCGGCCGCCGCCATGCACGGTCATCGGTGCATCGCAGCGGTTGCACGGTGCGGTCCAGCCACAGTCGTGGCACAGCAGCACCGGCGCGTAACCGCGGCGGTTCTTGAACACCAGCACCTGCTGGCCACGCTGCAGGTGTTCGCCGATACCGGCCAGCACGTCGGCCGAAAGGCCATCGTGCAGCGGCCGCTTGCGCACATCGAGGATGCGCACGCGTGGCGGCCGTGCATCACCGGCACGCTGCTTCAGGCGCAGGTGGGTGTAGCGCCCGGCATAGGCGTTGTGCAGCGTTTCCAGCGAAGGGGTAGCACTGCCGAGCAGCACCGGGATGCCGAGTGCCTTGGCGCGCACCAGAGCGAAATCGCGCGCGTGATAGCGGATGCCGTCCTGCTGCTTGTAGCTGCCGTCGTGTTCCTCGTCGACGATCAGCAGGCCGGCTTGCGGCAATGGCGTGAACACCGCCGAGCGGGTGCCGACGATGACCCGTGCCTCGCCACGTGAGGCCGCCGCCCAGACGCGCGCGCGCTCGTTGTCGTTCAACCCCGAGTGCAGCGCGTGCACAGCGATGCCGAGGCGGCCGCGGAAGCGTGCCAGGGTCTGCGGGGTCAGGCCGATTTCCGGCACCAGCACCAATGCCTGCTTGCCCTGCGCCAGGCAATGGATGATCGCCTGCAGGTAGACCTCGGTCTTGCCGCTGCCGGTCACGCCATCCAGCAGGAAGGGATGGAAGCCTTCGCCGGCGTTGATCGCGGCCACCGCCTCGGCCTGGTCCGGGTTGAGCGTTGGTCCGGGCAGTGGCTGCGCATGTTGCGGTGCCACCGTCAGCGCCACGCGCTCGGCCAGATCACGCTTGGCCAGGCTGCGAGCGGCGGTGCGCCAGTCCTGCATGCGTTCGCCCAGCACATCCTCATCCACCACGGCCTCGGCCAGCAGTTCGGCCAACTGCCGCGGGCGGCTGCCGGCGCGCAGCTTCTCGCGCTGGGCATGGCCTTCGGGTGTCAGCTGCCAGCCCCAGTGGTGGGTGTCGGGCAGGGTCTCGCCATGGCGCAGCGGGCCGGGCAGGGCGGTGCTCAGCACCTCGCCCAGCGGTGCGTGGGTGTAACGCGCCAGCCACTGCAGGCTCTGCCACAGCTCACCCTGCAGCAGCGGCTGCGGATCGCACCAGGCCAGCGCCTGGCGCAGGCCCTGACCGTCGTCGGCCTGGCCGTGGCCGACCACCACGCCGACCAGTTCGCGGTTGCCGAACGGCACCTTCACACGGCAGCCGACCGCCGCCGTGGGGGCCTCGCCCTCCGGCGACAGGTAGTCGAACAGGCGGGGCAGGGGGACGGGGAGGGCGACCTGCAGGGTCGGAATCGGTGAAAGCATCGGGCCAGTGTAACGGCCCATGCGCGCGCGAATGGCAGGAGCGGGTGTGGCCGGGCGATGCCCGTTGAAGCATAAATGTCACCTAAATATCGGAGTCCATTGGAGATTCAGTCTTATCCACATGTTCTGTGGATAACGTTGTGTGTTAACCGCCAGCGGAAACGCAGAAGGCCGATAGCGACGGCCTCATGCTCGGGTTGGTCAAAAAATAGCCACATGGTAAAAGCTTTCAAAATCAACAGGTTAAGTGTGAAACAAAGCTGAAACAGAGTGAATTCAGCTGGATGCCCCAGTTTTCCGCAGTCGGGTCTTGGTGCTGTGCACAACCTGCAGCACGAAGTGCCTGCTGGCGCAAGTCCTACGGGCGCCGATTGCCTGCCGCTATCATGCGGGCAGACCTTTGGAGTGACCGATGACGGCTGTGCCCGCCCCTGTTTCCTCGACCGCGGCCGGCGCGCTGTCGGCGTTCCTGCGAGGCGTTGAACGCCGCGCCCTGGTGGTGGCTGAACTGCAGTGCGGCGATGCTGCCCGCGCCGAGCAGACCCTGGTGGCGGTGATGCGCGCGTTTGCGGCAGTCGCCAGTGACCTGCCGATGGCGCAGTGGCCGACCCGCTTCTGGACCCTGCTGGGCCAGCGCCAGGTAATGCGCGAACCGGTGGGCGGTCAGTGGGCGCCGCCGTTGGCTGCGCTGGGCGAGATGGGATCGCTGCCGCGCCTGGCGCTGCTGCTGCGTGTGGGCGGCAGCCTGGATGAAGGCATCGCGATGCGCGTGCTCGACCAGGATGAGGCCGGCTACCAGCACCTGCTGGCCGACGCCTGCCCGCGCGATGCGCACGGCCAGCCCGATGCCTCGGCTTGGCGCCAGCTGGCCGAACAGGTGCAGGCGCGTATACGCGACCTGCCGGCCAAGCGCCTGCAGCAGCTGCAGCAACCCGCCGCGCCGGCTGCCAACAATGAAACCCCGACCGCCAGCTGGCGTGCACCACAGCGCGATGAGCGTGCGCCCGCCAGCGGCAAGCGCCGTCGTACGAATGCCAAGCCGCGCTGGCGCGGCCCACTGATCCTGCTGGTCACGGTGGCGGTACTGCTGGCCGCCGCGCTGGGCTGGCGCTACTGGCAGGGGCATTCGTTCGGCAGCGATGCCCTGTTGCCGGAAGGCGTGGTGGGTGAAGCGGGGCCGGTCACGGTGGAAGCACTGCCGCCAAGCAAGGTCAACGCCACGCCGGACGCGACCCCTGCGCAGGCCACGGACGACGCCACGATGCTGGCCGATCGTGACTATCCGCTGGTGGCCGATGCCGATCTGTATGCGTGGACGGCGGCCGGTGGTCCGCTGCCGGTGGACGAATCGCAATCCAAGCCAAGCCGGCCCGAGCCGGCCAGCGCCACGCTGGAAACCGCCGCTGCCGATGAATAAGACCCTGTTCGCCAGCCTGCTGCTGGCCCTGCCGTTGTCGCTGTCCGCCGCGCCGCAGACCTTGAACGTACCGCTGCCGCCGCCAGTGCCGGGGAGTTCGCCGGCGGCCCCGGTCCCGGCCTCCACAAGCACGACGCCGGCTGCGTTCACCCAGCTCGACGCCCCGCAGCAACGCCAGCGTCGCGCCGACTACGCGGCCTGGCGCGCCCTGCCCGAGAGCGAACGCGAGCGGATCCGTCAGGCCGCTGCGCGATTCAACGCACTGCCGGCCGAGCAGCAGCAACGGCTGCGTCAGCAGTTCCAGGCGCAGGACCAGGCATTCCGCGAAGGCTGGCGGCTGGGCCCGCAGCTGGGCCTGGAATTCCCCAAGCTGCACGGCCTGTTCGGCTTCGTGCCGCCGGAACAGCGCGAGGCCGCGCTGGCCGTGCTGCGCCAGCTCAGCCCGGCGCAGCTGGCCCAGCTCACCCTGGTCGCGCAACGCACACCACCGCAGGAACGCGACACCGTGCGCAGCGCGTTCCTCGCCGTGCCGCCCGCCGAGCGCGACACCTGGCTCAAGCGCCAGGCGGGGCAGTAAACCGGAAGGCGTAACGGCGACGGGGTAGCGTCGACTGTTGGTCGACTGCTCTTCATACAGAACCGCGAAAACCTCGCGCTGCGCGCGGAAGTCGACTGACAGTCGACTCTACAGGGCGGGCGTTTTCCCCCGGTAACGCGATCGCAACACGTGATGCCGGGGCCTGCCGGAACCCAGCATTCACGCCATGTCATGGGAATGCGCGCGCTGCACGCGTAAGATGGCGGCCCGCAACCCGGTGCCTGTGCCCTTCGCGCGCAACCGCAGTTCGCGTCAAGCACCTTATGTCTACTGCAACCTCCACGCCGCGCTTCAGCAAGGAAGTCGGCGCCACCGGTCTGCTCGCCCTGCCGCTTGTGCTCGGGCATGTGTCCACCGGTCTGATCTCCTTCGTCGACAACGTCATTGCCGGCCACCATGCCACCGCGACCCTGGCCGCGGTGACCATCGGCACGGCGCTGTTGTGGCTGCCGATGCTGATCCCGATCGGCACCCTGATCTCGCTCACCGCCTCGGTGTCGCAGCTGCATGGCGCCGGCCGCGAGCGCGAGATCGGCCCGCTGTTCCGCCAGGCACTGTGGCTGGCGTTGGGCCTTGGCCTGATCATGTTCACCTTCCTCACCGTGGTGCCGCCGCTGCTGCCGGCATTCGGCATCGCACCGGACATCGTGCCAGGGGCGACCGCGTTCCTGCATGCGGTGCGTTGGGGCGGCCCGGCGCTGACCCTGTACTTCTGCATGCGCTATCTGAGCGAGGGCATGCACTGGACGCTGCCGACCATGCTGCTCGGCTTCGGCGGCCTGCTGGTGCTGGCGCCGATGGGCTACGTGCTGGCCAACGGCAAGCTCGGCTTCCCGGAAATGGGCGCCGAGGGCCTGGGCATCGCCTCGGCGGTGATGATGTGGCTGCAGGCGATCGCCTTCGCCACCTACCTGTGGTTCACCAAGCGCTTCGCCCACCTACAGCTGTTCTCGCACTTCGAAGGACCGCGCTGGTCGGCGATCTGGGATCTGCTGCGCACCGGCCTGCCGATCGGCATTACCGTGCTGATGGAGGGCGGCCTGTTCATCGTCACCGCGCTGCTGATCGGGCGCCTCGGTGCCAACGAAGCTGCCGCGCACCAGATCGCGATCAACGTCGCCCAGCTGTGCTTCATGATTCCGATGGGCGTGGCCGAGGCCACCACCGTGCGCGTCGGCCATGCGGTCGGCCGTGGCGATGGCTTCGGTGTACGGCGTGCGGCCTGGGCCGGCTACGCGATCATCATGGGCACCCAGACGCTCTCGGCGGCGGTACTGCTGTTCGGCCACGATGCGATCGTCAGTGTCTACACCAACGACCTGGCGGTGGCCGGCCTGGCCTCCACCCTGCTGCTGTACGCGGCCACCTTCCAGTTCCCGGATGGCATCCAGGTGCTGTCGGCCGGCGCGCTGCGCGGCCTGAAGGACACCCGGGTGCCAATGTTCATCGCCATGTTCGCGTACTGGGGCCTGGGCATGCCGCTCGGCGCCGGGCTCGGCCTGGGGTTGGGCATGGGCCCGCAGGGCATGTGGATCGGCCTGATCGTCGGCCTGACCGCCGCCGCCATCCTGATGGGCTGGCGCCTGCGCCGCAGCAGCCTGCGCGTCGGCCAGTCGATGTTGTCCTGATCCGTCCCGCCCGCCATGCCGACCCATGGCGGGCGATCCCCTGACTTGTGTCCGATGCCGCATCACGCGGCACCGGCTATGCTGGCACCACGGCAAGAAGCCATCCGGAGCGTTCCATGAATCAACCCGTGCCCCCGCTGCCCCCGGCGCGTCGCAACCCCGTCGCCAGTTTCTTCATCGGGCTGTGGGACGTCATGAACTTCACCCGCAGGTTGATCCTCAACCTGGTGTTCTTCGGCCTGCTGTTCCTGCTGCTGGTGATGTTCGTCATTGCCGCCGGCATGGGCGCCGGTGCCAGCAAGTCGCTGCAGGACCGCACCACCCTGGTGATCGCACCGGAAGGCCGCCTGGTCGAGCAGTTCAGCGCCGATCCGGTCAGCCGCGCGCTGGCCAAGGCGGTAGGTGACAACGGCGCCGAAGAGATACAGTTGCGTGACCTGCTGCGGGTGATCGAGTCGGCCAAGGAAGACAAGAAGATCGAGCGCGTGGTGCTGGAGCTGGACAAGCTGCAGCCGTCCGGCTTCGCCTCGCTGCGTGAAGTGGCCGCCGCGCTGCAGGATCTGCGCGCCTCCGGCAAGCAGCTGGTGGCCTACAGCGAGAGCATGGGCCAGTCGCAGTACCTGCTGGCCGCGCAGGCCGACGAGGTCTACCTGGACCCGATGGGTTCGGTCGTGCTCGAAGGACTGGGCCGCTATCGCCAGTACTTCCGCACCGGCCTGCAGGACAAGCTGGGCGTGGACGTGCACCTGTTCAAGGTGGGCGAGTACAAGTCCGCGGCCGAGCCGTACGTGCTCGACGCCGCCTCGCCGGCCTCCAAGGAAGCCGACCTGTTCTGGATGAACGACGTGTGGCAGCGCTACCTGGGCGACATCGCCAAGGCCCGTCGCCTGGACCCGGCACAGCTGGCCGCCGGCATCGACACGCTGCCGGAAGGCATCGCCGCTGCCGGTGGCGACCTGGCCAAGTTCGCCCTGCAGCAGAAACTGGTGACCGCGCTGAAGACCCGCGAGGAATTCGAGGATCTGATGATCGAGCGCGGCGTGGCCGACGAGGATGCCGATGGCGGTTTCCGCAACGTCGACTTCGGCACCTACCTGGGCCAGCTCGATGCGCGCCGCAACCCGGTCGACAACCGTCCGCAGGTAGCGGTGGTGGTGGCCGCCGGCGAAATCAGCGGCGGCGATCTCCCGGCCGGCCGCATCGGTGGCGAATCGACCTCGGCGCTGCTGCGTGCTGCGCGTGACGACGAGAACGTGAAGTCGGTGGTGCTGCGCGTCAATTCGCCGGGTGGTGAAGTGTTCGCCTCCGAGCAGATCCGTCGCGAAGTGGTGGCCCTGCAGGCCGCCGGCAAGCCGGTGGTGGTGTCGATGGGCGACCTGGCGGCCTCCGGTGGCTACTGGATCAGCATGAATGCCGATCGCATCTATGCCGATCCGTCGACCATCACCGGTTCGATCGGCATCTTCGGCATGGTGCCGAACTTCAGCCGCGCGCTGGACAAGATCGGCGTGCATACCGATGGTGTCGGCACCACCCGTTTCGCGGGTGCCTTCGATGTCACCCGTCCGATGGATCCGGCGGTGGGCCAGGTCATCCAGACGGTGATCAACAAGGGATACGCCGACTTCACCGGTCGCGTCGCCGACGCCCGCAAGAAGCCGGTCGAGGCTGTCGACGAAGTGGCCCGTGGCCGCGTGTGGAGCGGTGCACAGGCCAAGGAACGTGGCCTGGTCGACGCCTTCGGTGGCCTGAAGGATGCTGTGGCCGATGCCGCCAGTCGCGCCAAGCTCGGCAAGGCCGATGCCTACCGCGTGCGCTACATCGAGAAGGCAGCCACGCCGTTCGCGCAGTTCGTCAGCGGGTTCGCTGGCAGCCGCGCCGGTGCCTGGATGCTGTCCGATTCGGGCATGGCGCGGATGATGCTGGCACGCACGATGCCGGAAGTGGACACTCAGTTGCGCTTCGTCGAGAACGCGGCCCGCGAAAAGGGCAATGGCGCACCGGTGAAGGCGTTGGCGTACTGCTTCTGCGGGTTCTGAACGGCAACGGTAACGAATGAAAACGCCCGGCCTTGGCCGGGCGTTTTCGTTCATGGGGCCGGATCCCTCTGCAGCGCAAACGGGCTCTGACCCCACAGGTCACTGCGTCGCTTCGGCCTCGGCCTTGCGCTCACGCGCAGCGGCATCGTCCACGGTTTTCTGCACGCCCTTGGCGCGGTCCAGCGGCTCATGCATCGCGCGCGCCATCGCCTGAGGTGCCGGTGGCTTCTCCGGGTTCGGCGTCGGCGGCCGCTGGCAGCCCGCCAGCAGCAGGCTGGCCAGCACGGATGTGGACAGGATCAGGATGCGCATGGCGGCTCTCCGCGGTGGGCGTACGGGCAGTGTCGCATCCCCGGCAGGGCGCCGCCGTGAGCGCGTATCCTTGCGGCATCGAAACGCAGTGGGCACGGCCCCGGAGGACACATGACCCAGCAACGGTGGCGCCTGGACGGCCAGACGGCCCTGATCACCGGCGCCAGCGCCGGCATCGGCCTGGCCATCGCGCATGAACTGGCGGGGCTCGGTGCCGACCTGATGATCGTCGGCCGCGATATCGACATGCTGGAGACTGCGCGCGACGAACTGCTGGATGTGTATCCGCAGATGCAGGTGAATGCGCTGGCCGCCGATGTTTCCGACGACGAGGACCGCCGCCAGATCCTGGACTGGGTGGAGGACCACAGCGATGGCCTGCACATCCTGGTCAACAATGCCGGCGGCAACGTCACCAAGGCGGCAACGGAGTACTCCGAGGACGAATGGCGGCAGATCTTCGAGACCAACCTGTTCTCGGCGTTCGAGCTGTCGCGCTACGCGCATCCGCTGCTGGCCCGCCACGCGTCGTCGTCCATCGTCAACGTCGGCAGCGTGTCCGGCCTGACCCACGTGCGCAGCGGTGTGGTCTACGGCATGACCAAGGCGGCGATGCATCAGATGACCCGCAACCTGGCAGTGGAGTGGGCCGAGGATGGCATCCGGGTCAATGCGGTGGCGCCGTGGTACATCCGCACGCGGCGCACGTCCGGCCCGTTGTCGGACCCGGATTACTACGAGGAAGTGATCAACCGCACGCCGATGCGCCGCATTGGCGAGCCGGAGGAAGTGGCCGCGGCCGTCGGCTTCCTGTGCCTGCCGGCGGCCAGCTATGTCACCGGCGAGTGCATCGCGGTGGATGGGGGTTTCCTGCGCTACGGGTTCTGATCGCTCTGCTGTAGAGCCGAGCCCATGCTCGGCTGCATTCCGCCAACGGCAGCCGAGCATGGCTCGGCTCTACAACAGATCCACCCCATGGGCAGGTGCGGCCATGCCGCCGCCGTCACCCCGGCACCGGGCAGTTGCTGGCCTCCAGCACGCCCTGCAGCCGCTCGCGTTCACCACGCGCGGTACCGCGGTTCTCCGGCGCGGCAAAGCGCTCACGGCCGCGGGCATCGCGGAAGCGCTGCTGCCAACCACCGCAACGCTGCGCTTCGGGAAGCGCTTCGCAGTGGTCGCGCACCACTTCACAGCTGGCAGCATTCACCGGCGTCACTCCACCCAGGCCCTGTACCGTCATCAGCTCGCAGCGGCCGGGCGCGGCCTCGTACTCGTACAGGTAGCCGCCACCCTGGCTGTCGGTGCACTGGAAGATCGGAGGAAGCGGCGGCTTCGGTGGACTTTCACCAGCGGTGGTGCGGGCCTCGGCATCGCGGCGCAGCATCGCGCTGTCGAGGATCTGGTCGTCTCCCTCGTGTTCGACCATGCCTGCCTCCATGATCGTGCGTCCTTCGTCCGCGCGTCGTGGTTTCGCTGGCGCCGCAGGGGCGACGGCAGGTCCGGCCGGCACCGGCGCGGGTGTTTCGACGGGGGCGGGTGCAGGGTCGGCGGTCACCGGTGCAGCGGCCGCCGGCTGCGTGTTGGCCGGGTCGGGTATGCGCAGCAGCTGCTGCTTGCTGCCGGTGGGGCACGGCGTGCGCTGCAGGGTGGGGACGTCACTGCTGCTGGAGGTACAGCGGTAGATCACGCCCTCTTCGGCCAACGTGCTTGCGGGCAGCAGCACCAGGAGCAGCCAGATCACTCGGTTCATGCGCACAGCGTACAGGCTGCGACGGCGTGCTGCGCTCAGCGTTCGCAATCGCGCGACAGGCGCGCATCGATGCCGCGCTGTTCGTTGCTGATGGCGGTGCGTTCGCTCTGCAGTGCGCTGTTGTAGCGCCGGTCAAGTTCCCAGCGACGGTCGCGCAGGCGCGCGCAGACTTCCTGCGGCGGCAACGCATGGCAGCTGTCGCGGACCAGCACGCTGCCGGCCGGAACCTGCACGCCCATGCCGATCGAAGGGGGGCGATAACCTGCGCCTTCGCCGATCGGCGTGCCGATGGCCGGGCGTGGTCCAGGGTAGGCCGGGCCACGATGACCGTGTGGCAGCCAGACGCTGGTCCACAACGGTACCCAACGCGGATTGCCTTCGTTGTTGTCGCTGGTATAGCGTTGGCCGTCTTCGCTCACGCACTCGTACATCGGCTGCGGCGGCTGGATGTAGAC
The DNA here is from genome assembly GCF_032911525.1 of Stenotrophomonas veracruzanensis. NCBI lineage: Bacteria > Pseudomonadati > Pseudomonadota > Gammaproteobacteria > Lysobacterales > Lysobacteraceae > Stenotrophomonas > Stenotrophomonas veracruzanensis. The sequence continues at coordinate 122,912 of NZ_JAWJTI010000001.1, forward strand.
GTGGCGGACTTCGCGCTCGCGGATGACCGGGGTTTCGCTGGGCGGCGGAGGCGTGGCATCACTGCGCACCACGCGTGGAGCGGGATCGCGCGGGCGCTGCAGGTCGCGCACCTGCTGGCGGCCGCTGTTGCAGGGCGTGTCCTGCAGGGCAACGGCCCCGTTGCTGGCAACGCAGCGGTACACCCGCACGTCGTCGGCGGCGGGCGCCGCCCACGGCAGCAGCAGGCACAGGCTGAGGGTGGCGCGCAGCAGGGTCATGGCGGCAGGGTGCGTGATTGTCCGCAGCAGCGCAATCGCCGGCTCAGGAGCGCAGCACGTTGCCGCTGAGCGCGTCGCGGATCGGGGTGGGTTGGGCCAGGCCACCGGTCTGCCCATCGAGGATGCCGTCGAGCAGGCGTAGCAGGCGCGGGTCCAGCTCTTCGCGGCTGCGTGCCGGTGGTTCTCCGGCCAGGTTGGCGCTGGTGGAGACCAGCGGCCCGCCCCAGGCGCGGCAGAGTTCGGCCACCAGCGGGTGCGCGCTGATGCGTACCGCGATACCACTGTGTTCACCGGTGACCCAGGGCTGCGCGCGCGGGCCGGCGGGAAGGATCCAGGTGTTTGCGCCGGGCCAGCTGGCCAGCACGGCGCGTTGGCGGGCGTCGGGCAGCGCCTGCAGGCGCACCCAGCCTTCCAGCTGCGCCAGTTCGGCCGCGACCAGGATCATACCTTTCTCGATCGGGCGCTGCTTCAGCCGCAGCACCATGTGCACCGCCGCTTCGTGCGAGGGATCACAGCCCAGGCCCCAGACCGCTTCGGTGGGGTAGGCGATCACGCCGCCCGCGCGGAGCGTGGCGACAGCAGAGTCCAGGGTGAGTTCTTTCATGGCGGCGACCGGCCCGGCGTGGGCCTCCATTATCTCCCTGCTGCGTGCAGAAGGGGTGGTGGGTGCGGACCGTTGGTCCGCACACCTTGCCACCTCACCCACGCGTGGCGTGGATCTACTTCTTTGCAGCGGCCTTCTTCGCCGGGGCCTTCTTCGCGGCAGCTTTCTTCACCGCTTTCTTGGCCGGGGCCTTCTTGGCAGGCGCTTTCTTTGCAGCGGCCTTCTTCGGCGCGGCTTCCTTCTTCACCGCCGCCTTCTTGGCCGGTGCCTTCTTCGCAGCGGCTTTCTTGGCGCCGAAGCCCTTGCGCACCGGCTTGCCGGTTTCTTCCATCAGCTGTTGCACTTCGGCCAGGGTCAGCGATGCCGGTTCGCGATCCTTGGGGATCTTGCCGTTCATCTTGCCATCGCTGATGTACGGGCCGAAGCGGCCGTTCAGCACCTGGATGTCGCTGCCCTCGAACTCCTTGATGATCCGGTTGCGCGCGATCTCTTCCTTCTCTTCGATCAGGAACACGGCGCGGGCCAGGTCGATGGTGTACGGGTCGTCTTCCTTCTTCAGCGAGGCATAGGTGCTGCCACGCTTGGCGAACGGGCCGAAGCGACCAATGCCGACGCTGACCGGCTCGCCGTTGTCCTCGCCCAGCGCGCGCGGCATCAGGAACAGTTCCAGCGCGTCTTCCAGCGAGATGGTGTGCATCGACTGCCCAGGGCGCAGCGAGGCGAACTTGGGCTTCTCCTCGGCGTCCTCGGCGGTGCTGCCGATGGCCGCGTAGGGCCCGAAGCGGCCCAGCCGCACGCTGACCGGCTTGCCGGTCTTCGGGTCGGTGCCGAGCTCGCGCGCGCCACTGGCCTCGGCACGGTCGACCGATTCCTTCTTGTCTTCCACCAGCTCCTTGAACGGCTCCCAGAAGCGGGCCATCAGCGGGATCCACTCTTCTTCGCCACGCGAGACGGCGTCGAGCTCGTCTTCGAGCTTGGCGGTGAAGTCGTAGTCCACGTACCGGGTGAAGTGGCTGGACAGGAACTTGGACACCGCACGGCCGACGTCGGACGGGCGGAAGCTGCGGCCTTCCATTTCCACGTACTTGCGGAACAGCAGGGTCTGGATGATGGAGGCGTAGGTCGAGGGACGGCCGATGCCGTACTCTTCCAGCGCCTTCACCAGCGCCGCTTCGGTGTAGCGCGGCGGCGGCTGGGTGAAATGCTGTTCGGCCTGGATGCGTTCCAGCGGCACGCGGTCGCCGGGCTTCATCGCCGGCAGCTTGCGGCCTTCGTCCTCGTCCTCGGCGCTCTTGTTGTCCTTGCCTTCTTCGTACACGGCCAGGAAGCCGGGCACCACCACGGTGGTGCCGCTGGCACGGAACACGTGTTCGCTGCCGGCGGAGAGGTCGACGCTGACGGTGTTGAGCGTGGCCGGAATCATCTGGCAGGCCACCGCGCGCTTCCAGATCAGCTCGTACAGCTTGCGCTCGTCATCGGTCAGGTAGCGCGCGACCTGCGCAGGCGTGCGCAGCGCCGAGGTCGGCCGCACCGCTTCGTGCGCTTCCTGGGCGTTCTTCGACTTGGTCTGGTAGGTGTTCGGCTGGTCCGGCAGCGAGGCGATGCCGTAGTCGCGGGCGATCACATCGCGGATCTCGGCCAGCGCGTCCTGCGACAGGTTCACCGAGTCGGTACGCATGTACGAGATCAGGCCGACGGTGCCTTCGTCGCCAATCGCCACGCCTTCATACAGCTTCTGTGCCACCTGCATGGTCTTGCGGGTGGTGAAGCCGAGCTTGCGCGAGGCTTCCTGCTGCAGGGTGGAAGTGGTGAACGGCGGCGCCGGGCGGCGCTTGCGCTCCTTGCTGGCCACGTCGGTGACGTGCAGCGAACCCTGCGCGGCCTGCTGGATGCGCATGCGCGCCGCTTCAGCGGTGTCGCCATCGGTGATGGTGAACTGCTCGAACTTCTGCCCGTCCAGCTTGATCAGCTTGGCGTTGAAGTGCTGCGACGGGTGCGCGCACTCGGCGGCGATCGACCAGTACTCGCGGGCGATGAAGGCTTCGATCTCTTCCTCGCGCTCGACGATCATGCGCAGCGCCGGGCTCTGCACGCGGCCGGCGGACAGGCCGCGCTGGACCTTGCGCCACAACACCGGCGACAGGTTGAAGCCGACCAGGTAGTCCAGCGCGCGGCGTGCCTGCTGGGCATCGACCAGGTCACTGGCGATCGCGCGCGGCTGGCTGATCGCTTCCTTGATGGCGCGCGGGGTGATCTCGGTGAACACCACGCGCTGCATCGGCTTGTCCTTGACCAGCCCGCGTTCCTTCAGGATCTCGGCGATATGCCAGCTGATCGCTTCACCCTCGCGATCCGGGTCGGTCGCCAGCAGGATGTCGTCGGCGCCCTTGGCGGCCTTGGCGATCGCATCGACGTGTTTCTCGTTCTTGTCGATCACGTCGTAGTGCATGGCGAACCCGTTGTCCGGGTCGACCGCGCCTTCCTTCGGAATCAGGTCACGCACATGCCCATACGAGGCCAGGACCGTGTAGTCCTTGCCGAGGTATTTGTTGATCGTCTTGGCCTTGGCCGGCGATTCGACGATGAGCAGGTGCTTGGGCATGTCGGGAAGGTCTGTGGGCGAACCGGAGGAAGGGGCCGCTAGGGTGGAGCAAACGGCCGCATTAGTGAAGCGGCCACGGGCAAATCCATAAACTGAACGCCCGGTAATGTGCCGGGCGTTCAGTTTCACCTTATTAGAGGAATCACGCCCGGACAGCCCGTGTCAAGCAGCGAGGCGTGAGGATGGCCGTTCAGGAGGCCATCTTGGCGATGAAGCCGACTGCGAACACCAGCAGGGCCAGGCCCACCAGCGACAGCAGGCCGGTCAGCACCAGCACCAGCACGGTGACCGTTCCCAGCTCCCGGCGCTGCAGCTGCGGCTGGTCGGTGTAGGCCCAGCGGTCGACCACCAGGGTGTCGCAGATCATGTCGTGCAGGCCCTGCTTGCGCTCGGTGAACGCCGCCATCAGGAAGCCGATGCCGAGGGTGAAGCTGCTCAGCAGCATGGCCCAGTAGCGACCAAATGCGCGGGCCTTGGTCAGGCGTTCGCCATTGCTGCGCACGACCTTGATGCCGACCGCCATCTTGCCCAGCGTGGCACCGCCCTTCGAGGCATGGAACCAGGTGTAGTACGCCATGCCGATGGCGAAGTTGATCAGCGCGCTGGACAGCTGGGCGACCACTTCGATGGCCGATTCGCCGCTGCCTATCGCGCCCATGCTGGCGCCGAGCACCACGCCGAGGATGGCGCCGATGATGCTGCCGGGGATGACCAGCACGAAGTAGTCGATCATGTAGGCGGCCACGCGCTTCCAGAAGCCCGCGTAGACCACTTCGCCACCCATCACCGGCTGGGCATGGCCTGCGGCACCGGCCGCTGCCGGGGCGCTGTAGGGCGAGCTGCTGAGCGCGCCGGTGCCCGGCAGGGGGGCGCTGCCGTTGTCGATGGCGGCATAGTCGCCACGCAGGTCGAAGCCGCCGCTGCTGGTGGCCGTGCTGGCGTCGGCCAGCGTCTGCAGTCCGAGTTCGTCGACCACCTGGCGCAGCGCAGCCCACTGCGCCATGCCTTCGCGCCAGACCAAGGTGTCCAGGTTCAGTTGGCCGCGCTGGAAGCGCTGGCGGATCTCCTGGACCGGCAGCGGGCCCTGGCGTTGCTGTCCTTCGGCGTAGTACCACTCAGTCATTGCATGTTCCCTGTTGGGTCGTCCTTGGAGGTGCCGGTGCGCGCGCGGTTCAGCCGCGGCACGACGGCGGCAGGTACTTGTCGTCGCTTTCGCCGCTGCATTCCCAACGGCCGCTGTCGCGATCGTATTCCAGCCACAACAGGTCGCCATCGGGTTTCTTGCCGGGTACGGCCAGGGTGGCCTCGATGCCGCAGTGGCCGTTGTTGAAGCGGCCGATGTTCACCGCCGACAGGCCGGCCTGGGTGAAGTCGCCCGGGGCCGGGAAGCCGGCGTCGTTGGCACCGGGGCACCGGCCTTCGTCATCGGCGAAGTGCTGCACCTGGTCCTTCAACGGCTGCAGTGCGGTCACGGCGCCGGCGACCTTGGCGCGCACGGTGTAGTCGTTGTAGGCAGGCAGCGCGATGGCGGCCAGGATGGCCACGATCGGTACCAGCACCAACAGCAGGCCGCCGCCGATGATGGCGGTCAGGGCACAGCCGGACAGCTTCTTCTTCGGGGGCGGCAGGGCGGTGGCCGATGCACTGGTGGTGTAGGGCGTGGATGGCGGCAGCATCGGCGGCTGCGGCGGAGGCGGAGCCACCGGTTCCGGTTCGGGCTCGGGTTCCACGGGGGGGGCGGCAGCGTCCAGCGCCGGCACGATCAGGCCGAGTTCGTCGACCACGGTGCGCAACGGCTGCCATTGCGGCAGGCCGTCGCGCCAGACCAGGGTGTCCAGGGAGATCTGGTTGTTGCGGAACAACTCGACCAACTGTTCCGCCGGCAGCGGACCCTGCTGCCGGTTGCCTTCTGCATGGAACCACTCGCTCACGGGGACGCTCCTGAATGCGCTATGCCCCCAAGTGTACGGTCAGTGCAGGGGTTCTGGCTCGTCCATGAACATCTGCGTCTCCATCCAGGCATACGCCGCCTCGGAGCCGGGCTGGTTGAACAGCACCATCAGGACGACCCACTTCAGGTCGTCCAGGTCCAGTTCGTCCTGGTCCAGGGCCATCGCCCGGTCCAGCACCAGTTCACGCTGGTCGGCGTCGAGGATGCCGTGCTGTTCCAGGTACAGCAGGAAACCGCGGCATTCCACGTCCAGCTTGTCCAGCTCGGGGCCGTGGTAGACGCGCACGGGGCCATCGACCCGCGCCTGGGCCACGCTCGGCCGCTGCGCGGCCAGGGCATCGAGCCAGTCGAATGCCTTGTTGATCTCGGTTGGGCTGAAACCGGCCTGGATCAGGCCGTTCTGGAGCGAATCGCGGTCACGGATCAGGTCCGCATCTTCGCTGAAATAGTGTTCAAACAGGTACAGCAGTACATCCAGGATGCTCTCTTTCATTGCCCCTCGGCCTGCGTCGCGCGACGCTGTGGAGGTGAAGAAACTAGGGAGTTCGACAGTAGCGGCCGTGTACGCACACCACGATTCCCGCCAGTTCCATGGCCAGCAGCATGGAGGACACCTGGGGCGCCGTCAATCCACAGCGTGTGATCAGTGAATCCATACCGCTTGGGTTGTGGTCCAGGGCCCGCCACAAGCACTGGTAGTCAGGGTCGTCGGCCCAGCGCGCCGGCAGGAGTACCGGCGGTGCCTGTTCAGTGGGGGTGGCCAACCGTGATTGCAAGCCCGGCAGCTGCTGGCGAAGGGCGGGGGCCAGCAGTTCAAGGACCTCCTCCGGGCGCTCGACCAGTGCAGCACCCTCACGGATCAGCCGATGGCAGCCCGCCGCGCGTGGATTGAGTACCGAGCCGGGCAGGGCGCAGACCTCGCGGCCGGCCTCGGCAGCCAGGCGTGCGGTGATCAGGGCACCCGAGCGCTGGGCGGCCTCGACCACCACCGTCGCCAGCGCCAACCCGGCCACCAGCCGGTTGCGGGCGGGGAAGTGGCCGGGGCGTGCCGGCGTTCCGGGCAGGTACTCGCTGAGCACCGCGCCATCGGTGGCGATCCGGGCTTGCAGCCGTGCGTGGCCGTCCGGGTAGGCACGGTCCGGGCCGGTGCCGATGACCGCCACGGTGCAGCCACCGGCGTCCAGCGTGGCCTGATGCGCGGCCGCGTCGATGCCCGCCGCCAGGCCACTGGTAACCGCCAGCCCGGCTTCGACGAAGCAGCCGGCAAAGCGCGCGGCCAGCGCGCGTCCGCCCGGCGTCGGCGAGCGGCTGCCGACCAGCGCCACCGACGGGCGCCAGGCCAGACTGGGGTCGCCGGCGATGAACAGCGCCAGGGGTGGGTTGGGGACATCCTGCAGGGGCGGAGGGAATGCCGGATCGGTAAAGGCCAGCAGGTGCTGGTTGTCGTCTTCCAGCCAGCGCCGTGCCACCGCCCAGGCCCGGGCATCCGGGCGTTCCAGTGCGGCGCACTGCTCTGGCGTACAGCCGTGCGCGCGCCAGTTCGCGGCGCCCTGCGCGATGGCGATCTCCGCGCTGCCTGCGGCCTGCAGCAGGGCCCGCCGGGGCGCCAGCGCGCCGCCTGCCATCAACAGGCGCAGCAGCGCCTCGTCAGCTTGGTTGGTCATCCCCCCACTATCGGGCGCATACAACAAAGGCGCCCTAGGGCGCCTTCGCATGCGGCTGTCAGACTTTGCCGGAGATGCCTGCCGGCCAGCGGCCGGCACGACCTGCGGTGGTCGGGGCAGCCCGGCAACCGTTACTTCGCGTCCGGATGCAGTGCGTTGTAACCCACGCGCACCGGCTTCACGCCCTGCATCACCAGTGCGTAGCTGACGTTGTCGAAGGTGCGGAACACCATCGCGTGCGCGGCGTACTCATCCGGCAGCGCAACCCGGCCCACGTTGCCGCTGAGGGCATCGTCCATACGCGACGAGGTCGGGTACTTCATGCGGTCCGTCACATGGCGGCCCGGCCGCCACAGCGAGAACACGGTGCCATTGTCCACGCCCTGGGCGCGCCCTGCCGAGATCGCGATCACGTCGCGCGGGCCACCGGCAGTGAACATGTCGGTCACCGCCAGCACGCGCACGTCGACGCCCTCGACGCTGGCCGCCGGTACATGCGGCACGAACTGCAGGTCGTACGGACGGGCCTCGACCGGCACGAGGCGGTCGCCGGCACGCACTTCACGGCCGCCCAGGTCCTTGTCCAGCGCCAGCGTGGAGGCCTCGACCTTGCCGCCAGCGACCCGGGTGATGGTGCCTGTGGCGACCTGGGCCAGCTCGTAGCCGAGCACGCCGCGGCGCGCGTTGGGCGCGTTGTAGGCTTTCCAGAGGTTGCCACTGCCCGGCGTGACATCGCCGTTTGCGGTCAGGTCTTCGGTCGGCTTGGGCTGGGCATAGCGCACGGTCGGGCGCACCACGGCCCAGCGCTGGCCCAGCTGGGCATCGGCCAGGCGCACATAGGCGGTGTTGCCGCCGGTAACGCGCAGGCGTTCCTCTTCCAGGCCGACAACGGCGGGCAGCTGCTCGATGCTGTCGACCACGCTCAGCTGCTTCAGGAACGGCTCGACCTGGGCCAGCGGAATGGCGTCGATCGGGGCCTCCTGGCGCGGGCCGGGCTGGGCCGCCACGGTGACCCGGTCCAGATAGGCCAGGCTGAGCACGTCACCGGGATAGATCAGGTGCGGATTGGCGATCTGCGGATTGGCCTGCCAGATCTCCGGCCACAGCCACGGCTTCTGCAGGAAACGTGCGGCGATATCCCACAACGTATCCCCTTTTCGGACCACATAGGTGTCCGGGTGCCCGCCATTCACTTCCACGGCGGTAGCATAGGCAGCCACGGTCAGCATCGCCGCGGCGACGACCGTACGAAAACGAAGCAACATAGGTGTGAAGCCCTGATTCCCCAACAGGTCCGCGCACTATAGTCCAGAAACCGGGGCGCAAGGCAAGCGTTGGAGCTAGAATCTGCGACGTATGCCGGCGTGCCGGCCCCCTATCCGGAAACAGCCATGGCCCTTCTCCCCATTCTCGAGTTCCCCGATCCGCGCCTGCGTACCAAGGCTGCGTTGATCGAAGCTGCCGAAGTCACCACGCCGGCCTTCCAGGAACTGATCGACAACATGTTCCTGACCATGTACGACGCCCCGGGCATCGGCCTGGCCGCCACCCAGGTGGACGTGCACAAGCGCTTCATGGTCATCGACGTCAGCGAAGAAAAGAATGAACCGCATGTGTTCATCAACCCGGAAATCGTCGCCAGGGACGGGGGCCGGGTGTACCAGGAAGGCTGCCTGTCGGTTCCGGGCATCTTCGCCGACGTGACCCGTGCCGATACCATCACCGTGAAGTACCTGGACCGCAATGGCCAGGAACAGCAGCTGGAAGCCGGCGAAGTGCTGGCCACCTGCATCCAGCACGAGATGGATCACCTGGACGGCAAGCTGTTCATCGACTATCTGTCGCCGCTCAAGCGCGAGATGGTGCGCAAGAAGCTGGCCAAGCAGCGCAAGCACGTGGCGTGATCGCCAATCCGGGCCGCCCTTCGGGTGGCCCGCGCCTGCGCGGCACGCGCGGGCTGTACGGCGCCGGCCGACGGCGCCGTTTTCTTTCCTGCACGAATCCATCCTGCAAGTGGGGTAGCCATGAGGATTGTCTTTGCCGGTACGCCGGAATTCGCGGTGTCATCGCTGCGCGCGGCTGCGCGCCATCATGAGGTCGTGGCCGTCTACACCCAGCCTGATCGTCCGGCCGGGCGTGGCCGTGGCCTGGCGCCGTCGCCGGTCAAGCTGGAAGCGGTGGCCCGTGGCATCCCGGTCTACCAGCCCGAGTCGCTGAAGGACGAGGCGGCCCAGCAGCAGCTTCGCGACCTGCAGCCGGACCTGATGGTGGTGGTGGCCTACGGCCTGATCCTGCCCAAGGCGGTGCTGGCCATTCCGACCCACGGCTGCTGGAATGTGCATGCCTCGCTGCTGCCGCGCTGGCGCGGTGCCGCGCCGATCCAGCGTGCGATCCAGGCCGGCGATGCGAAAACCGGCGTCTGCCTCATGCAGATGGAGGCCGGATTGGATACCGGCCCGGTGCTGCTGCACCAGGAACTGCCGATCGCTGCCACCGATACCGGTGGCCAGCTGCACGACAAGCTGGCGGAACTGGGAGCGCAGGTGCTGTCCGATGGTCTGGGCCTGCTGCGTGCCGGCATCAAGCCGATCGCGCGGCCGCAGCCGGAACAGGGCGTGACCTACGCGCACAAGCTGGACAAGGCCGAAGCGAAGCTGGACTGGGCGCAGGACGCGGGCGCGCTGGCGCGCACCGTGCGCGCCTTCAATCCGTGGCCGATCGCCGAGGCGACGCTGGCCGGCGAACGCGTGCGCATCCATGGCGCGGTGGCGCTGGAGGCGGACCACGGCCAGGCACCGGGTACGGTGCTGGCCGCCAGCCGTGATGGCATCGACATCGCCTGTGGCCAAGGCGCATTGCGCCTGCGCGTGCTGCAGCGTGAAGGCGGCAAGGCGATCACCGCCGCCGATTACCTCAACGCTCGCCGCGACCTGCGCGTGGGAGCATAAGCGGTGTCGAAGCAGAACGATTTCTCCGTCGCCAAGGCGGCACCGGGCGCGGCCACACGCATGCTGGCCGCACGTGTACTGGCACAGGTGTTCACCCGTGGCCGTTCGTTGAAGGCTGAACTGGCCTGGGCGCTGCCGAAGCTGGCCGACAGCCGCGACCGCGCGCTGCTGGAAGCCCTGTGTTTTGCCGTCCTGCGCCGTCGCAGCACCTACGACGCCGCGCTGCAGTCGTGGATGCAGAAGCCGTTGTCGGCGCGTGACGCCGATCTGCGCACGCTGCTGATGGTCGGCTTCGCGCAGCTGGACGTGCTGGAGCTGCCGGCGCATGCGGCGTTGTCGGCCACGGTCGATGCGGCGCGCGCGCTGGGTCGTGAGCGCCAGGCAGGCCTAGTCAACGCGATCCTGCGCCGTGCGCAGCGCGAAGGTTTCCCCGAGCAGCCCGCACGCGATGCCTTCCCGGAATGGCTGGCCGATGCGATTGAGCGCGATTGGCCGGCGCAGGCCGAGGCGATCTTCAACGCCAGCCTTCAGCCGGCACCGTTGTGGCTGCGTGCGAACCGCCAGCACGGTGGCCGCGACAAGGCACTGGCCGCGCTGGCCGAGGCGGGCATTGCTGCCGAAGCCAGTGCGCTCTGCGCCGATGCGTTGCGCTTGGCGGCTCCCGTTGCCGTGAACCAGCTGCCCGGCTTTGCCGACGGTGCGCTGTCGGTGCAGGACCTCTCGGCGCAATGCGCGGCCGATGCGCTGGCACCGGCGGCCGGTGCACGCGTGCTGGATGCCTGTGCGGCGCCTGGCGGCAAGTCGGCGCACCTGCTTGAGCGTGACCCCAGCCTGCGCTTGCTGGCGCTGGATATCGACGCGCGACGGCTGGCCCGTGCACGCGACAGCTACACGCGTACCGGGGTGGGGGAGCATGCACAGACGCTGGTTGCTGATGCCAGTGACCCCGGGTCATGGTGGGATGGCGTGCCGTTCGACGCGATCCTGCTGGATGCACCTTGTTCAGCCACCGGTGTGATCCGTCGTCAGCCGGATGTGATGTTCCACCGCCGTGCCGAAGACATCGATGCGCTGGTCGGTGTGCAGGCGCGCCTGCTGGAAGCCTGCTGGTCGATGCTGCGCCCAGGCGGCGTGCTGCTGTATGCGACCTGCTCGATCCTGCGTGCCGAGAACATCGATCAGGTGCGCGCGTTCCTGAAGTGGCATCCGGACGCCGTGGCGCAGCCGTTGGGCGACGCATTCGGCGTGGATTGCGAAGGTGTGGCACGCCAGCGACTGCCGGGTGACAACGATGCTGACGGTTTCTTCTATGCGCGTCTGATAAAAGCAGCCTGACCCCTGCTGCCGTTTCGAGTCCCATGCTGAAAACCCACGCGTCGCGCCAGACGTGGTTGTTCGTGGTGATGGCCCTGCTGGTGCTGGGGGCCGGTCTGGGCCTCCGTGATCCATGGCCTTCGGACGAGCCGCGTTTCGCGCTGGTGGCCAAGCAGATGGTCGACAGCGGTTACTGGTTGTTCCCGCATCGCGGCACCGAGCTGTATTCGGACAAGCCGCCGATGCTGATGTGGTGGCAGGCCACGCTGTACGGCGTGATCGGCCACTGGCGGGTGGCCTTCCTGCTGCCGTCGCTGCTGGCGGCGCTGGGTACGCTGTGGTGCGTGGTCGATCTCGGCCGTCGGTTGTGGACGCGGCAGGTAGGGCTGTACGCGGGATGGGCGCTGCTGTTCGCGTTGCAGTTCACCTTCCAGGCGAAGAAGGCGCAGATCGACCCGCTGCTGGTGCTGTTCATCACCCTGGCCAACTATGGCCTGCTGCGCCACCTGCTGCTGGGGCCGGCCTGGCGCTGGTGGTGGCTGGGCTGGTTCTTTGCCGGAATCGGGGTGATCACCAAGGGTGTGGGCATGCTTGCCCTGTTGATGATCGTGCCGGCGGCCATCGCCTCGGCCCTGCACTGGCCGCGTGTGTCCCTGCATGCGCGCGATGGCCGTTTCTGGCTGGCGCCACTGGCATTCCTGCTGGCGGTATCGTTGTGGCTGGCACCGATGCTGCTGGCCGGACTGGGCACCGGCTCGGACGAGTACCGTGCCTACATCAGCGACATCCTGTTCCGGCAGACGGCGCGCCGCTATACGCATTCCTGGGATCATCACCAGCCGTGGTGGTACTTCTTCGGCGTAATGCCGTCGATGTGGATCCCGGCGTTCCTGGCGTTGCCGTGGGCCATTCCAGCTTGGCGCAGGCGCCTGCGCCGACGTGACCCACGCTACCTGCTGCCGCTGGCCTGGTGTTTGCTGCTCGTGCTGTTCTTCTCCATTCCCGATGGCAAGCGCGACGTCTACATCCTGCCAGCGTTGCCGATGTTCTGCCTGGCACTGGCGCCCCTCTTGCCTGGATTGATGAAGCGGCGCGACGTGCAGGGCCTGCTGTGGGGTTTCACCGCGGTGCTGGCGTCGGCCCTGACCCTGGTCGGGGCGCTTGCGCTGCTGGGTGATCCGCACTTCGAAGTGAATCTCACCCGTGGTCGTGGGTTGCCACCTGGCGCGACCGACGCGCTGGCCTGGGCGATCCTGGCGATGGGACTCTGGGGTGGGCTGGGCCTGATGGTGGCAGGACGCCGTCGCAGCCACCTGGCGTTGGTCTCGACCCTGACCGCAGCCTGGGTGTTGTACGGCCTGGTCGGCTACCCGCTGCTGAATGATTCAAGCTCCGCGCGTGGATTGATGCGCGACGTCGGCGCACGCCTCGCGCCGGATGCGGAGCTGGGGCTGGTGGCCTGGAAGGAGCAGAACCTGCTGATGGCCGACAGGCCGGCGGCCACGTTTGGATTCGAGAACCGCTGGCATGAGCAGCTGCAGGCGGCCGTGCGCTGGCAGCGGCTGGACCCCGGACGACGTTGGCTGCTGGTGAACGACGATGCCATGCAGGGCTGCATTGATCGTTCACGGGCGGAGATGGCAGGCATTTCCAACCGGCGGCGCTGGTGGCTGGTTCCTGCGGCGGTCGTAAGGGGCACCTGCGCGCCCACGGTGGCGGAACTGGAACGCGAGTACCTGCTGCAGGGGCCACCGGATGAGGACTGAACGAATGAGCGACGAACATGACGGCGCTGCGACAATCGAAGGCTCGCTCTGCCCTAGAATGAGCACCGCTCCCGGCACCGTGCCGGTCTCCCGCTACCGACCCGCTGACCGCACCACGTGATCCCGCTTTCTCCGTCTACTTCCCGCACGTCGGGCTTCCTGGCCGGCGCCTATACGGTGGCGCTGGGGGCATTGCCGACGCTGTTGATGCTCACCATGGAAGGCGGCAGCGCGGGCTTCTATCTGGTGATCCTGTTGTCGCTGATCCTGCTGCTGATGCCCTCGGCATCGCCGGCCCTGCTGCCGGGCGCCGTTCGTCGCTATGCATGGATGGGCATCGGCATGGGCGTGATGCTGGTGGGTGTTCTGGTCAGCCTTGGTGTGCATGGCATCTGGAAAGGGTCGGAGGTCGAAAAAGCGGCGCGCCTGCTGTCGATGCTGTTGATCCTGTTCGCGGCGCTGCGGGTGCCACGCAGGATCCTTGGGCGCGCCCTGTTGGGAACCCTGCCCGCAGTGTGGTCGGCAGCGGTGATCATTGGCTGGCTGGCGCTGGAAACCGGCGCGCGCCCTGCCACCCAGCAGTTCAACGCGGTGACCTACGGTGACCTGACCCTGTTGTTTGGTGTGTTGAGCCTGGTGTCACTGGGTCTGCCGGTGACCCGCTTTACCCGCATCGAGGCGACGCTGAAGCTGCTGACCGGCATCCTGGGCCTGGTTGCCTTCCTGTGGACGCAGACCCGCGGTGGCCTGCTGGCGATTCCCTGTTTCCTGCTGATCGGCCTGCTGGTGATGGGGCGTCGGCTTGGCCGCATGAAGATCCTGCTGGGCCTGGTACTTGCGGCGGGCGTAGGCATTGTCGCCACCCATGATGGCGCGCTGCGCGACCGCATCGATGCCGGCGTGAACGAGTATGGTGATTGCAGTGCGGACCACCTGGCCGATACGTCGGTCTGCATCCGCCTGCAGTTGTGGAGCGCGGCGGGCCACATGATCCGTGAGCAACCAGTGTTCGGTGTCGGCGGCGGCAACCGCTTCCGCCAGGAACTGGAACGGCTTGCCGAACAGGGCAAGGTCTCGACGATGGTCGCGCGTGATTTCGGCGAGACCCACAACGACCTGCTGTACTTCCTGGCCACCTACGGTGTGCTGGGCGGGCTGGGGCTGGTGCTGGTGTACCTGGCGCCCGCGCTGGTGTTCCTGCCACGCCTGTGGCGTGGCGACGAGCGATCGCGGTTGCATGCCGCTGCAGGGTTGAGCATCTGCGTGGCCTTCGCCGTCTTCGGCGTTACCGAAATGATGCTGCGTGACATGCGCACCGCGTCGTTCTATGCCGCCTGGGTCGCGCTGCTGCTGGCGCTGTCCGAGCCTCGCCGCCCCGATCAGCGCGAGCCCAGCGCCGCTTCGTAGCTGGCCAGGGTCGCATCGGCGAAGGTCTGCAGGCCGAACGCGGCTTCTGCATGACGGCGGGCGGCCATGCCCATTGCCGCCAGGGCCTGGCGCTGTTCGTACATCGCCTGCAACTGCGCCGCGATGGCGGCCACGTCACGGGTGGGTACGACCCAGCCGTCGACGCCCTGCTGGATGTTCTCCGGAAGACCGGCATAGTCGCTGACCAGCATCGGCCTGGCGCTGGCCATCATTTCGCGGCAGGCGAAGGAGATCGTTTCGATGTCGTTGGACAGCACGAAGCCGACGTCGCCGGCGGCGATCAGCGGGCGCGTATCGGCCAGCAGGCCGGTGAAGTGCACCTGCGCTGCGACCTCGCCGAGCGCCTGCACCTGTCCGCGCTGCTGTGCGTTGGGCAGGTGGCCGGCCACCGCCATGTGCACGTGTGGGCGGATGGCATCGGGCAGCAGGGCGATGGCCTGCGCCAGGTCGATCCAGCCCTTGTAGTCGTCAGTGCCGGCATTGCTGACCAGCACCAGGTCATCCGGATCCTGGGTCCATTGCTGCCGCATTGCCTGCCCCGCGTCGGCGGCCATCGGTGCAAAACGGGCCAGGTCGACGCCGTTGCGGACCACGTCGATCGGACAGCGGCGGTATGAGCCCTGCTCCAGCAGCCGCCCGGTATGGGCCGATACCGCGATCACGCGATCGGTGGCCCAGCGCGCACGGAAGGCATTGCCCAGGGTGTTGGTCGGCTTGCTGTTGTGCTTGGTGAGGATGATCGGCGGCCGGCGCATGCCGAGCAGGCTCTGCATCACGAAGCGGTGATCGCGTGCGCCGTTGACGTGGACCAGGTCGATGCCCTCGTCCCGCACCAGGCGGCGCAACGCGCGCTGTTCGGCCAGCTGCTGCGGCAAGGTCGGCAGGCCACTGCCGAAGGCCATCGGCAGGGCGGTCGCGATGCCCTCTTCGGCAACGGTGCGCAGCAGGCGGCTGTCGGCGGGGGCAGCGACATGGAGCGTGTGCTGGCCATGCAGGGCCCGCGCCAGGGACACGATGTACGTGGTGTGGCCGCCACCGTCGCCGTAGTGGAAGTTGGTGTACAGGATTTTCATGGGGGATCTTCGGGCAACGCGTGGTCAGTGTGACACAGCCGGCTCAGGACCGTTCCGCAGGTGCGACCGGGTCGGCCACTGCCTGGCCGTTGCCCAGCATCCACAGCATGATGGTCTTCTGCCGCACGTAGTTGGCGCGCACATAGGCGTAGACCAGGCCGTGCCAGCCATCGCGGAAGCCGCCGCGGAACAGGAAGCCGCGCCAGAACCGCCAGGCCGGGGCCAGCACCAGCTTGCCCAGCGTGGCCCGCTTGCCGCGCGCGAACTCGTGCTCGGCCATCATCCGCGCGTACTTCTCGGTCTTGGCCAGCTGCTGCTGCAATGACCGGTACGGGTAATGGATCAGGTCGCCGCGGAGGGTGCCCACACTGCCGTCGACACTGGCCGCCTCGTGGATCTCGCGCTTGCCGCGCCAGCCGCCCTGGCGGCGGTCGAACAGGCGCATTACCCGGTCCGGGTAGGCATTGCCGTGGCGCAGGAACCTGCCGAAATACTCCGACAGACGGGCGAAGCGGTAGCCGGCGTGGCCGCTGAAGCCGCCGTCACGGGCCTGTTCGATGGCCGTGCGCAGCTCCGGGCTGATGCGCTCGTCGGCATCCAGGCACAGCACCCAATCGTGGCTGGCCTGCTCGACGCAGAATGCCTTCTGGCTGCGGAAACCCTCGAACGCGCGCTGGAGCACCCGGGCGCCGGCGGCCTCGGCGATGGCCACCGTGGCATCGGTGGAATACGAGTCCACCACCACGATCTCATCGCAGAAGGCCAGCGAGGCCAGGCAGTCGCCGATGCGCCCAGCCTCGTTGAACGCGATAATGCACGCCGAGATGCGAGGCCGTTCGATGGGAGCGGTCGTGGAGGACATGATGGCCGGGTACCTGTTGTTTGCGACGGAGCGCTATGCGCTGCCTATTCTCGCCCCGTTGGCGCAGGCCTTGCACGCCTCCGGGCAGGACGTCGCTGCCTGGTTCGAGGATGGCGCAGCCGGCAGCAGCCTGCCGGGGGTGCCCAACGTCGGCCTGAAGCAGGCCCTGGCGATGCGCCCGCGGGCCGTGTTCAGCGCCGCCAACTGGGTGCCGACCTTCCTGTCCGGGGCCAAGGTGCAGCTGTTCCATGGCTTCAACGTGGAGAAGCGGGACAGTGCGCGCGGCCACTTCCGGGTGCGTGGCATGTTCGACCTGTACTGCACGCAGGGGCCGGCCACGACCGCACCATTCCGCGAGATCGCTGCCCTGCAGGGCCATTTCGCGGTGGCCGAGACCGGCTGGCCGAAGCTGGACCCGCTGTTCCGCGACGATGGCGGCGAGAGCGCCGCGCTGCGAGCGGCGGCAGGTGGGCGTCCGGTGATCCTGTTTGGCTCGACCTTCACCGAGCGGCTCAGCGCCGCTCCGCACCTGCATGCGCAGATCGCCGCCGATATCGCCGCAGGTGGCCACTACTGGCTGCTGACCCTGCACCCCAAGTGCCCGCCCGAACTGTTCGAGCGCTACCGCGCGCTGGCCGGTGCCAATGCCCGTTTCATCGAGCCGGAACAGGTCATGGCCGCGCAGCGTGCCGCCGACGTGCTGGTCTCGGATACCTCATCGATCGTCTCGGAGTTCATCGTCCAGCACAAGCCGGTGGTGACCTTCCGCAACCGCGTGCCGAAGGCGCACATGATCGACTTCGACGACCCGGCGCAGCTGCCGGCGATGCTGCAGCGCGCGTTGCATCCGGACGCCGCGCTGCAGGCGGAGATCGTGCGCTATGCCGATGCCATCCACCCCTACCGTGATGGCCGTTCCAGCGAACGGGTGATCGCCGCGACCGAGGATTTCCTGTCCGGTGAAATGGGCGCGCTGCGGCGCAAGCCGTTCGGCAGCTGGGTGCGCGATCTGCAGATCCGCAAGGACCTAGGCTACTGGGGGCCGTCGCAGCGCTGACGTAGGTCCTGTAGAGCCGAGCCCATGCTCGGCTGCGGCAAGCCGAGCATGGGCTCGGCTCTACGGTAGATCCACGCCATGCGTGGATGGCGGTTCAATGATCGGCCGCGCTACCAGCGCAGCTTGCGCCGTGCCAGCGCTGCGGCCAGCCGCTCCATCACCTGCTGGGCCTGTGCCTGCGGCAGATGGTGCAGGGTCAGTGCCACATCGCCATGCGCGCCGGCGGTATCCAGCTGCAGGCTGCTGGTGCCGAGCAGCTTGTCCAGCGGTGAGCGCTGCAGGCGCAGGCCCTGCACCTTGTCCAGCTCGGCCCAGCGCCACCAACGCTTCCACCAGCCGCCGCGCACCGCCACGTAGTGGTCGTCCAGGTACCAGCCCATGCGTGCCATCTGCCGGTGCGCGACCAGCAACGCTACCGGCAACCAGGCCAATACCACCAACCCCCACGTTTCCCAGCGCCAGTACGCGGCTGCCGCCAACAGCGGTACCAGCACCAGTGCGCCCAGGCACAGCCGCCACCAGCCGCGCTGCGGAATGGACTGCCAATGCGCCGGTGGCCATTGCAACTGTGGCAGCAGGTGCCGCACCAGCTGCTCGCAACGCGTACTTGACGCCAGGGGTGCCAGTTCGCGCAGGGCACGGTCCTCATCGCGCGAGGGCCCGCCAGCGGCACTGTCGATGCGGAGCTGGCGCAGCCCGAACCAGCGCTGCAAAGTACCTTCGCGCAACGTCCAGGCCTGGATGCGGCGGCGCGCCACGCTGCTGCGGGTGCGGCTGAGCAGACCGGCCGAAACGGTCAGGCGGCGATCCTGCTCGCTGAGGGTGAAGCCGTGGTAGCGCAGCAGGGTCAGCACCACCGACAGCATGCGCAGTGCCAGCCAGCCCAGCAGCAGTGCGGCAGCCAGCAGCAGGAACGCGCCGGCCATGCCGGGGTGCAGATGGCTGGCGTAGCCGAAGGCCTCGCGGCCACCACGCTGGATGGCATCGTCCATCACCGGCCGTGGCACGGTCTGGAACAGCACGCCGAATGCGGCCACCGCCAGCGCCCAACCGCGGTTGGAAAGCAGGCCCATGCGCACCACATCCCAACCGGACAGGCGCAGCAGCACATGTTCGCTGTCGGCGTTGGCAATGGGCGGCGCATCAACGGCGTCAGCGGCCTGAGGCGCCTGCCCACGCTGGCGCACCAGCCGCTCCAGCGCCAGCGCCTGGTCCAGCTTCAGCACGCGCATCTCGGCTTCCGGACGCACGCCGCCGGCCGATTCCAGGCGCAGCTCGGCGACGCCGAACAGGCGGTGCAGCGGGTTCTGCCGCACTTCCACGTTGTGGATGCGGGCGAACGGGATCTCGCGGCGGTTGCGTGCCAGCAGGCCACTGCGCACGGTGATCGCATCGCTGCCGATGCGGTAGCGGTAGCTGAGGTACTGCAGCACCGATACCAGCACCAGTGCTGCGATCGCCGACAGCGGGATCAGCTGCGCCCACATCGGGTCGCGGTCGCCGCGCTGGCCGAACACCAGCAGCGCAACCAGTGGCAGGAAGTAGTGGCGCAGCTGCATCAGCAGCACGAACAGCCATGACCAGGGGTGCAGGCGGTGATCCTCGCCACCGGCGGGCAGCGATGCAGGCAGGGGCGGCGGCAGGCTCACAGGGCGTCGGCGTCCTGGTCGAGCTGATGGGACAGGGTGTCGCGGAGGCGCTCGGCGTCGGCCTCGTCCAGGCCGCTCACGGTCACTGCGCTCATGCGGGTACCGGCGGTGTGCACGATCAGTGTGGCCAGGCCAGCGCGTCGCTCCAACGGGCCCCGACGCAGGTCCAGGTGCTGTACGCGCGAAATGGGAATGCGCGTCTCCAGTTGCCACATCAGGTCGCGGCGCAGGCCCAGGCCCTGTGCGTCCAGCCGCCAGCGGGTGCGGGTCAGGCGTCGGCGGCCCAGCCACGCACCGAAAACGATGCCGATCAGCAGCCCAAGGGCGGCAGTCCACAGGCCGCCGGGCAGATCGAAGAACCATGCGGCCGCGGCCAGTGGCAGCCCCGGCAAGAACAGACCACCGAAAGCGCCTTCCAGTGCAGCGAGACGGGCGGCGCGTTGCGGCAGCGGCTGCCAGGCATCGGTGGGCGGAGAGGTCAGGGGAACGTCGGTCACGCGGGCTCCGTCAGGCGGCAGGGCAGGCGGTGGCGGCCGTGGCCGCACCGCGCAGACGGTAGCAGGTCGGCTGCGTTACTGGGCAGCCTGGATCAGCGCGTCCACATCCAGCATGTGGCCTGCGCGATCAGCCTTGGTGCGCAGGTAGTGTTCGTTCTCGGCGGTGATCTCGCCGGTGACCGGAATGCAGTCCAGCACTTCGATGCCGGCGTTGCGCAGCCGCTGTGCCTTGGTCGGGTTGTTGCTGAGCAGGGCCACGCGCGAAATGCCCAGGCCATGCAGCATCGCCACCGCGCTGCCGTAGCGGCGCTCGTCGGCGCCGAAGCCCAGCTGTGCGTCGGCGTCGATGGTGTCCAGGCCGTCATGCTGGTAGCCATAGGCGCGCATCTTTGCGGCAATGCCGGTGCCGCGGCCTTCCTGGTCCAAGTACAGCAGCACGCCGCCACCCAGCTCCTTCAGCTTGCGCAGGCCACGCCGCAGTTGGTCGCCGCAGTCGCACTTGAGCGAGCCGAACAGGTCACCGGTCAGGCACGAGGAGTGCACGCGCACCGGCACCACGGCCGACAGGTCCGGCTCACCGACGATGATCGCCACCTGGTCGCGCTGGGCCACGCCACCGCGGAACACCGCGAAGGTGGTCATGCCGACATCGCGCAGCGGTACCGGCGAACGTGCCACCAGTTCGTAATCGTGGGCTGCATGGGCCGCGCCTTCGGCGAGGTCGCACAGGGCCACTTCGGCAGCACCGTCGAAGGTGCGGTCATCGGCGTCCAGGCGCACCGCCACCATCGCCGGCAGCAACAGGCCGAGGCGGGCCAGTTCCACGGCGCCGGCATCGAAGGCGTCACCGGCGCTCCAGCCGTCCGGCATCGGGCCGGGTTCGCGCAGGTAGCCCAGCGAGGGCAGGGCATCGAAGGCTACGCCGGCCAGCGGCAGGCGCGCGCCCTCAGGTGCCTCCACGCCGAGTACGCGGGCGCGGGTGGCGGTCAGGAACAGGTAGTGGCGTTCGCAGGCGGCGCTGGCGAAGGCGGCGAAGCTGCTGGCGGTGGCGCTGTCCAGCGCGATTACCGCCAGGCGCTGGCCCTGGCCATCGTGGAGCAGGACCGGGCGACCGGCGCGCAGTTCGGCAACCGCGCGTTCGCAGCGGATCGCGGCCGGATCGCCGAACAGGGAAGAAGCAGCAGGCATGGCAGGACCGGGGGAGGCGGACATCGCAGTCTCTATGGGGGCGCCGGCGTCGTATTCAACGTGCTGCGGCCGCCGGTCGCAGGGACCCGGCGGGCGTCAGTGCGGGTGTTCCTCAGTCGCGTACGGGTCTTCCTCGCCGCTGCCCGGTGGCCGCAGCGTATAGCGCTTGTAGGTCCACTGGTACTGCGCCGGATCACGGCGGGCGATGCGCTCGATGCCGGCATTGAGGGCGGTGGCGGCTACCTGCGGGTCCGGGTCGGCCACGGCCGGGTCGGTCGGCTCGATGTGCAGGGCGAATTCCATGTCCGGCCCGATGCGCTCGCACCAGCCATACAGCACGGTGGCGCCGGTGCGCTCGGCCAGGCGGTTGACCAGGGTCATGGTCAGCGCCTGCACGCCGAAGAACGGCACGAACACGCCGTCGCCGGCCTTGGGCTGCTGGTCGGGCAGGATGCCGGTGGCACCGCCGTCCTTGAGCACCTTGAACAGCTGGCGCACGGCCGGACCTTCGGCGCGCACCTGCTGCACGTTCTGGCCGCCCCGCACCAGCTGCAGGAAGGCATCGCTGGCCTCGTCCTCCGGTGGTTTGTAGACGATGGCGATCTGCCCGCGCGAGGCCAGCCACTGGTTCAGCAGCTCCCAGTTGCCGAAATGCGGCGCGGCCACGATCACGCCCTTGCCGCTGGCCAGGGCTGCGTCGTACAGGGCCTCGCCGTGGCGCTGCTTCAGATGCAGGCGCAGGTTGTCGGCCGGCCTCTGGCTCCACAGGCGCAGGGTCTCGATGGCCTGCAACGCGGTGGAGCGCAGCAGATCGCGGTGCAGGCGATCGCGTGCAGCGCCGTCCAGCTCCGGGTAGGCCAGTTCCAGGTTGCGCCGGGTGACGCGGCTCTCACGGGCGTTGAGATTGATCCACGCCCACGCCAGGGCGCGCGCGAACCCCCGCAGCAGTGGCCAGGGCAGGCGAGCGAACAGGGTGGTGGCGCGATAGACCAGCCGGGCTTTGCGTTGCGGATTCATCGGCGCCAGTTTAGCCAAGGGCGCTGCTATCGTGGCCGGCCCCGTTCATTGGAAGCCCACGATGCTCGTCTTGATCCAGCGTGTCAGCCAGGCCGCCGTCCATGTCGATGACGAGGCGGTGGGGCAGATCGGCCCGGGCCTGCTGGCGCTGGTGGGCATGGAGCCGGGCGATACCGAGGCCCAGCTGCGCCGCATGGCCGAGCGCCTGCTGGGCTACCGGGTGTTCGCCGACCAGGCCGGAAAAATGAACCGGTCGCTGCGCGACACCGGCGGTGGGCTGCTGCTGGTCAGCCAGTTCACCCTGGCGGCCGACACCCGATCGGGCATGCGGCCCAGCTTCACCAGCGCCGCGCCGCCGGACGAGGCTGAACGCGGGTTCAATCGTTTTGTCGAGATCTGTCGTGAAAATCACGCGCCAGGGGTGGAAACGGGTCGATTTGGTGCCCATATGGTCGTCAGCCTGGTCAATGACGGTCCCGTGACCTTCCTTCTCAGGCCCTAGGCCGCCGGGACCACCGCCCGGCAGGCCGGGCCCCGGGCTGGTATAATGCTACGTTCCCTATTTCTCCCTAGCCGGTGGCGCGAGCACTACATGGCCAACGAACGTCCTGCCCAATCCGAAATCAAGCAACTGATCAGCAAGGGCCTGGAACAGGGCTACCTGACCTACGCCGAAGTCAATGACCATCTGCCGGACGACATGGTCGACCCGGAACAGATCGAAGACATCATCGGCATGATCAACGGCATGGGCATTGATGTCCATGAAGTTGCGCCGGATGTGGAAACCCTGCTTCTCAACGACGGCAACACCGGCAACCGTGAAGTCGATGACACCGCGGCCGAAGAAGCCGCCGCCGCGCTGAGCGCGCTCGACACCGAAGGTGGCCGTACCACCGACCCGGTGCGCATGTACATGCGCGAAATGGGCACCGTCGAGCTGCTGACCCGCGAAGGCGAAATCGCCATCGCCAAGCGCATCGAGGAAGGCCTTTCGCAGGTCCAGGCTGCCCTGGGCCAGTTCCCGGTCTCGGTCGAGTCGCTGCTGACCGACTACGAAGCCCACAAGGAAGGCAAGAAGCGCCTGGCCGAAGTGATCGTCGGCTTCAACGACCTGGCCGACGAAGTGCCTGCGCCCGCCGCTGCCGTTTCCGATGATGGCGATGATGCCGACGCCGAAGCCGACGAGGACGAGGACGATGATGTCGAGGGTGGCGAGGAAGAAGCCGCACCGACCGGTCCGGACCCGGAGGAAGTCGCTGCGCGCATGCAGGCGCTGAGCGATGCCTTCAATGCCTTCAAGAAGGCGGCGACCAAGGGCGACAAGAAGAACCTGCCGCGCCTGCGCGAAGAGATGTCGGCGGTGTTCGTCACCCTGAAGCTGCCGCTGCCGCTGACCGATGTGCTGACCAAGCAGCTGCGCGACACCATGGCGTCGATCAAGGCCCATGAGCGCCGCGTGCTGAACCTGGCCACCGTCACCGCCCGCATGCCGCGCAAGGACTTCATCCGTTCCTGGGAAGGCAACCAGACCAACCTGGAGTGGGTGGAGGACGCACTGAAGCGCAAGCAGAAGTGGTCTTCGGCCCTGCGCGAAGTGAAGGACCAGATCATCGCCGAACAGCAGGCGACGATCGACATCGAGAAGCTGACCCAGCTGGACCTGGAAGAGCTGAAGGAAATCAGCCGTGCCATGGCCTACGGTGAAGCCAAGGCGCGCAAGGCCAAGAAGGAAATGGTCGAGGCCAACCTGCGCCTGGTGATCTCGATCGCCAAGAAGTACACCAACCGCGGCCTGCAGTTCCTCGACCTGATCCAGGAAGGCAACATCGGCCTGATGAAGGCCGTGGACAAGTTCGAGTACCGCCGCGGTTACAAGTTCTCGACCTACGCCACCTGGTGGATCCGCCAGGCGATCACCCGCTCGATTGCCGACCAGGCACGCACCATCCGTATTCCGGTGCACATGATCGAGACGATCAACAAGTTGAACCGCATTTCCCGCCAGATGCTCCAGCAGTACGGCCGCGAGGCTACGCCGGAGGAGCTGGCCAAGGAAATGGACATGCCGGAAGACAAGATCCGCAAGGTGATGAAGATCGCCAAGGAGCCGATCTCGATGGAAACCCCGATCGGCGACGACGAGGATTCCCATCTGGGCGACTTCATCGAGGACACCAACGTGGAGTCCCCGATCGAGAACACCACCAACATCAACTTGTCTGAAACCGTGCGCGACGTGCTGGCCGGCCTCACCCCGAGGGAAGCCAAGGTGCTGCGCATGCGCTTCGGCATCGACATGAACACCGACCACACCCTGGAAGAGGTCGGCAAGCAGTTCGACGTGACCCGCGAGCGCATCCGCCAGATCGAAGCGAAGGCCCTGCGCAAGCTGCGTCACCCGAGCCGCTCGGAGCAGCTGCGCAGCTTCCTGGATATCGATTGACGGGTATCCGCTGCATATGAAGCATCCGACAGACCCCGCGTAAGCGGGGTCTGTTTTTTTTGCCTGCGGTCTCGTCCGCGTTGCGCGCGACGGGAGAGGATGCGTGTCCTGTTTTCGCGCTGGTCAATGGAATGCCGATGAAACTGCCGATCTTGCTGCTCTCGCTGTCACCGCTGGTTGCCTGGGCGGATACTCCACAACCACCGGCATGCAATGCCGAGAGTTTCTTCAGCAGCCAGTTCGACTATGCCGTGGGTCGCGTGGTCGACGCCGGGCAGGTGCTGCTGCTGGGCGAGGCAGAAGGCTGCCTGGACGAGGAACGGGAGGGGTGCCGCAGTGGCGAGGAGATGGAACCGGGGACCGGCCTGGTGATCGGCGACAGCTGGAACAACTACTACTGCGTGAAAGCACGTTCGCCGAGCAAGGAAGTGGTGGGCTGGGCGCCGGAGTCGCGCGTGATGAAAACGAGCAACTACTACGAGACCAGCTTGACCAGCTGGGTCGCCCATTGGGAACGCAGTGACGGAAATGCCATCGACATCGCGGCCAAGGGGGACGCATTCGAGCTGAGCACGCAGGAGGGCGGCGAGGGGGCGGCACCGCGGGTCCTGGGCCGCGCTGCACCGGAGGAGGACGAAGACGTACTGCATCTGCGCCAGGGTGACTGCACGACACGCGTACTGCTGCGCGGCGCCGACCTGGTGGTGGCTGACAACGGACAGTGTGGCGAGCACGAGCGCCGCCTGCGCGGTGAGTACCACAACCGTGCGCCGTTGGATCGGTTGATGCAGCGCCTGGGGCAGTAGTGGCGCGCAGTGGAAACCCTTTGCCGGCCTCACTACACTGTGAGGCTGCGCCGGGCCTATAGCTCAACGGTTAGAGCAGGGGACTCATAATCCCTTGGTTTCAGGTTCGAATCCTGATGGGCCCACCACATCGCTGTCCAACGAAGTCCAGTGACGAAGCCCCGATGGCGTCTGGCTGGTGCATCAGGGGGCGCCAGGGGCAGCACCTTGCGGCGATGCCCCTTCATTGAAGGGCCCTCAGGATCGCGGCAGATTCTCGATGGGACCAACGCGACCGGGCGGGGGCGGCTGACAGTTGCCGAAGCACCCGCCACCACCAGGGAACCAGCCGCCGATCCCGCCACCACCGCCAGTGCCACCTCCGCCACCGCCACCGCCACCGCCAGACGGCGGTGTCGAGGCGAAGCTGTCTTCAGTGCCGCCTGACTCTTCTGCCGACTTCCCGCACGGCTTGCTGACGGTGATCATGCTTGAGCCGGTCATCATCATGATTTTCGTCTTGTACATGACGTTGCCGACGAAGGACGTGTTGCGCCATGCATCGGCACCGAAGGTCCTTTCAGCGGTCTCATCCAGTTTCTTCAGGAATGCCCGGTTGGGTGCCTCTGCGGACGAGGCACCGGCTTGCTTGGCCGCCGCAATATCCTTCAGGTCGACCGATATCGAGAACGGGAGCATTGGAAGAACGGTGCAGGCCAGAGCAACACCGGTAATGGTGAAAGCTGCGGTGGCCAGGGCGAATTTACTTACAGGTTTCATTGCCATCCTTGCGAGTTGTCAACGGGGAACGGGCGGTAATCGGGAACGAACGGGTTGCCCGTTCTTCCCTGGTAGAGCTGGTTGAAGGTAGCGTTCAGGCGAAGCGCTTCGGCCTCCCCCTGCATCCGCTCCTCGATGGTGAGTGGCGCAGAGAACATGATTTCCCTGCCAAGCGCAGCGGAAGGGTCTGCGCGCATCTCCAGGACACGCGAAACCGCGTATGCGTTGATGTTTCCCGCTCGACCGGTGGATGCGAAATGAGTCGCAAGCAACTGCAACGCAAAGTAGTTGCCGTCCACGGCGGACGACATCATCTGGTCCAGGGCCGCTCGATCGGGGAGCCTTCTCGAGTCCAGGATCGTGCGGGCAAGCTTGTCGCCGTTATTGGCGGCCTGTTCCAGCAACGCGTCGGGCGCGCTGGAGTAGGAAGCCCACTGCGCGGTGTTCGGATAGCCGTGTTCGTCCAGCCAGCGTTGCTCCTCGCGGCTACGCCCATCAAAGGGATCATCGTCCTTGGGCTCCATGGCATCGCGATTCTGCGGAACACCGGGAAACAGCATGCTCGTGCTGTTGGCAGGCCGTAACGCGGGTGACGCCGCCGAAGGTGTCGGCGCGGCGGGATTCTCGCGCGGTCCTCCCGCCTGTCCAACCTTCGGTGCTGCTTGCGAGGCCTGTGGCGTGGGGCGAAGGAGGAGAAAGGCTGCTACTGCTCCCGTGGCGAGTACGGCAACGATGAGTGCTGCAGCGAATTTCTGCGATGAACTTCTGTATTCCATGAGGGTGGTGCAGTTTCCTTGCGATGAACACTGAGTCTGGTACGCGACGCAACAACGTTGGAGTTGCTCGCGCAACTGAAACGGAGTGCACGCAGGTCGCCGGTGATGAATTCGATCCCGTGTGCACATCTGCATCGCCCGCATAGAACGGAAAAGTGGTGCGGCCTCCCCCAGTCCTCTGTGGTCTGTATTCATTTCTTGTTTACGTTCTGGTCCGGCACACGCTTCGGGCCCGGTGCCGGGCGACCCGTTGCACATCAACGACTACGGGTCACGAACAGAGCTGCGGGAACCGCCACAAGCCTATTGGAAGGAGTCCCGCGCCTTTGTTTCGGCGCAGGGAATCCGCTTGCTGGAACCTCCCGGCTGAGGCCCGCTCAGCCGCAGGCAGCGCAACACCGTCCATCGCCGCCCCCCTGTGTCGAATGACACATGCCCGACCATTTCTGCTGGCGGGAAGATGACGGCATCCCGAAGTGGAGTGATCTGATGCCTGGTACGCTCAGTCGTCGCACCTTCCTGGCCAGTGCCGCTGCCGTTCCAGCGGCCGCGCTCATGCCGGCGGGCATTGCTGCCGGGAAGACATATGCAGTCCTTACTGAGAGCTTGATCGAGACGGAACGGGATGCAATCCGCTCCGCCATGAAAGGCAGCGACATCGGTGCCGCTGCCGTCTGCCTGGTCGAAGACGGGCAGGTGGGCTGGGCCGAGGGCTTCGGGTGCGCATCGGGCGACGGTAGTGCAGCAGTAGACGCCAGTACGATGTTCAGCATCCAGTCCACCTCGAAGAATTTCGCGGCGGTGGCGGTGCTGTTGGCCGTGCAGGACGGCATCCTTGATCTGGACGCGCCCATTACCCATTATCTGCCGTCGTTCACGGTGCGCAGCCGCTTTGAGCATTCACCGCAGGAGCACATCACGCTGCGCCTGCTGCTCGCCAACCGTGCTGGATTCACGCACGAGGCGCCGCAGGGCAACAACTACGAACCGGCGTCACCGGGCTTTGATGCGCACGTCCGCAGCATCTCCCAGACATGGCTGCGCTTTCCGGTAGGTACGCGCTACCGCTATTCCAACCTGGGCTTCGACCTTGCAGGCCATGTCCTTGAACAGGCTGCGGGTGTCGATTACCCGCAGTGGCTGCGGCGTCGGATCTTCGAGCCGCTGGGAATGCACGACAGTACGGCGGATGCGTCGGTCTATCTGGCAAGCAAGGGTCGCGCATTGGGAACCCAGGAAGGCTTCGTGCAGGTACCGCCGGTGACGCCACTGGTGGTGTCCGGTGGCGTCTGGACCAGTGCTGCCGACATGGCGAAGTATCTTGGCTTCATGCTTGCTGGCGGTAAGGCAGGCACGCAGCAACTGCTCGCACCTCATCTCTGGGACGAGATGCATGGCTTCGGCCTGGGTGGCGACTACGGGCTAGGTGTGATGCGCAGCGAGCGCCGCTACGGCAGCACACCGGTACGGCTGCTGCACCACCGCGGTGGCGGCTTCGGATTCGGTTGCGTTTTCACGTACTGCCCGCAGGCGCAGGTGGGTTTCGCTGCAATGTTCAACCGTGCGACGTCCGCAGGGTACGGCTTCGGCGAGCGTCTGCTCGATCAACTGTTGTCGGCGCGTTTCGGACCACGGCAGCCCCGCGTGCCGGTATCGTCGCTGGCGCCGATCCGATTGAACCAGAGCCAGCTGCAGCGGATGGCGGGAAACTGGATTGGTCGCAGCGCCAAAGCGAAGATTGTGGCTGCCGAAAATGGTGAATTGCTGCTGCGTCGAGAGGCCAGTGAAGCGGGTACCCGGCTTGCGGCCATCGACGGCGATCAACTGTTTACCGAAGGCGCCGATGGAGAGGTTGCGACGTACCGTTACCATGCGGCAACGGACATGCTGCCTGCGCATCTGGAATGTACGAACGGGGAAGATGGCCTGGACCAGAACGACACCATGGAGATGCCTGCCGGGCCGAATACCCTCCATTGGCCCCCCTGGTTGGGTCGCTATCGCATCGACCAATGGGGCAAGCCGTCAATGTCCGTTGTGCTGGAGCAACGACAGGGCTGGCTGTACATCGATGGCATCCGCCTGGTTGCTGAAGTGGAGCCTGGCCTGTTGTTCACCAGCGATGGCGAAGCCGTGGACTTCCGTGGCCCCCAGCCGACGTGGCGCAACCTGCGCTTGCAGCGCGTCCGCAATGCGGACGCTGGCTGATGCCTGCGTGGCGCTGGGTCAGGCGCGCCGCCCCCGGCCGTCAATGCTGTAGCGCCCGGCGCCTGTGCAGGCCAGCAGCAGGAAGCCACCGGCCAGCCCAAGGTTCTTCAGGAACATGATCTGCTGGGTCTGGTCGGCGAAGTTGTGGTGGAAGATGAAGGCGGTGACCAGGCTGAAACCCACCAGCACCACCGACACCAGCCGGGTCTGGAAGCCGAGCAGGATGCATAGTCCGCTGCCGATCTCGAAGGCGATGGTGGGCCAGAGCAGGAGGCCGGGCACGCCCATGGCTTCCATGTAGCCCTGGGTGCCGTTGAGATCACCGAGCTTGCCCAGGCCGGAGACCAGGAACAGCGCCATCAGCAGGATGCGTGCAAGCAGGTAAGCGAGCGAGTGGGATGCGTGGCTCACGTCGGTGTCCTCGGAGATGGCCGTCGAGGGTGATCGGAGCCCACCGGCGGTGAAGCCTGTGTCTACGCGAGGCGCAAGGCGCCTTGACAGCTGGCGGTTCGCAGGAGACCTTTCTCCCATGACGATTGATATTGAATCGCTCAGCCTTCGGGAGCTGGGCGCCTTGGTGGTTGCCGCTGAACAGCGGAAACAGCTGATTTCCAGCCGCCGTCCGGCCAGTGCGGTGCGACGGATGCTGAAAGCCGCCGCGGCCGAAGCCGGCTACACCCTCGAAGAACTCTTCGGTGGGGAAGCCTCGGAAACACCTGCGCCTGCCCGCAAATCCGCCCGCCGTAAACCCGGCAAAGTCGCGCCCAAGTATCGCGACCCGGAATACAAGCGCCTGACCTGGACCGGTCGCGGGCGCATGCCGCGCTGGTTGGCGTCCAAGGTGTCGATGGGCCACAAGGCCACCGATTTCCTGATCCCTGGCTTGGCCAGGCCGACCGCTGGCAAGACCAGCACCATCGGCAAGCGGACCGTCATCAAGAAGGGATGAGGCTGCGGCACTGCTACCCTGCCCGGGTCTTTCAACCGAGGAGCACGGGATGGCACACGAGGGTGGCATGACGATCACGCCGAAAGTCCTGTACACAGCTGCAGGCGCGGCCGTGCTGGTCAGCCTGCTGGCCTGGGCGGTGGAATGGAGCGGAATGGCCTATGTCTGCCCATACTGCCGCGTGCAGCGCACGGTCATCGGCGTGCTGGGTGTGCTGACGCTGTTCGCGCGACCGGGCGGGCTCATCGTGCCGTGGTTGTCGTACACCACGGGCGGCTTCGCGTTCGTGGTCGCGGCGATGCAGCACTTCAACGGCTGGAAGCGTATTTCCGCCGGAGATTTCAGCTTCAACGCGCAGTGGTACATCGATCCATGGCTGCTGTCAGGCTGCGCGATGCTGATCCTGGTGGCGCAGCTGATGCTGGTGCAGGCTGCGTGTCGGCGCAGTCTGCGCTGATGCCTGCCCACGGGGCGTAGCCTCAGGCGTTCTGGAATACCGCCAGCTGCGCGGCGAACGCGCGCTGGTACGCCGGTCGTTGCGTTGCGCGTACCACATAGGCGACCACCTGCGGGTGCTCGTCGAGGAGGCCGCTGCTTTTCAGGCGCAGCAGCACCGAGACCATCATCAGGTCGCCGGCGCTGAATTCGCCATCCAGCCACGACGCCGAGCCCAACCAGGCGGACAGTTGTGACAACCGCGTACGCACGCGCTCTTCAAGCATCGGCAGACGCTGCGCATACCAGGGCTGCTCGCGCTCCAGCACCCAGGCCATGGAGCGTTCGACGATGGGCGGCTCCACCGTGTTCAGCGCAGCAAGCAGCCACATGATCGCGCGCATGCGCGCATCCGGGTCGGCTGGCAGCAGGCCGGGGTGTTGCTCGGCCAGGTGCAGCACGATCGCGCCGGATTCGAACAGGAGCCGGTCGCCGTCCTGCCAGGTGGGAATCTGCCCGAAGGGATTGCGCGCCAGGTGCGCGGGCTGCTTCATCTCGGTGAAGCTGAGCAGCTGCACGTTATAGGGCACAGCCAGTTCCTCCAGCGCCCAGCGTACGCGCATGTCACGGGCCAGGCCTTGGCCACGGTCGGGGGAGGTGGCGAAGGCGGTGAGGATGGGAGACATGGGAACAGTCCGCGCGGTCAAGGAAGGTTTGACGATCTGACGAGCGAGTGTGCCGAAAATCGACATGGGCGGTGCCCTGCACGTCGCCTGCACGTGTTCTGCACGCAGGCACCGTCCTGGATCGATCAGTCTGCCGGGGTCATCCGCAGAGACAGGTAGCAGGTATGAATACCCCAGGAAAACCGAAGCCGAGTTGGCGCCAGAGAAACGTGCTGATGGGAGTGCTCGCCGCAGTCCTGGTGATCGTGGTGATCATCCTCTTCATACCTTGGTGAGTTGCCCAGGATCGCTCGATGTGATCCACGCGCCACTGTGGCGTGAAGCAGTCAGTGCGGGTTGGGTGAAGTGATGTGCGTATCAATCGTTGCTCACCTGCGAACTACACGAGCATGTCCAGAGTGGATCTGCAGGCAGCGCAGTCGAGGCTGCTTTTCTCCCCCGAAACGACGATACAGGAGCAACGCCATGAGCACCCAGTCCACCATCGAACATCGCCTCAACGACCTGATCGAGATCGCCCGTGACGGCAAGTCGTTCTATGAAGAAGCCGCGACCAAGGTGAAGGACGCCGAGCTTTCGGCCCTGTTCACTCGCATTGCCGGCGTCAAGGGCCGCATCGTGGCCGCATTGAGTGGCTCGGTTGCAGCCAGCGGTGGCAAGCCTGCCGAGCACGGCACCGTGGTCGGCTCGATGCAGCAGTTCTACGGCAAGGTCCGCGCCGCCTTCGGCGATACCAACTACGGCTATGTGGCCGAGTTGGAGGAATCCGAAGACCGCCTGCTTGGAGCGTTCAAGGACGTGCTGAAGGACAACGAGCTGCCGCCGGCAGTGCGTCAGGAAGTGACCCAGCTGCTGCCGGAAGTGCAGGAATGCCACAACGTGATGCGCGCGCGCAAGCATGCGATGAAGGCGGCTTGATGATCGTCGGCGGCCCACTTCCCGGGGTCGCCGCGGCCGGGGCGGCATCGCTGCCCCGGTCACCCTGAACCGGTCGCTGCTACACTCTGACCGGTTCCGCACGGCCAACGATGGACACCATGAACAACGGGAACGGTCCGCAGACAGTTCGCTGAGCCGCAACAACGAAGCAGACGTTGTTGCGGTGCCCATCCCTGCGATGCACGCGAGATGGATGGATCACCGCCGGATTCACTCTGGGCGGAGACTCCCCGTGTTCAATCGACAGGCCCCGCGTTGGGCCCATACCCTGCCATCGGCCATTGCGCTGATGGCGCCGTTCGACCTCCTGGCCTCGCTGGCCATGGATATCTATCTCCCCGTAGTGCCCTTGATGCCCAATGCGTTGGGTGCATCGCCTACGCTGGTGCAATTGACGCTGAGCATCTACATGCTGTTGCTCGGCATCGGCCAACTGCTGTTCGGCCCGTTGTCCGACCGCGTCGGGCGGCGGCCGGTGCTGCTGCTGGGGGCGTTGCTGTTCACCGTTGCGTCGTTTGCGTTGGCGCTGTCCAGCAGTGGCGGCGCATTCCTGGCTTGGCGCACCGTGCAGGCGGTGGGGGCGTCGGCGGCATTGGTGGCGACCTTTGCCACGGTGCGTGATGTATACGCGGATACAGCGGAAGGCGCGTCGCTGTACGGGCTGTTCGCTTCAATGCTGGCCTTCGTACCGGCGCTGGGGCCGATGCTGGGGGCACTGGTGGCAACGGCAGCGGGGTGGCGCGTGATCTTCGTGCTTCTGGGCGTGCTTGGCGCGGTTGCCGGCCTGCGCGCGCAACGCCAGTGGCACGAAAGCCGCCCAGCATCTGGTGCAGAAGCGGGACCGGCACTACAGAGGGTGCTTCGCAGTGGCGCCTTCTGGGCATACACGCTGGGATTCAGTGCGGCGATGGGTACGTTCTTCGTGTTCTTCTCGATTGCACCGCGCGTGCTGGTCGAGCGCATGCAGTATTCGCAGATCACGTTCAGCCTGGCGTTCGCGACCGTGGCACTGGTGATGATCCTCACTTCGCGCGTGGCGAAGCGGTTCATTGCACGCTGGGCGGTACGTGGCACTTTCCTGCGCGGGCTCTGCGTGATGATGGTGGGTGTGCTGCTGATGGCGCTCGCTGCGGTGTTTCCACTGTCATTTGCCAGTGTCGTGCTGCCGATGTGGGGCATTGCGGTGGGGCTGGTGATGGTCGTTTCGGTGGCCGCCCATGGCGCGTTGCGTGATTTCGCCGACGCGTCGGGTACGGCGGTGGCGCTTTACTACGCCGTACAGAGCGTGATCGTGGCCGGCTTCGGGACACTGGCTACCGTGTTGTTGCCGGGGGACACGGTGTGGCCGCTGGTGGCCTATGGCCTGCTGTTGCCCCTGGCCAGCCTGATCGCTGTGGCGGCGTTGCGGTGCCGCACGTAGCCTTGGGCAGTGAATAAAAAATGGGGCGGCCAAGAGGCCGCCCCAACCTGTCAATCGATCATGTGCGTGGCGTTAGAAGCGCACCGACCAGCGCACGTTCGCACTGTGGTCGCGGCTCTCGCTGCCGTACTGGCCGCTGTAGCCCAGGTCCAGCTGCTGACGCGGTGTCAGCCACGCGGACAGGCCCAGTTCGGCCACCACGGCGTTGTCGGCAATCGGAGCACCCTCGACCACGAAGGTGGTGCTGCTGTTGGCGAAGGCCAGGTTGGCCACCTGGTTGCGATCACCCGAGGCACGGCGGTAGCCGACACCGCCACGCAGGTGCAACCAGCTGTCCTGCTGGAACGATGCCTTCAGGCCCTTGTCGAAGCGCAGGCCAGCGGTGGCGACCGTGGTGCCGGTGTCGTCCACCTCGCCGTGCAGGGCCGCCGCACCGCCGCGCTCGTTGATCTGCTTCAGATCCACCTCCACGCGGGCGACCTGCAGGTACGGCTCCAGCCCGGCTTCCGGGCCACCGAAACGGTAGCCGGCTTCGATGAAGGCCTGGCGGGTGCGGGCGTCGTAGCGTGCGCTCAGGCTGTCGCTGAAGCCCGCGAAGGCCACATCGCGTGTGCTCTTCACCTCGTGCTTGCTCCAGGCCACGCCGCCGCGCAGGCCGAAGCCGCCCCAGGTGTGGCTGGCGTAGGCACCGAAGTGCGTGTTGTCGATCTTCGACTTGGCGCGGCGGTCCTGCTGCTTCACGTCGGTGCGGCCGGTGCCGGCCAGCACACCGACCTGCCAGCCGGAGAACTCGCGGTCGATGCCGACCAGCAGGCCGTTGCTGTTGGCTTCGGTGCGGGCGGTGTTGGCGTTGCCATCCAGCTTGCTGTTGCCGCCCAGGGCCTGCACCCATGCGCCCGTGGCATCGCCCGCATCGGCACCGGGTGCGGTGGCACCGGCACGACGTGACAGTGCGGCATCGCGCACATAGCGGCTGCCCTCGACCAGGGCCAGCGCCGTGGCCGGATGCAGCTCGCCGCTGAGGCCATCGAGCACGCCACCGACCTGTTGCGGGAACAGCTGCGTCAGCGGCTTGGGCAGGCCCTGGTTGATCGCCAACACGTCAGCGGCGCCGGCCACCGCGCGTTGATTCGGCGTGGTGGCGGCACTGACCAGCGAGGCGCCGCGGGCCACGTCGATACGGGTGCCATTGGCACCGTAGGCGAGGCTGAACTGCAGGAACGGCGAGAACGCACTGAAGTCGGTTTTGGCGAACTGGCCGCTGACGCCGCCATCGGCGCGGATGAAATTGAACTGCTCGCCGAGGTAGTAGGTGCCCGGCTCCGGCAGTGCGACCAGAGTGCCGCCGAGGGTGGCGGTGCCGGTCACGTGCAGCTGGTCACTGCGCCCGCCCGGAGCGAGTTCGGCCGCGTAGACACCGGTTGCGCCCTGCACATAGTCGCCATTGATGGTCAACGTGCCGATGGAGTTGCCGGGCGCGATGATGCCGTCCACGCGGGTGTTGCCCAGCGTACCGACACCCTTCAGCAGGCCGTTGGCACCGACCGTGGTGGTGCCGCCGGTCTGCGTGCCGTTGAAGGACACCACGCCACCGTTGACGGTCAGGTTGCTGTCCTTCAGCAGGCCGCTTGCGCTGACCGTGCTCACGCCCCCGGTGGTGTTCAGCGCGGTGGAGACCAGGCTGCCGTTGAGCAGGAACTGGCCACCCTGGACCTCGACCGCAGACGTGAGCGTGTTGGCACCGTCCAATTCCAGCGTGCCGTCCTGCAGCACTGCGCCGTTGAAGGTGTTGTTGCCGCTCAGGCGCAGCCAGCCGATGCCGGACTTGGTCAGCTTGCCGGGGCCACCAATGTCGTTGGTCCAGTCATCCCAGGCATCGCCCTCCCACACCTTCAGGCCGCCGGCCTTCTGGTTCATCACCACGTTGGTATCCACGCGCAGCGAGCCATAGCCTTCGATGGCCTTGCGCAGGTCCATCAGGCCCCAGCCGTAGATCTCGTCGATGCCCGGTGCGCCCAGATCGCGCGCGGTGGTCAGCAGCACGTCGCGGACCTGTGCGCTGTCCAGATAGGGGAAGCGTTCGAACAACAGGCCCAGCGCACCGGTGACGTGCGGTGCGGCCATCGAGGTGCCGCTGAGCAACCCATAGCCGTAGGTGGGCACACGCTGGGTGACGTCAAGCGACAGATTACCGTTGGCATCCACGCCCAGCGCCGCCGCCACTGCGGAATCATCGCCATAGACTGTGGAGTTGATGCCTGAGCCGGGAGCGGCCAGGCACCAGTTGGCGCTGAGGCCGCACTTGTTGGAGGTCAGGCTGAGCGTGAAATCCTGGCCGACGTTGACGACACTGAGCCAGTACTTCTCGATGTCAGCGAAGGCACGCGGAAGGGTGGCATACATGCCGGCGATCGGGCTGGCCGATACGGGAGCCGCAACATCGCGTGCAGGCGAATTTCCCGCTGCCCAGACCTGGATCATGCCATTGGCGCGGGATCCGTCGGCATAGGTTGCGAGGTAATCGCGATCATCCGGATCGTTGTAGATCTGATCCATCAGTACCGCATTGGGCTCATTACTCAGACCCCAGCTATGGTTGACCGCGCGCACGCCCTGGGCGTTCATCTGGGCGTACATGTCGACCACGGCGGACGAATCGGGGCCAACGCTACCCAGTGAGACCACCGAATAGCCGGTTGCCGTACGCTGCCATTCGCTGGCGCTGTTGAAGAAGAGGCGGGCGACGCTGAGATCCGCCCCGAAGGCGACCCCATGCATACCATTGCCGTCGCGGTTGGCGGCGATGGTGCCGGCCACATGGGTGCCGTGTACTTCAAAGCCGATGCCGGGCTGAACATAGGGGCCGGCCATGATCAGGTCGCGAATGTTCTGTGGGACGTTGGCGTTGAAGCCAACGTAGCTAACCTGCACGTCGTCGCCATCGCTGGAGAAGCAGGCGCCGGGACCTGTGAGCTGTGTGGTGTTGGTGCAGTGCGAACCGTCGGCCAGCAAGTCGGCAATGTGGATGCTGCGATGGTTCTTCCCGGCGAACTCTGGATGGTCCAGGCCGGTGCCGCTGTCGAACACACCCAGGCGGATGCCGGTACCGGTCAGGCCCCGCGCATAGGCGTGGTCTGCGTTGGTCGCGGCCAGTCCCCAGTCGGCGTTGAATTCGTTCGTGCGCCAACTGGCCGGATCACCTGGCTTACCGAGAATCGACGCGCTGGCTGCTGCTACGGGTGTTGCGGCCGACAGGTTCGCGTCGGTCGATGAACTCGCCAGCGGTGTGGGCTGCGCCCACGCGGCCTGCAGTTGGCGCTGCTGCTGCCAGGCATCGAATGATTCGCTGGCCATGGCCGGGAGTGCGGTGGCCAGCAACAGCGAGCTGGCGACGGCAAGCGCCAGCGGGCGATGTGAGAGGGAGCGGGACGAACGGCCGTACAGCGGGTGATTCATCAGACAACTTCCTTGATTGACGGACATCAACAGCCGTTAACCCCGCAGCGCGCCGATCACCCCCAGTGGCGTGAAGAAAATTTAATGAACAGGTTAAGATTGGGTGACATCGGCTTTCACTTCGTCTCCCTGCGGTCCCGCTACCGTGACCCAGCCTGGGCTCACCAGGCCTATCAGGGAGTGATGCAATGCGAGTTTTCAGGAAAGTGATCGCAGGGGCTGTGTTCGCGCTGGCATGTACTGGTTCGGTGGCGGTGGCAGGGCCGGTCGAGCCCTGCGACAAGCCGTGCTGGCGGGCTTACCAGATGTGCCTGGCCAGTGGTGCCGACGCCGGTGAATGCCAGCAGGCGTACAACACCTGCGTGGTCGACCTGTGCATGGGCGTGTGAGTCGCGCCGTTTGAGCGTTGCGTTCTATGGAGCCCCGTCATCGACGGGGCTCTTCTGTTTCAATCGAGGATGCCGGCATCGATACGGTAGTCTCGGCATGTCTTCATGGGCAGAGGAGTGCCATGGCCGTCAAACGTGTCGTCGCCAACATCGCCACGCCTGACCCTGCGCGTGCCGCAGCGTTCTATGGCGAACTGCTGGGCATGCCGGTGGTGATGGACCACGGTTGGATCGTCACCCATGGCGGTGAGGGCAGCGCGCTGGCGCAGATCAGCTTTGCCAGTGAAGGGGGTTCCGGCACCGCAGTGCCGGACCTGTCGATCGAAGTGGACAATCTGCAGCAGGTACTGGAACGGATACGCGCGGCCGACATCCCGCTGGAATATGGCCCGGCCGATGAACCCTGGGGCGTGCGCCGCTTCTTCGTCCGTGACCCCTTCGGGCGATTGTTGAACATCCTCGCCCACACCTGAGCGACAGACGGTTCGTCAGCGCCGCTTGGCACCGGCCGGTGGCACGCCGACCATGCGCAGGCAATCGGCCTGCACGGCTTCGATGAACGCGTCGGCATCCTGTGCCGGTGTGGCGATCAGGTCGTCGGTAGCGCCGTGCACGCCGGCATAGATCAACGAGGCGGTAACCTGCGGCGCTGGAAGCTGCCATAGACCGGCGGCGTTACCCGCTTCGAGTATGCCCAGCAGGTGCTGCTGGATTGCGTTGCGTTCGGCGTTGCCGCGCTGGTGGTG
This sequence comes from Stenotrophomonas veracruzanensis, assembly GCF_032911525.1. Lineage (NCBI taxonomy): Bacteria > Pseudomonadati > Pseudomonadota > Gammaproteobacteria > Lysobacterales > Lysobacteraceae > Stenotrophomonas > Stenotrophomonas veracruzanensis. Next base: position 160,805 of record NZ_JAWJTI010000001.1, read on the forward strand.
GTGATGGTTGGCGTACACCACGTCGTGCAGCGCGCAGGTGCGCACGTAGAGCTCGATGTTGGTGCGGATCCAGGCACGCAGGCGTGCCACGCCATCGCCGGCGGGGTGTTGCTGCACGGCCTGGTCGACCGCTTCCATGAACTGCCGCGTGTAGCGTTGTGCCAGCGCCTGCAGGATCTCAGTGCGCGAGGCGAAGTAGGTATAGAAGGTGCCCTTGGCCACATCAGCCGCGGTGACGATGTCGCTGATGGTGGTGGCGTCTACCCCCTTTGACAGGAACAGTGCCTGCGCGGCGTCCATCAGTTCTTCCTGACGGGTTTCCGCGGGCTTGGTGCGAGGCCTGGCGACAGCTGGGGTCTGCATGGTGGGCAAGGTTCGGGTGCGACGGTAGCCATTCTAGCTGTCCTTCGGCATTGACTGACCGCCGGTCATTGACCGACGGTCAGTCAGTGGCTACGATGCGCGCACGTCCTCCCCCGGGATCCACACATGCAACGTTTCCAACGTCCGGCCCTGGTGTTGGCCGCCTACCTCGGCACGTTTCTCGCCTCGCTGGACATCAGCATCGTCAACGTCGCGCTACCCACCCTGCAGCAGGCGTTGAGCACTGACATGGCCGGGCTGCAATGGGTGATCAATGCGTATGCGATCGCGTTGTCGGCGCTGATGCTGTCGGCAGGGCCGCTCGGGGACCGTTACGGTCATCGGCGGATGTGGTTGATCAGCGTCGCCACCTTCACTCTTGGTTCGTTGCTCTGCGCCTGTGCCAACACTCTTGCGACCCTGGTGGCTGGACGCGCAGTGCAGGGCATCGCGGGCGCATTGTTGATTCCCAGCGCCATGCCGATCCTCAGCCACGCCTTCCCCGACGCGCGACTACGCGCACGCGCGATCGGCGGCTGGTCGGCGTTCAGTGCGTTGGCCCTGGTGCTGGGCCCGCTGCTGGGGGGCGTGCTGGTGCAGCGCGCCGGATGGCCCAGCATCTTCCTGATCAACCTGCCGCTGGGCCTGCTCGCGCTGGCGCTGGGCGCCTGGGGAATTCCGGAGCGGCGGCATCCGCAGCACGCTGCACTGGACCCTGCCGGGCAGCTGCTCAGCATCGTCGCGCTGGGTGCGCTGAGTTACGGGCTGATCGCGATCGGCGCGCATGGCCTGCTGGCCCCGGTGACGCTGCTGGCGTTGGGCGTCGCAGCCGCTGGAATGATCCTGTTCGGCATCGTCGAACGCCGCGTGGCACGCCCACTGCTGGCGCTGGACCTGTTTGCCGACCGCCGCTTCGGCATGTTCAACCTGGCATCGTTCGTGCTGGGCTTCACTGCCTATGCCAGCCTGTTCTTCCTGTCGCTGTTCTTCCAGCAGGCGCAGGGGCACAGCGCTGCGCAGGCCGGCGCCCAGTTGGCGCCGCAGTTCCTGTTGATGGGTGTCGTCTCGCTGTTGTTCGGTCGTCTGGTCGCCCACCTCGGGCTGCATGCCGCGCTGGCGCTGGGCTACGCCCTGGCCGGGACAGCGCTGTGCGCGATGGCTACGTTTGAACCGGCTACTTCACGTGCCTATGCCAGTGCTGTACTGGTGCTGCTTGGCGTTGGAATGGGGCTGGCAGTGCCGGCGACCGGCATGGCCGTCATGGCCAGCGCGCCGGTCGAGCGCGCGGGTATCGCTTCAGCCACGATGAACGCATTGCGCCAGGCAGGCATGAGCCTGGGCATCGCGCTGCTGGGCAGCCTGATGGGCCAGCGCGCCGTACAACAGTTCGCTACTTCCGCACAGGCGGCCGGGCAGCGGGGGCTGGTGGCACAGGCGCGCGAAATGATCCTGCAACCGAGCTCGATGCACGCCACGCCGCAGATGCTGGCGTGGTATCGCAGTGCGATGGCCAGTGGTTTCGGCTGGGCAATGGCGGTGGCCGGTGCGCTGGCCCTGCTTGTGGCGCTGGGTCTGTATCGGCAGCGCGCACCGGCCTGACGCGCGGCATTCAGCCCTGCTGGCGTTGCGGGCCCTCTGTCGTGCGTTCGGTCTCTTGTTGCTGCTGTTGCTGCTGGCGCGCATTGGCGTGGCGAGCGTGTCCACCTTCACGACCGATCGCGGCCATGTGCTGGCGGTTGCGGCTGATCGCCTCGCCGCCCTTGCGGCCTGCGACACGTGCTTCGGCCGGACTGAATTCGTGCGCGTTGCCGGAGGCGTGCGCGGCCCGCCCGCCCTTGGCAGCGATCGCGCGCTGCTTGTCCTGGTCCATTGATGCGAAGCCCCGGTTGGAGCTGCGCGGGTTCTGCTCAGTCATGTGAAATCTCCTGCAGTGTGGACGCCGCCTTCGTAGACGACAGCATCCATGCTTGGCCATCGCACGCTAAGTCCAGGTCGCCATCTTCGCCACAGCTTTCACGCGCCCTGCGCACGGGGCTGATGGCGCAGCCATTCAGGCGGGTGCTGCAACCCGGAAGCGCTTTCGCTCAACCGAGGTCACCGCCGCTGTTGATAGCATGCGCAACAACGCCACTCGGCCGGCCACGACAGGGACGTAGAACATGAACAGGATTGGAGTGATCGTATTGCTGGCCTGTGCCGCCCCCGTCCATGCAGCCAGCCCCCTGTTGTCCGGCAGCTTTGTCCACGTCGGCTATTCGGCCACCGACGAACAACTGCCGGCATCGCAGTTGCCGCTGTTCCTGGATGAGCTGCAGGACCTGGGCAACGACACGATCATCCTCGGTCAGCTGCGTGCCACCCGTGCTGGCGTGGGATGCGCCAGCGGCGTGCAGGATTTCGAATGGATTGCCGGCTTTCCCGGCAAGCTCGGCACTGTGCTCGACGCGGCAGCCGCGCGCGGCATGAAGGTCGTGGTCGGCACCACCTACAGCTCGGGGCAGTGCGCCACCTTCTGGCAAGGCCAGAACGCAACGGCCGTGGCACAGGATGCGGCGCAGTCGCTGGCCCAGCTTGGCCAGCAGTACGGATCGCATCCGGCGTTCGCAGGCTGGTACATCACCGACGAGCCGGCACAGGTGCCGGCTGATCGCGCGCCGTTCTACCGCGCGATCGTGGCGGCGCTCAAAGGCAGTACACCTTCGCGGCCGGTGATGGCGGCACCCTACCTTGCGTCATCCAGCGTTGATCCGGCCAGCGTGGGCCGGGCTGCTGTGCAGTTCCGTACGGCCACCGGCGTGGACGTGCAGATCTGGCAGGATGGCATCGGTGCCGCCTCGCATGCCCGATTGTTCCAGTGGGATCGCGCCGGCCATTCCACCGAGGCGTATTACGAGGCGCTGTCGGCGGCGCTGGGTGCCAGCGGCCTGTGGGCCGACATCGAACTGTTCAACCATGGCAGTCCCTTGTTCCTGGACACCGGCAATGGACTGTCCGGCGCCTATCGTCCGGCCTCGGTACAGCGCATCAACCAGCAGTTGTGGAGTGCGCGCTCGGCCGGCAAGCGCGTTGCCTGGCTCAACCAGTACCACATGTCCGAGGTGGTCGGCCCCGGCCAGGGCTATGGCGAATCGCCGCGGCTGATGAACACCTATCGCGGGTTGTATGGCCTCGGTGCGTCCTACAGTGTCGATCCGGTGCAGACCACCTACAGCTACAGCGTAGCGCCAGATGCGAACTATCCCGACAGCAGCGGTCACGAGCTGTTTGATCGCCGCGTGGGAGATCCGCGCAATCCGATGGATGCCGGCTGGGTGGGCGTGCATGGCAACGTCAGCATCACCATCGACCTGGGCCAACGCAGGCGGGTGGACTGGATCGGCCTGCATACGATGACCCGCCCGGCGTGGGGCATCGTCACGCCGACGTCGGTGGAGGTGATGTGCGCTGAGCCGGGCACTGCCGCAACCCGCATCGGCGTGCTGTCGGCACCATTCACCCAGGCAGGGCTGAGCGGTTCGACCGAAGAGGAATACGTGCTGGGCAATGCCGCGCCGATGGCTGCGCAGTGCCGCACGCTGGAGCTGCGGTTGGCCAATGGCAGCTGGACCTTCCTGAGTGAGATCGAGATGGCGGCGGAGCAGTAGGCGCCTCAGCCCTGCGGTGTGTCGCGCAGTCGCTGCGCGAACGGCCGCTGCTCAAGCGCCTGCAGTGCGTCGCGCAGCACCTGCTCCAACGGCTGTCCAAGATCGGCATCGAGGCTGCGCGCCGCGCGCGCCGTGGCTTGCCATTGCGCCTGCAGCGCCGGCAACGCCTGCAGCGTGCGCGGGCTCAACTGCAGGATGCGCTCGCGGCTGTCTTCACCGACCGCAGCGTGCAGCCAACCGTCGCGGACCATCGCTGAAACCGTCTGGCTGAGTGCCGAATGGCTGAGTCCGCAGGCCAGCGCCAGATCCTTGATGCGGCAGGGGCCCTGCGCCATCAGCGTGCGCAGCACCGGGGTGTAGCGCGGCCGGTAGTCCAGCTGCAGGTCGCGATAGGCCAGCTCGACCGCCGGGTCGAGCTGGTCGAGCAGGGCCCGCAGCAGCGTTCCCAGGGTGGCGTGTTGGAGATCCATGGAGGCGATGATATATAAGTACTTATATATCATCAACGGGGGTGCGGTCATGGCGGTTTCGTGGATGCTGGGCGCGCTGCTGGCGGCGTCCTGCCCGGCCCAGGACGCGGTGCTGCAGGCGGCGGCTGCGGCAATAGAGGCGCACTACCTGGACGTGGCCGAAGGCGCACGCATCGCCGACGCGGTGCGTGGCTGGTCCACCCAGCAGCGCTATGTGGACAGCTGCACGGATCCGAAGGGCTTCAGTGCGCGCCTGAACCAGGATCTGGACGTGTTCGACGGCCACTTCCATGTGGAACGGGTGGATGCCGGCGCCGGCCAGGACGATTGGCTGATGGCCTGGCGTGCGGATGCACGCAGCAATGGTGCGGGCGTGCGCGAGGTACGGGTGCTGGAGGGCAATATCGGTTACCTGCGGCTGAGCACCTTCTATCCGCTCGATCTGGCACGGCCCAGGCTCGCGGCAGCGTTCACCCTGCTGGCCGACACCGAGGGCCTGGTGCTGGATCTGCGCCAGAACGGAGGCGGTGATGATGGCAGCGCCGACCTGCTGGTGCGGACCCTGCTGGAGCCGGGTGTCACCGCAGTGCAGGCGCTGGAGCAACGTGGCCGGCGTACCCCGGTGCCGCTGCCGCCAGCGAGCCTTCCGCCGTACCTGAAGCCGTTGGTGATCCTGATCGACCGCCGTACCGGATCGGCCGCGGAATTTGTCGCGTACTCGCTGCAGGCGCAGGGGCGGGCACGTGTCGTTGGTAGTCGAAGTGGGGGCGCGGCACATATGTTCGATGATCCTGTGCTGCTGCCGGATGGCTATCAGATCAGCATTCCCGACCGGCAGCCGATCAACCTGCGTACCGGTAGCAACTGGGAACGTACCGGTGTCACGCCTGATGCAGCAGGCGGTGACGATCCGCTGTTCGTCGCGCGGCAGTTGCTGGCCGATCGGCATTGCAGAAATGAACGCACAATTGCAACCGCGCCCTATCGCAGACGACATGCTGCATGCCTAGAATCGAAGCATCCCGGTAGTTCCCGGGCGCTTCGAGTGAATGGACTCAATGAAGATTCTGTTGACCGGCAGTTCCGGGCGGATCGGGCGTGCGATCTTCGGCGCGTTGGCGGCGGCCCATGAAGTGGTGGGGTTGGATCGCAGTCCGTTCGCCACTACGCGCATCATCGCCGATGTCACCGACCGTCATGCGGTCACGCGGGCGGTGCAGGGCGTCGACGCGGTCATCCATGCTGCGGCGCTGCACGCCCCGCACGTCGGGCTGGTGCCGGATGCGGTGTTCCAGCAGATCAATGTGGACGCCACCGCGCACCTGCTGCAGGCGGCGCGCGAGGCCGGGGCACGGCGCTTCGTGCTGACCAGCACCACCGCGCTCTATGGTCACGCGGTGGTGGCCGGCGGCTGCCGCTGGATCGACGAGGACACCGAACCCCTGCCGCGCACCATCTACCATCGCAGCAAGCTGCAGGCAGAGGCGTTGGCTGAAGCTGCCGCCGCGCCGGGCTTCAGCGTGCGCGTGCTGCGCATGGCCCGCTGCTTCCCCGAGCCACCGGAGCGGATGGCGATGTTCCGCCTGCACCGTGGCATCGACGCGCGCGACGTGGCCAGCGCGCACGCCGCGCTGCTGCACGATGAGGGCGCGGCCTTCGCGCGCTACATTGCCTGCGCTCCGACGCCGTTCCAGCGCGAGGACTGCCTGGAACTGGCGACCCAGCCGCGCAACGTGCTGGCCCGTCGCGCGCCACAGCTGCTGGCCGAGTTCGAGCGCCGCCGCTGGCCGTTGCCGCTCAGCATCGATCGCGTCTACGACAGCGCCCGTATGCGCAGGACGTTGGGCTGGCAGCCGCGCTTTGGGCCGGACGATGTCCTGCAGCAGTACGCCGCTGGCAGCATCGAAGTTCTGCCGCGGGCGCAATGGATCAAGGACCGCGTGGCCGAATAGGGCGGCAACGGGGCGGCTTCCTGACCCGACCCTGAGCAGGTTCAGGAATGTGCAGGCCCGCCGCCTCAACCTCGTTGGCAGGCGGCCGCTAACCCGGTGCGCTTCCAGTGCCGGGCACGACCCGGCGGCCGGTGGCCTGCGCGATGGATCGCGCGCCTGCGCGGTGCCTTCGCGGCGCCGGTCGTCCTGAACTGCCTTGCGGACCTTTCCATGCCTCCTTCCCGCTCCGCCGCTGCCCGCCGCCCGGGCAGCATTGCCCACAAGCTGATGCTGGGCACCGCTGTGATCGCACTGCTGTGCTTCGGCCTGACCGCATTCCTGATCTACCGACAGGCCAGCGCCAGTCTGATCAGCGCCTCGCGCCAGACCATGACCAGCGAGGCCAACGCCGAAGCGCGCCAGGTTTCGGCCGACCTGGGCACCGCCTTCGCCAGCAACGATGCCATGGTCGAAACCGTGCTCGCCCAGCGCGCGCGCGGTGACGTGCCCGATCGCGCCAGCCTGGCGGCAGTGCTTGGCGAACAGCTGCGTACCCACCCGGAGTGGCTGGGCAAGAGCACCATGTGGGAGGCCGATGCCTTCGACGGCAAGGATGCAGAGTTCGTCAACACCGAAGCGCACGATGCTACCGGTCGTTACATGAGCTACTGGGCCTGGCACGACGGCAAGCCGCAGCAGTCGACGATGACCGACTACACCGAGACCGCCAGCGGTTCGGGTGACTGGTACATGGTGCCCAGCCGCGACAAGCTGCCGAAGGTCAGCGAACCCTATGCCTATGACATCGCCGGGCAGCAGGTGCTGATGAGTACGCTGAGCACGCCGATCATCGAGAACGGCAGGTTCCTTGGCGTGTTCACCGTGGACTTTTCGCTGGCAGCGCTGCAGAAGCACCTGGCCACGTTGAAGCCGATGGGGGCCGGCCGCGTCGAACTACTGTCGCCGAAGGGCGTGGTGCTGGCTTCGGCCAATGCCGCCGAGATCGGCAAGCCGCGCAACGATGCATTGACCCGCAGCATGCTGGCCGACATCGCCGCCGATCGTCCGTTCGAGGCCTTCAGCCCCGATGCGGCCGGCAACGTGCGCGTGTATGTGCCGCTGCGCGTGGGCGACGCCCCTCAGCGCTTCGCGCTGGGCGTGGTGATGCCGCATGCGGTGATCGTGGCCGAGGCGCGTCAGCTTCTGTGGCTGACCCTGCTGGTTGGCGTGGTGGCCGCGCTGACGCTGAGTGCCGGTGTCTATGTGCTGCTGCGCCGGTTGGCGATCCGCCCGTTGGCCGAAGCCGTGCGTGTGGCCGGCGATGTCGCCGCGGGCAAGCTGGACAGCACCCTGCCGGCACGCAGCGACGATGAAGTGGGGCGTTTGCTGGAAGCGATGCAGGGCATGCGCAGCCAGCTGCAGGCGGTGATGGCTGCGCAGGCGGAGATGGCGCGCCGCCACGATGCCGGAGAGCTCAGCTACCGCATGGATGCCTCGGTGTTCCCCGGCGAATACGGTCGAATGGTGGCCGACAGCAACCAGTTGGTGGCGTCCAGCAATGCAGTCACCCAGCGCTTGGTTGAAGTGATGCAGCGCTACGCCGTGGGCGACCTCAGCGTGGACATGGAAGCGCTGCCGGGCGAGAAGGCGGTCTTCAGCGCTGCAATGGCCACCACCAAGAGCAACCTGGCCGCGATCAATGAGCAGATCCAGCAGTTGGCCGCAGCCGCCGCAGCCGGTGATTTCGCGGTGCGCGGCGACACGCTGCGCTTCGACCACGACTTCCGCCGCATGGTGGAAACCCTCAACACCATGATGCAGGTCAGCGACCACAACCTGGCCGAGCTGTCGACGCTGCTGCGCGCGATCGCCGCAGGCGACCTCAGCGCGCGCATGCAGGGCGACTTCCACGGCGTGTTCGCGGTGATGCGCGACGACGCCAACAGCACCGTGCAGCAGCTGACCCAGATCGTCGGGCAGATCCAGCAGTCGGCGGCCAGCATCCGGCTGGCGGCGGGTGAGATTGCCGTGGGCAATAGTGACCTGTCGCGCCGCACCGAGCAGCAGGCGGCAAACCTGGAAGAGACCGCGGCCTCGATGGAGGAGCTGACCTCCACGGTGCGCCAGAATGCAGACCATGCGCTGCAGGCCAATACCCTGGCCGGTTCCGCGGCCGGCGTGGCCAGCGAAGGCGGCCAAGTGGTCAGCCAGGTGGTGCAGACCATGGAGCAGATCGAATCCTCTTCGCAGCGCATTGCCGAGATCATTTCGGTGATCGATGGCATCGCGTTCCAGACCAACATCCTGGCGTTGAACGCGGCGGTGGAAGCGGCGCGTGCCGGTGAGCAGGGCCGTGGCTTCGCCGTGGTCGCCAGCGAAGTGCGCGCGCTGGCACAGCGCTCGGCGGGCGCTGCGAAGGAAATCAAGGCGCTGATCGACGCCTCGGTGGCGCAGGTCGGTGCCGGTGCGCAGCTGGTGCACGGCGCGGGCCGCACCATGCAGGAGATCGTGGGTCAGGTCGGTCGGGTCAACGAGATCATGGCCGAGATCTCGGCCGCATCACGCGAGCAGTCGGCCGGCATCGAGCAGGTCAACCAGACCGTGGTGCAGATGGACGAAACCACCCAGCAGAACGCCGCGCTGGTGGAGGAAGCCAGTGCCGCCGCGCGGGCGATGGAAGAACAGGCCGAGCAGCTGGCGGTGGCGGTCTCGCGCTTCCGTCTGCACGCCGAACCGGCTGCCGTGGCACGCCGCGCGGCCTGACCCCGCAAACGAAGACGCCCGGCGGGGGCCGGGCGTCGATTGCATCCTTGCCGCGCATCCCTGCGCAGTTCTGAGGGCTCAGAACATGCCTTCAAACGGGTTCCAGCTGGCGCGTCCTTCCACCTTCTCCAGGTAATAGCTGTAGTTGGTGCTGGAGGCGACCAGCAGGTTCATGGCGATGAACAGCATCCGCCCCACGACGTCCGGAAGGAACATGGAGACGATGGCCAGCACGATGTTGATGCCGATCAGCACCAGTGCCTTGCGCCACATGCCCAGGATCAACAGGTAGATGGCGCCGAAGAACAACGCAAAGAAGTTCAGGTTGATCTTCAGGCGGTCACCGAAGGACAGCGCCTTCCAGGCCTGCTTGAAGCCGGGATTCTTGGGGGCGCCGTGCTGGCGGAAGAAGTTGAAGCGGAACTGCCACTTCGGGCTGAACTGGGACAGGTCAGTGGTATTCATGGGAAACATCCCTGTTGGAAAACGTTTTCATGATAGGGCAAGTCCTATTCAGGATCCAAGCTTCGGCGTCAAAAATGTGACGCCTGCCGTGTTCCACGTGGTGTGGCGGGGCGCCGCACCGTCACCCATCCGCCTTGTTTTTAGGATAGGGTGCGCAGTTCCGTTGCCGCCCCTGCTGGATCTGGGTGGCAGCGGGATGTCCATGGAGGTTGCATGACCACACCTGCTACACCGGAAAACGCACCGGGACCGGTGCTCCTGCCGACACCTGAAGTGGTGCAGGCACAACAACTGCTCGCTCGCCAGCAACTGGCGGTGGCGATGGACCGTGCGCGCACGGCCGCCACGCAGGATGCGGCACCGGCCGCGCTGCAGAGCGAGTAATCCGCAACACCGCCGATCGCGCTGGCCAGCCGCCAGCGCGATCACGGCGCGCGCCGGCGGTCAGAACCGCGCGGTCATGCTCAGGAAATAGCTGCGTCCGGCCACGAAGTAGTCGGTGGAGCCTTCGGCATACAGCTTCTTGTCGGCCAGGTTGCTGACGCCGCCGCGCAGGGTCAGCACCTCGTTGACGTTCCATGCCGCGGTCAGGTCATACAGGGTGTAGGCCTTGAGGAACGTCGTGGCGGTGCCGGTCTGCTTGCCGGTGTACTGCGCCGACAGGCTGCTGGAAAACACCGTGTTGGGCGCCCAGTCCAGCGACGAGTAGCCGGAGAATTCCGGCGTATCGATCAGGTTCCTGCCGGTGGTCAGGTTCTTGGCCTCCTTCATCCAGGTGGCCGAAGTGCGCCAGCGCCAGTGCTCGCCGAAACGGAAGTTGAGGTTGCCTTCCATGCCGCTGGTACGGGCGCGCTGCACGTTGCTCATGCGCGTCCACCAGATGCCGTTGAACCGGCCCAGCGGCGCGTACTCGATCTTGTTCCTGAAGTCGGTATGGAAGTAGGTCAGGCCCGCATCGACCAGGTCGTTGTCGAAGCTGATGCCGATCTCGCGGTTGGTGCTGGTTTCCGGGTCCAGGTCCGGGTTGCCGGCCATGTAGCAGCCGCCGCGGGTATAGCCGAACGGGATCAGCGAAGTGCAGCCGCGGCCGCCGGACTGGGTGGCCGCGCTGGGCGAATTCTCGGTCAGGCTGGGCGCGCGGAAGCCTTTGGAAACGCCACCGCGGATCGTCCACTGCTCGGCCGGATGCCAGACCAGGTAGGCTCGCGGGCTGACGTGGCCGCCGAACGTCTCATGGTGGTCCAGGCGTGCGCCCAGCGTCAGCGCCAGGGTGCGGTGCAGCTTCAGTTCGTCCTCGACGAACAGCGCCCAGGTATCGACCTCCAGGTCCGAGCCACTGACCGCGTTGCCGGCGTAGTCGATCGGCGCGCGGCCGATGGTGTCGGTGTTGGTCAGCTCCTGACGCTTCCACTGGCCGCCCACGGCGAACTGGTGTTCAACGCCAAGGGTGAAGGGCGTGGTCAGGCTGCCTTCGATGATCGTATCGGTGGCCTCGGAACGGCCGGTGGCACCGATGTCGTTCCTGTACTCGGTCCAGTAGGCGCTGAGCTTCGAGTTGCCGAAACGCCACTTGCCATCGTGGCTGAGTGCCAGCGAGCTGCGCTTGAGTTCACTGGCACCCCAGGCGCCTTCGTCCTGCCTCTCCAGCGATGCATCGATGAAGGCCTGCTGCACGCCGTGGCCGGCCTCCAGCGACAGTTCCTGCGTATCGCTGAGCCTCCACTGCAGCAGCGCGTCGACATTGCGGTCCTTCTCGCCGGCGTAGGCGTTGCCGTAGACACCGCCGTTGGAGCGGTCCGAGTCGCGGCGCATGCTGTTGGCGCCGATGCGCAGCCCGAAGCTCTCGCCGAGCGGGCCGGAGAACGTCGCGCCGATCTGCTGGGTATCCCCGCGCTTGCCGTCGCCCGGGCGGGTGTAGCTGTGGGTGGCGCTGCCGTTCCAGTCATCGCCGATGCGCTTGGTGATGATGTTGATCACGCCGCCCATCGCGTCAGAGCCATACAGCGACGACATCGGGCCGCGCACTACCTCGATGCGTTCGATCTGGTCGGGAGAGATCCAGTTCAGGTCCTGGCGGCCCAGGTCGGGACGGTAGTTGGTGGAGGCAGAACTGCCCATGCGCTTGCCGTCCACCAGCACCAGCGTGTAATTGGAGGGCATGCCGCGCAGCTTGATCTTGGACTGTTCGCCCGCGGCGCTGAGGCCGCCGGTCACGCCCGGCACGCGGCTGAGCAGAGTGGCCAGGTCGTGCACCGGCTGGCGCTCGATGTCCTCGCGGCTGATCACGCTGATGCTGGCCGGCGCATCCTTGATCCATTGCTGGGTGCCCGAGGCGGTGACCACCACGGTATCCAGATCCTTGGTGGAGGCATCGGCGCTGGCCTCAGCGGCAGCCAGCCCGGGCAGGGCCAGCAGGCAAGCAGTGGCCAGGGCAGTGGCCAGGCGGGTACGCGGCAGGCGCGCGGAGCGGAAAGGGTACGGCAGGGACATGACGGCTTCCATGGGAGAGAGAAGGGACCCGGTGGAAGCAGCAGGTGCAGCGGACAGCAGGCAGCCCCTTCCCTGGGTCGTCGGCGCGCGGTGTGTACGGCGCAGCTGGGTGGGTCTGTGCCGTGCGGAAGACGGTGACCTGCCTGGTTAATGAAATGATAACCGTTCGCGTTTGTTACGATCCAGTACCCCCGGTGACGAAGTGACAACCTCCTGCGCCGCCACGGCACGCCTGCTGTTTGCTGAATGGGGATAAATCCCGGCGTAGACCTTCGCACGCGGCTTACATCCGGCGCCCTAGACTGGGCCGCATTTTCGATTCCGCCCCGTTGGAGATCGTGTGGGTTCCGGTAGTGACAGACATCGACTGTGTGGCCCAGCGCCGACACAGCCAGGACAAGTGCGGGCGCCGGGAAGGCGCGCCGGGAACCTTCGTGCATGCAGCCCGGCCGGGACGGCCGGCCGTGCCGATCGTGGGGAGTAAGCGGTGATGGGGGGGCAAACCATCCACGCAGGCGCGGAGGCACCCGGGCTCGACGCCGGGTGGGCGCTGCTGCCGGCCGAGTCGCCGCTGCAGATGCCCGAGCAGACCCTGCGCGCAGGCGAACTGAAGGTCCGCCGTCACCGCACCTCGCCGCGGCTGATCGGCCTGCGCCGGTTCTATATCTTCGGCGGCACGCTGGCGATGACCGCCATCGCCACCCGGATGATGTGGCGGGTGCTGTCGGCCAATGGCATCAGCGTGCTCGAAGCCTGCCTGCTGGTCCTGTTTGTCGGCCTGTTCGCCTGGATCGCGCTGTCTTTCGCCAGCGCCCTGGCCGGCTTCCTGACCGCCGTGTTCGATCGTGGCTACCGCCTCGGCATCGACCCGGACAAGCCGCTGCCAACCGTGCACAGCCGCACCGCGCTACTGATGCCGACCTACAACGAAGACCCGCGTCGCCTGTTGGCCGGCCTGCAGGCCATCTACGAATCAGTGGCCGCCACCGGCCAGCTGGAGCGCTTCGACTTCTTCGTGCTCAGCGACACACGCCGCGAGGACATCGCGCGCGCCGAGGAACAGGTGTTCGCCGAGCTGCGCGATCGCGTACCGGACGGCCGGGCGCGGCTGTTCTATCGCCGCCGTGGCGACAACAGCGGGCGCAAGGCCGGCAACATCGCCGACTGGGTGCGCCGCTTCGGTGGGGCCTACCCGCAGATGCTGATCCTCGACGCCGACAGCCTGATGACCGGCGACAGCATCGTGCGCCTGGTGGCCGGCATGGAACACAACGCCGATGTGGGCCTGATCCAGACCCTGCCGTCGGTGATTGGTGGCCGCACCCTGTTCGCCCGCATGCAGCAGTTCGGCGGCCGCGTGTACGGCCCGGTGATCGCCCGTGGCGTGGCCTGGTGGCATGGCGCCGAGAGCAACTACTGGGGTCACAACGCGATCATCCGCACCCGTGCCTTTGCCGACCACGCCGGCCTGCCGGCGCTGCCGGGGCGCAAGCCGTTCGGCGGCCACGTGCTCAGCCATGATTTCGTCGAAGCGGCACTGATGCGCCGCGGCGGCTGGGCCGCGCACATGGTGCCGTACCTCGGCGGCAGCTACGAGGAAGGGCCGCCGACCTTGACCGACCTGCTGGTGCGCGACCGCCGCTGGTGCCAGGGCAACCTGCAGCATGGCAAGGTGGTCGGCAGCCGTGGCCTGCACTGGATCAGCCGTACCCACATGCTGATCGGCATCGGCCATTACTTCACCGCACCGATGTGGGCGATGCTGATGTTGATCGGCATCGCCATTCCGCTGTTCCAGGAGGGCATCGATTTCAATGCCCTGCTGCACCTGTCACCGAGCGTGTACTGGCGCGCCCAGGATGAGGAGCAGGTGGTCCGCCTGTTCGCGGCGACCATGGCGGTGCTGCTGCTGCCCAAGGTGCTGGGCTACCTGGCGATGCTGCTGGACCCGGTCGACCGCCGTGGCTGCGGTGGCGCGATCCGCGCGTTCGTCTCGATGCTGGTGGAAACCGTACTGGCCGCGCTGATGGCACCGGTGGTGATGTACGTGCAGTCGCGCGGCGTCGCTGAAGTGTTGTCCGGCCGCGATTCCGGCTGGGATGCGCAGCAGCGTGACGACGGCGGCATTTCATGGATGGCACTGATCCGTGGCTACGGCGGCCTCGGCGTGTTTGGTGCGTTCATGGGCGTGCTGGCCTGGGCGGTGTCGCCGTCGCTGGCAGCCTGGATGGCACCGGTGGTGATCGGCATGGTGCTGGCGGTGCCGGTGGTGGCGCTGACCTCCTCGCGCGGCCCGGGTGCCTTCCTGCACCGTCTTGGGCTGCTCGATATCCCCGAGGAGAACATCCCGCCGCCGGTGCTGGTGCGTGCGGCACAACTGCGCCGGGAAGCCGCCGAGCAACCGCCGCTGTACTGATCCGCCTGCGCCAGCGGCATAATGCGGCTCGAACTTGAAGGAGCCGCATCATGCTGCAAACGGTGGAACAGGAAACCGGCGCCTCGCCGCAGTGGTCGGTGATCTGGCTGCACGGCCTCGGTGCCGACGGCCATGACTTCGCGCCGATCGTGCCGGAACTGGTGCGCCCGCACTGGCCGGCGCTGCGCTTCGTGTTCCCGCATGCACCGGTGCGGCCGATCACGATCAACAACGGCGTGCCGATGCGTGGCTGGTACGACATCGTCGGCATGGATTTCCGTTCGCGTGCCGACATGGCCGGCGTGCAGGAATCGGTGGTGCAGCTGGATGCACTGATCGCCCGCGAGATCGAGCGTGGCATCGCGCCGGAAAGGATCTTCCTGGCAGGTTTTTCGCAGGGCGGCGCGATCATCCTGACCGCCGCGCTGTCGCGCACTGCGCCGCTGGCCGGTCTGATTGCGTTGTCCACCTACCTGCCCGAAGCTGAAGGCGCCAAGCGCGTTGATGGTGCCGTGCAGGTGCCGGTATTCATGGCCCATGGCAGCAGCGACCCGGTGATTCCACAGGCGGTGGCCGTACACAGCGCGCAGGCGTTGCAGGCGCTGGGCCTGGATGTGGAATGGCACAGCTACCCGATGGCCCACCAGGTCTGCGCCGAAGAGATCCAGGCGCTGGGTGACTGGCTGCAGGAACGGCTGGGCGTCGCCTGAGCCATGCCCCCGGCCAGCACGCCGCCGTGGATGCCGGAACTGTGCCGCCTGCCGCGGCTGGCGGCGATGCTCGGCCTGGCCGAGCTGGTGGTGGTAGTGCTGGCGCTGGCGCCCGATGGCAGCCGTCACTGGACCTTCGGCGAACTGTTGTCGGCCAGCGGCTTCGCGTTGTGGCTTGCGCTGGCGGTGACCGCCAGCCTGTGCCTGCTGCGGCAGGCGCTGTCGAGGTTGCCGCAGCTGCTGGGGGCCGTCGCGGCGATCACGCTGGCGACCCTGATCGCGGTGGTCTGCGCCGGCATCGTGCATGCGCTGTACGCGGTGCTGGGGGACAACTTTGCTCGGGGAATCAGCTTCTGGCGCTTCACGCTCGGCAGCGCGGCCACCACCGCGCTGATCACCGCGCTGGCCCTGCGCTATTTCTACGTGAGCGACCGCTGGGCCGCGCAGGTGCAGGCCAATGCCCGTGCCCAGGCCGACGCGCTGCAGGCGCGGATCCGTCCGCATTTCCTGTTCAACAGCATGAACCTGATCGCCAGCCTGCTGCATCGCGACCCGGCTGTAGCCGAACGTGCGGTGCTCGATCTGTCCGATCTGTTCCGTGCCGCGCTGGGTGCCGGCGAGGGCGATTCCACCCTGCGTGACGAGTGCGAGCTGGCCGAGCGCTACCTGTCGATCGAATCACTGCGCCTGGGCGAGCGCCTGCAGGTGCGCTGGCAGCGCGACGAGCCGCTGCCGTGGGACCTGCCATTGCCGAGGCTGGTGCTGCAGCCGCTGGTGGAGAACGCCGTGCTGCACGGCATCTCGCGCCTGCCCGAAGGCGGCACCATCGAGCTGCAGCTGGCGCGCGAGGGCAATGAGCTGCAGATCCGCGTGCGCAATCCGGCGCCAGACCCGCAGGCACCCGGGCTGGCCCTGGCGCGCGGTGCCGGCCATGCCCAGCACAGCATCGGCCATCGGCTGGCCTGGCGCTTCGGCAGCGCCGCCCGGATGACGGCTGGCTGGAGCGAGGGCTACTATGCCTGCCAGGTGACAGTGCCGATCCAGTGAGGGGACGATCGTGAGGGTAGTCATCGCCGATGACGAACCGCTGGCGCGTGAGCGCCTGCGCAGCCTGTTGGCCGCGCAGGACGGCGTGGATGTGGTGGCCGAGGCCGGCAATGGCGAGCAGGCCCTGCACGCGTGCGCGGAGCTGCAGCCGGACCTGGTCCTGCTGGATATCGCCATGCCTGGGCTGGATGGCCTGGAAGCCGCCCGCCACCTGGCCAGCTTCGAGCCGCGCCCGGCGGTGGTGTTCTGCACTGCCTACGACGCGCATGCACTGTCGGCGTTCGAGGCCGCAGCGATCGACTACCTGATGAAGCCGGTGCGCGCCGAACGCCTGGCAGCGGCGATTGCGCGTGCACGCACGTTCCTGGCCGGCCGCGACGGCCAGCCGCAGGAACACAGCGGGCAGCAGGCCCGCAGCATGCTGTGCGCGCGCCTGCGTGGCAGCCTGCGCCTGATCCCGCTGGACGACATCCACTACCTGCAGGCCGAAGAGAAGTACGTGGTAGTACACCACGCGCGCGGCGAGGACCTGATCGAGGAATCGCTGAAGTCGCTGGAAGAAGAGTTCGCCAGCCGCTTCATCCGCATCCATCGCAACTGCCTGGTGGCACGCCATGAGCTGGTGGAGCTGCGTCGTGGCACGGGCGGCCAGGTGCAGGCGATGCTGCGTCATGGCAAGCAACCGCTGGAAGTCAGCCGCCGCTGCGTGGCGACGCTGAAGCAGGAACTGCGGCATCTGTGAGTGTTCCGCGCGGCCTGCGGCCGCGACTGCTGTGAAATCAACAGCAACAGCAACAGCAACGGCGGGTTGGTCGGCTCGTTGGTGCTACGTACTGGGTCGGGCCGGGGTGGGGTGGCGGGACACGTTGCAAGTACATCCCTGTAAGCTCGATGGCGCCTTGCTCGTGTGCGCTGTCCTGCGCACACGGCAAGACCGGGGTTGGGCGTCCTGCCCAACCCGCCCGAGGCATGCCTCGGGCCCATGGCGCCAACGGTCCCGCCCGCCCATCCCGCCTCACCCTCGCGAATTTCCCGGTGACGGACGGCAAAGGCATTGTTGTTATCGGAGTGGAGAAATGTTGAGTCGAGCCATGCTCGACTTAGAGCGAAGCGACCCGCTGTTGCTCTGCTTTTCTTTTGATCTTCCGTGGCTGGCGCGCACGGAAACTGTCAGAGGTCGGGCGGGATGGACTGCGCAGGGGCGTGAGCCGCATGGATGCGGCGACCGGAGCTTACATGGACGTACTTGCAGCGGCCCCTGCGCAGTCCATCCCGCCCGGCCAAGCACGGCTGTTGCTTTCACGCCCCCCAGCCAGCCACGAGGGGCTCCGCCGTTGGCCGTATCCGCGCCGAAGGCGCGATAATGACCGGATGGAAACCGTCCGCATCGCCACCCGCAAGAGCCCGCTCGCCCTCTGGCAGAGCGAACACGTCGCCGACCGCCTGCGCCAGGCCCATCCCGGCCTGCATGTGGAACTGGTGCCGATGAGCACCCGCGGTGACGAGGTGCTCGACCGTTCGCTGGCCGCCATCGGTGGCAAGGGCCTGTTCCTGAAGGAACTGGAGCTGGCCATGCTGCGTGGCGAGGCCGACTGCGCCGTGCATTCGCTCAAGGACGTGCCGATGGAACTGGACACACCGTTCGCGTTGCCGGCCATGCTGACCCGCCACGATCCCGCCGATGGCTTCGTTTCCAATCTGTACGCCTCGCTGGACGCGCTTCCGATCGGCGCGCGCGTCGGGACCTCGTCGCTGCGTCGCCAGGCCCAGCTGCGCGCGCTGCGCCCGGACCTGGAGCTGCTGGACCTGCGCGGCAACGTCAATACCCGCTTGGCCAAGCTCGACAACGGTGGCTACGACGCCATCGTGCTGGCCGTGGCCGGCCTGGAGCGGCTGGGCCTGGGCGAGCGCATCGTCGCGCGCCTGCAGCCGCCGCAGTGGCTGCCGGCCCCGGCGCAGGGCGCGGTGGCAGTGGAGTGCGATGGTGGCAATGCGCGCCTGATGGCGCTGTTCGCCCAGCTTGATGACGCGGCCACGCGTGCCTGCGTGGAGGCCGAGCGGGCGATGAACCGTGCGTTGCATGGCAGCTGCCATGTGCCGGTGGCGGCCATCGCGCAGTGGCAGGGCGACGACCTGCACCTGCAGGGCCTGGTTGGCAGCGCCAGCGATGGCCGTGCGGTGCGTGCTGCGGCGGTGGGTCCGGCCAGTGACCCGGAAGCGCTGGGCCAGCGCGTGGCGAAGCTGTTGCTGGATGCCGGTGCAGGCGAACTGCTGAACGTCTGAGCCACGCATCTGTAGAGTCGAGCCATGCTCGACTGCTCTTTTCGCAGAGGCGGGCCTGCTCGACGGGCCGGCCAACAGCAGTCGAGCATGGCTCGACCCTACAAAAGGAAGAACGGGCGCCCTCGCGCCCGTTCTGCTTATTTGAACTTGTAGACCACGTTCATCGTGGTCAGCGTATCGGTCTTGCGCTTGTCCTCGGCCACGTCACTGTTGTAACGCGCCTGCCAGCCGGCCTTCAGCGCCAGATGCTCGTTCATGCTCACCGAAACACCGAAGTCGTTCTGGCCAAAGGTGTTGTAGGAACCCGATTCGACCAGCAGGGTGTTGACCAGGTCGGTGTTGTCGGTCAACGAGTACTTCATGTCGAACAGGCCGCGGCCGATCATGCCGGTGCGGGTGCGGTCGTCCTCGGTGCTGTGGGTGCGGCGCACACCGGGGCCGATCTGCGCGTCGAACGAGAAGCGCTCGGTGTTCCACAGGCGGGTGCCGTAACCCAGACCGAACGAGCTCTGGCGGTCGTAGGTGGCGAAGTCGTCGCGTTCGGTACGCACCGTCGCGGTCAGCTGGCGGTGCTCGCCCAGCTGCAGCGCGCTGCCGGCACTGCCGGTGTAGCGGTTGGCGGTGGTGTTGTTGCGGCGGGTGGTCGTGCCGTCGTCGTTGGTCTCGGTCACCTTGGAGCTGGAGCGCAGGCCGAACAGATCCATGCTGTGCACCCAGTCGCCGTCGGTGTAGCGCAGGCGCAGGCGGCCGTTGAAGCTCTCGGTGCTGCTGTTGCCACGTGCCGAAGCGAAACCGAGCTCGCCGCCACTGCCGCTCCACGGCGAGGACATCGCCGCCAGTTCGGAGGCATCCTGCGCATATGCGAGCGGTGCGCACAGCAGCAGGGGGATCAGCAGGGACACGCGCAGGGACATCGGGGCTTCTCCGAAGCGATTGACAGCCGGTGATGATACTGGAAGCGTGATGGCGGTCCGAATCGATCCAATGCGCGCTTCAGCGAACGTTGCCGCGATCGCCTATTCAGGGCAGATCGACGCGCAATGCCGGGTCGTTGAAGCGCGAATAGCGCAGGCGCAGCTGGAAGCTGCGGCCATTGCTGCTGCCGCTGCGCACGATCTGGCGTGGCAGGCCCTGGGCGTCCACCCAGTATTCCAGGCGTTCGCCGGGCTGGGCGCCACGCAGCCGGTAGTGACGGGTTTCGACGCCATCCAGCGACTGGCTGCCCAGGTCTTCGGCCTGCAGGTCGGCGGGCAGGGCATCGGCCGGCAGCGGATTGCGCCACTGCTCCAGCAGGCCCGGCGGGGTTGGCACCTGGCGGACCGCACCCTCGGCCTGCAGGAACATGGTGTCGCCGACGATGGTCTGCGGCCCGGCCGGGGTCTGCACCCGGAAACGGTCGGGGGCGACGAAGTCCATGGCGCTGCGCACCGGCTGCGGCGCACCCAGCACCTCCAGTTCGGCGTGGAAGCTGCGCAGGGCCGAGAAGCGCTGGCTGGCGCCCAGCACTGCCTGCGCCGGATCCGCAGCCGGCACGGGCGCTTCGGTGCTGGCCGGCGCGGGCGCGCGATCACAGGCGGCCAGCAGCAGGCAGGCCAGCAGGGACAGGGCAGGCAACCGGCGCATCGGGTGTTCCAGAGGGGTGGGGGCGACCACGATAGCCCAAACGTCCCACACAAGACCCGCGACTCGGACATAATCGGGGGTATGGACCGATACGAACGCATCACCGCCCTGCATCGTCTGCTCAAGTCCGCACGCTATCCGGTGACGGTGGCGACCCTGCAGGACAAGCTCGGTTGTTCCCGTGCCACCGTCTACCGCGACCTGGCCTTCCTGCGCGATGCGCTGATGGCACCGATCGAAGGCGACGGCGAGGCGGGCTTCCGCTACCAGGCCGACGAGAGCGACCGCTTCGAGCTGCCCGGCCTGTGGTTGAGCTCGGAGGAACTGCATGCCCTGCTGGCCTCGCAGCATCTGCTGGCGCGGACCGGCGGCGGTGTGCTGTCCTCGGTGCTGGCACCGCTGCAGCAGCGCATCGAGAGCCTGCTGGCCGCCCAGGCCGGCGTCTCCAGCTGGCCGGTGGACCGTGTGCGGGTGATTCCGCACCGCGGTCGCAAGTTCGATGAAGGCAGCTTCCGCAGCGTGGCTTCAGCCGTGCTGGAGCGCCGCCAGCTGGCGTTCGAGTACCGCGCCCGTTCCACCGACGAGCCGACCAAGCGCACCGTTTCGCCGCAGCGCCTGACCCACTATCGCGACAACTGGTACCTGGATGCCTGGGACCATGACCGCGAGGCGCTGCGCAGCTTTGCCGTGGATCGCATCCACAAGGCGCGGGTGATCGACAGCACCGCCCGCGATGTGGCCGACAGCGAGCTGGACGAGCAGCTGGGGGCCAGCTATGGCATCTTCTCCGGCGCGCCGAAGGGCTGGGCGACCATTCTGTTCAGCGCCAAGGCCGCGCGCTGGGTGGCCGACGAGCACTGGCATTCCAAGCAGCAGGGCCGCTTCCTGGCCGATGGCCGCTATGAACTGAAGGTGCCGTACAGCGTTTCGCGCGAGCTGCTGATGGACGTGCTGCACTACGGCTCGGATGCCGAGATCGTCGAGCCGGTGATGCTGCGCGAGCAGGCCAAGGCGCTGCTTGAGCTCGCCCTGAGCAATTACGACAACTCCTGACCTCCCCCCGAGAAGCCTTCCGCCCATGAAGAAGACCCTGTTGCTGCCCCTGCTTGCCGCTGCGCTGGCCCTGACTGCCTGCGGCAAGTCCGGCGAACCCTCGCAGAAGCTGGTGGTGGCCGCCACGGCTGTGCCGCATGCCGAGATCCTTGAAGTGGTCAAGCCGATCCTGAAGCAGGAAGGCGTGGACCTGGACGTGCGCGTGTTCAACGACTACGTGCAGCCCAACGATCAGCTGGTGCAGAAGCAGGTGGACGCCAACTACTTCCAGACCGAGCCGTACCTGGACGCCTACAACCGCGATCGCAAGACCGATCTGGTGAAGGTGATCGGCGTGCACATCGAACCGTTCGGTGCGTACTCGCGCAAGATCAAGTCGCTGGCCGAGCTGCGCGAAGGGGCCGACGTGGTGATCCCGAACGATCCGAGCAACAACAGCCGCGCGCTGATCCTGCTGCACAAGGCCGGCGTGATCGAGCTGAAGGATCCGACCAACGCGCTGTCGACCCTGCGTGACATCACCGCCAATCCGAAGAACCTGAAGTTCCGCGAGCTGGACTCGGCGATGCTGCCGCGCGTGCTGGACCAGGTCGACCTGGCCCTGATCAACACCAACTACGCGCTGGACGCCGGCCTCAACCCGACCAAGGATGCCCTGGCGATCGAGAGCAAGGACTCGCCGTATGTGAACTTCCTGGTCGCACGCCCGGACAACAAGGACGACGCCCGCGTGCAGAAGCTGGCCAAGGCGCTGACCAGCCCGCAGGTGAAGGCCTTCATCGAGACCAAGTACAAGGGCGCGGTGCTGCCGGCGTTCTGACGCCAGCGCCCATTCCCCTGTAGAGCCGAGCCTATGCTCGGCTCTGCTTTTTGCGGTATCCCGCCAGCGGCAGCCGAGCATGGCTCGGCTCTACAGTGTCACTCCACGTGCCGCAGCCGGGCGGGCATTGAAGTTTCAATCGACGTGGAAGGCGAGGGTGGCCGCCACGGCCTGCTGCCATCCTGCATACAGTTTCTCGCGCCGGGCCACGTCCATCTGTGGCTCGAAGCGCCGGTCCAGGCCCCACTGCGCGGCGATCTGTTCGCGGCTGGACCAGAACCCCACTGCCAGGCCGGCCAGGTAGGCCGCACCCAGCGCGGTGGTTTCGGTCAGTCGCGGCCGCAGCAGCGGCACACCGAGGATGTCGGCCTGGAACCCGGCCAGGAAGTCGTTGCCGATCGCACCGCCGTCGGCGCGCAGCTCGGTCAGCGCGATACCGGCATCGGACTGCATTGCATCGAGTACGTCGCGGGTCTGGTAGGCCATTGCTTCCAGCGCGGCGCGCACGAAGTGCGCCTTGCGCGTGCCACGGGTCAATCCGAACATCGCGCCACGCACATCACTGCGCCAATAGGGTGCACCGAGGCCGACAAACGCCGGCACCAGGTAAGCGCCGCCGCTGTCGGGCACCTGCGCGGCCAGTGCCTGGCTGTCGCTGGCGCGCTCGATCATGCGCAGCCCATCGCGCAGCCACTGCACCACCGAGCCGGCGATGAAGATCGAGCCTTCGAGTGCATATTCCACGCGCCCGTCCAGGCCCCAGGCGATGGTGGTCAGCAGTCCGTTGCGCGAACGCACCGCCTGCGTACCGGTGTGCATCAGCATGAAGCAGCCGGTGCCATAGGTGTTCTTGACCATGCCCGGCTGGAAGCAGGCCTGGCCGAACAGCGCCGCCTGCTGGTCTCCGGCGATGCCGGCGATCGGGATCGGATGATCGAAGAAGAACTGCGGCCGCGTGTGTGCGTACACCGCGCTGGAGTCGCGCACCTGCGGCAGCATCGCGCGCGGGATGTCCAGCAGCGCCAGCAGGTCGTCATCCCAGTCCAGCGTGTGGATGTTGAACAGCAGTGTGCGCGCGGCGTTGCTGTAGTCGGTCACGTGCGCCTGGCCACCACTGAGGTTCCACACCAGCCAGCTGTCGATGGTGCCGAACAGCAGTTCGCCGCGCTCGGCGCGCTGCTGCGCGCCCTCCACGTGGTCAAGAATCCAGCGCACCTTGGTGGCGGAGAAATAGGCGTCGATCAGTAGACCGGTGCGCTCGCGGACCAGCGCCTCGTGCCCTTCGGATTTCAGCCGCTCACAGATGGCGTGGCTCTGCCGCGACTGCCAGACGATGGCGTTGTGGATCGGCTGGCCGGTGGCACGGTCCCAGACCACGGTGGTTTCGCGCTGGTTGGTGATGCCCAGTGCGGCGATATGGCGCGGGTCGACCTGGGCACGGCTGAACAGTTCGGTCAGCGTGGCATAGACGCTGGTAAGGATCTCGCGCGGGTCATGCTCGACCCAGCCGGGCTGCGGGAAGATCTGCGCGAACTCGCGCTGCGCACTGCCAACGATGTCGCCGGCACGGTCGAACAGGATCGCGCGCGAACTGGTGGTGCCCTGGTCGATGGCCAGCACGTAGCGGGGCGTCATGCAGCGTCTCCGGTGGCGATGGTGTTGGTAGAGTCGAGCTTGCTCGACTGCTTTTCATGTCAGTCGAGCAAGCTCGACTCTACCGTCTATCCATCCACGCCTGCAGCCGGGCCACCTGCGCAGCATCCAGCCGCAACCCCAGTTTGCTCCGCCGCCACAGCACGTCCCCGGCGTCCCAGGCCCATTCGTGGTCGCGCAGGAAAGCCACTTCGCGCGCATGCAGGCCGCCGCCAAAGTCCTCGCCAAGATCGCTCAGACCCTGCAGGCCATGCAGCAGCTCCGCACTACGGCTGCCGTAGGCGCCCGCCCAGCGTCGTGCCATATCCGCAGGGAGCCACGGTGCCAGTGCTCGCAGGCGAGCGCATGCCTGTGCAGCGTCACCCCAGTCGCTGCCAGGCAGGGGGTGTCCGCGTGCTGTCCAGGCCGGGCCCATCTGCGGCAGGGCCGGTCGCAGCAGGTCCAGCGCTTCCTCGGCCAGCACCCTGTAGGTGGTCAGCTTGCCGCCCAGCACATGCAGTGCAGGTGCCGGGTTGGACTGCAGCTGCAGCCGGTAGTCACGGCTCAGCTTTGCCGCACGTGGGTCCGGGTCGGCCAGCAGCGGGCGTACACCGGCGAACTGCCAGACCACATCATCTGCACTGATCGGTTCGCGCAGGTAGCGATTGACCGCTTCGCACAGGTAGGCGACCTCGGAGGGCAGCACGCTGCAGCGTGCCGGATCGCCGCGGTAGTCGGTGTCGGTGGTGCCGACCAGCAGATGATCGTGGGCAAACGGCAGCAGGAACACCACGCGGCCATCGGGTTGCTGCAGCAGGCAGGCACTGTCATCGGGCCAGGGGCAGCGCAGCACGATGTGGCTGCCCTGCACCAGTCGCAGCGCGGGACCGCCGCCGCTGCGTGCCTCCATCTGCTCCAGCAGGCCACCGGCCCATGGGCCGGCCGCGTTGGCGACGGCATGCGCGGTCACATGCTGCTGGCCATCGGCGGATTCCAGTACGGCCTGCCAACGGCCCTGCACAGGGCGCAGTTCGATGCAGCGGCTGCGCACATGCACCTGTGCGCCACGCTGGGCAGCGTCCAGGGCGTTGAGCAGCACCAGGCGCGCGTCATCGACCTGCGCGTCGGCGTAGCTGAAGGCCTGCCGCAGATCCGGGGCGAGCCAGGGGCCGAGCGGATCACGCTGAAGGTCCAGAGCGCGCGATGCGGGAAACGCCGGGCTGCGCTGGCCCAGGTGGTCGTACAGCCACAGTCCCACGCGCAGCATCCAGCGCGGGCGCAGGTGCGGTTCCCACGGCAGTACGAAGCGCAATGGATGGACTAGATGGGGTGCCTGCCGGCGGACCACCTCGCGTTCGCCCAGCGCCTTGCGCACCAGGCCCAGCTCGCCCTGTTCCAGGTAGCGCAGGCCGCCGTGGATCAGTTTGCTGCTCGCACTGGAGGTGTGCGCAGCCAGATCGTGCTGCTCGCACAGCATCACCCGCAGGCCCCGGCCGGCCGCATCACGGGCGATGCCGGCACCGTTGATGCCGCCACCGATCACCAGCAGGTCGATTTCGTGCATCGCGCCTCCGCATTCTGTGTGTGCGTAGAGTCGACCGTCAGTCGACTGCCTTTTGTAGAGTCGAGCCATGCTCGACTTTTGAAAGGACAGTCGACTGACAGTCGACTCTACAGACAGCAGGTGACGGAAACGACGACGGGCCCCGAAGGGCCCGTCGCGTTACATCAGTGAAGCAGGTGCAGCCTGGATCAGAAGCGGGCGCCGATGCCGAAGCCGACGGTCCACGGATCCATCTTGGCTTCGCCGATCTTCTCGCCGCCGACCTTGATGTCCGGGCGGGCGCGCATGTAGCGGGCGTCGGCACGGGCGAACCAGGTGGAGTTGATGTTCATGTCGACGCCGACGGTGCCGATCACGCCCTTGGCATCCTTGAAGCGGATGTCGGTGTCAGCGCCGTTGCCCAGCTTCTCGTTGCTGAAGGTCGACTGGTAGTAGCCCACGCCCACGAACGGACGGAACACGTTGTCGGCCTGGCCGAAGTGGTACTGGCCGCTCAGGGCGACCGGCTGCTGCTCAACCGAGCCAACGCGGGCGTTGTTCGGGCCCTTGAAGGTGTTGTCGAACTTGTCGGCAGCGCCCCACAGTTCAACGGCCCAGTTGTCGTTGATGTAGTAGCTGAAGCTGACGGTCGGCGCCGGGCCGCCATCGGTCTTCTTCACGCCGGTGATCGGGTCGTTCTTCGGTTCCAGCAGCGAGATGCCGCCAACAACGGCAAAATGCTTGCCCGAAGCGGTGTCGGTGCTGCTGCTGTCCTGGGCGAAAGCGGCCGGCGCGAACGCGGCGGAGGTCAGCAGGGCGAGACTCAGGATACGGATGGAGCGCATGGGGGTATCTCCTAATGTTTCTTGTTTTGGGCCCCCGGTTGCGGGGCGAGCACACCGTAGTCGCCTCAACATGAATCGAATCCGACGCGCGTTAAAAAATAGTTGTCCTTGTTCAGCGATCAGCGCGAAAAGCCTGTATTGATGGGGTTTCCGGTCATCGGCGGCATTCATTCAGTTGGAGAAGATGTGAGCGCGGCAACGATGTGCATTGGCCTGCAAGCGCAGGTGAACGTGGATTGCAGGGTGCTGCTGCTGGGCTCGATGCCCGGCGTGGCGTCGCTGCAGGAGCAGCGTTACTACGCGCATCCGCGCAATCGTTTCTGGCCGCTGCTGGCGGATATCTGCGGATTCGACGCGGGTCTGCCCCATGCGCAGCGACTGCAGGCACTACAGGCGGCAGGTGTTGGCCTGTGGGACGTGATCGGCCGGTGCGAGCGGCGCGGCAGCCTCGATGCGGATATCGTGCGCGGCACGGAAGTGCCCAATGCGCTGCCGGCATTGATCGCTTCGCTTCCTGAGCTGGAGCTGATCGGCTGCAACGGCGCCGCATCGCTGAAGGCATTCCAGCGTTGGGTGCTGCCCTGCCTGGAGGCCCCGCCAAGGCTGCTGGCACTGCCGTCCACCAGCCCGGCCAATGCGGCCTGGTCGCTGCCACGGCTGCGCCAGGCCTGGCAGCCGGTAGCCGACGTACTGGCGACATGAAGCGGACATCGTCCGGACAATACGCTACCGACTGGATGCAGCCACAACCCATGGACAACAGCGTGTCCCGGCTGCGTGCGTACTGAAAACACCTGTAACGGTTGGCGCTGGCCCCCGCTGGCCGCACAATAGACGTTTCCCTACACCAGATTGCCGGAGTTATCCCCATGGCCGAAATCAAGGAAGCACTTGTCCCCGATATCGGTGACTACAGCGATATCCCGGTAATCGAGGTGCTTGTCGCCGTCGGCGACACGGTCAAGAAGGACCAGGGCCTGGTGACGCTGGAAAGCGACAAGGCGACCATGGAAGTGCCGTCCTCGGTGGCTGGCGTGGTCAAGGAACTCAAGGTCAAGGTCGGCGACAGCCTGTCCGAGGGCAAGGTCGTGGCCCTGATCGAAGTGGCCGAAGGCGAAGCCGCCAAGCCGGCGGCGGCTGCGCCGGCACCGGCCAAGGCGGCTGCCCCGGCTGCCGCCACCCAGAGCGCGCCGGCCCCGGCCGCAGCTGCGCCGGCCGCTCCGGCTGCCAGCGGTGGTGCGGTGGAAGCGCGGGTGCCGGATATCGGCGACTACGCCGGCATTCCGGTCATTGAAGTGCTGGTCGCCGTCGGCGACACGGTCAAGAAGGACCAGGGCCTGGTCACGCTGGAAAGCGACAAGGCCACCATGGAAGTGCCGTCGTCGGTGGCCGGTGTGGTCAAGGAGATCAAGGTCAAGGTCGGTGACACGCTGTCGCAGGGCAATGTGGTCGCCATCATCGAAGCCGAGGGCGCTGCCGCGCCGGCGCCGACCAAGGCTGCCGCTGCTGCCGCTCCGGCTGCCGCCGAGACCGCCACCAAGGTCGAGCCGGTCGCTGTGCCGGCGCAGCCGGACAAGCTGGCGGCCCGCGAGATCGCCTCGGCCGGTACCCCGTCCAGCCCGCCGGTGCAGTTCAACGCCGATGGCGTGCTGCCGGCCAAGGTGCCGTATGCCACCCCGGCGGTGCGTGTGTTCGCCCGCGAACTGGGCGTGGACCTGCTGCAGATCAACGGCACCGAGAAGGGTGGCCGCATCACCAAGGGTGACGTGCAGAAGTTCGTCAAGGCCGCGCTCAGCGGTGGCGTGCCGGCGGCCGGCGGTGCTGCAGTCGCTGCCGGTGGTGGCCTGAACCTGCTGCCGTGGCCGAAGGTCGATTTCAGCAAGTTCGGCGAGACCGAAGTCCAGCCGCTGTCGCGCATCAAGAAGATCTCCGGTGCGAACCTGGCCCGCAACTGGGCCATGATCCCGCACGTCACCCAGTTCGAGCAGGCCGACATCACCGACCTGGAAGGCCTGCGCGTGGCACTGAACAAGGAGAACGAGAAAGCCGGCATCAAGCTGACCATGCTCGCCTTCCTGATCAAGGCCAGCGCCGCGGCGCTGAAGAAGTTCCCGGAATTCAACGCTTCGCTCGATGCCAGCGGTGAAAACCTGACCTTGAAGAAGTACTTCCACATCGGCTTCGCCGCCGACACGCCGAACGGTCTGGTCGTGCCGGTCATCCGCGACGTGGACAAGAAGGGCGTGGTGCAGATCGCGCAGGAAACCGGCGAACTGGCCAAGAAGGCGCGCGACGGCAAGCTGGGTCCGGCCGACATGAGCGGCGGCTGCTTCTCGATCAGCTCGCTGGGCGGCATCGGCGGCACCGCGTTCACCCCGATCGTCAATGCACCGGAAGTGGCCATCCTCGGCGTCTCCAAGTCGTCCATCCAGCCGGTCTGGAACGGCAAGGAATTCGCACCGAAGCTGATGCTGCCGCTGTCGCTGAGCTACGACCACCGCGTCATCGACGGCGCCCTGGCCGCACGCTTCACCACGTACCTGTCGCAGGTACTGGCCGACATGCGCCGCGTGCTGCTGTAAGGCACCGCTTCGCCCCCACCGTGCGGCCGCTGCCCCTGGCGCGGCCGCGTGAACAGATGCAGTGACAGCCCGCCGGCACCGCCGCGCGGGCACGAGGAAAACCCACCATGGCCACGATTGAAGTCAAGGTTCCCGACATCGGCGATTACAGCGATGTGCCGGTGATCGAAGTGTTGGTCGCCGTCGGCGACACGGTGAAGAAGGATCAGGGTCTGGTGACCCTGGAATCGGACAAGGCGACCCTGGAAGTGCCGTCCTCGGCCGCCGGCGTGGTCAAGGAAATCAAGGTCAAGCTGGGCGATACCCTGTCCGAAGGCGCCGTGGTCGTGCTGCTGGAGTCCGAAGGCGCCGCCGAAGCGCCGGCCAAGGCCGCTGCGCCGGCCCCGGCTGCGGCCGCTCCGGCCAGCAAGCCGCCGGTGACCCCGTCGCACCGCGCCCCGGCTGAACCGGCTGCACCGAAGCCGGCGCTGTCCAGTGGCAAGCCGGCCGACATCGAATGCGAAATGGTCGTGCTGGGCTCGGGCCCGGGCGGCTACACCGCCGCCTTCCGCGCCGCCGACGTCGGCCTGGATACGGTGCTGGTCGAGCGCTACGCCAGCCTCGGTGGCGTCTGCCTCAACGTGGGCTGCATTCCGTCCAAGGCACTGCTGCATGCTGCAGCGGTCATCGACGAAGTGGCCCATGCCGGTGATTTCGGCGTCGAGTTCGGCAAGCCGACCATCACCCTGGACAAGCTGCGCCAGTACAAGGAAAAGGTCGTCAACCAGCTGACCAAGGGCCTGGCTGGCATGGCCAAGCAGCGCAAGGTCCGCAGCGTGCAGGGCGTCGGCAAATTCGTTTCGGCCAACGAGCTGGAAATCACTGCTGCTGACGGCAGCACCCAGCTGCTGCGCTTCCAGAAGTGCATCATCGCCGCCGGTTCGCAGGCAGTGAAGCTGCCGAACTTCCCGTGGGACGACAAGCGCGTGATGGACTCCACCGACGCGCTGGAACTGGCCGAAGTACCGGGCTCGCTGCTGGTCGTCGGCGGCGGCATCATCGGCCTGGAAATGGCCACCGTTTATGGTGCGCTGGGCAGCAAGGTCACCGTGGTCGAGTTCATGGACCAGCTGATGCCGGGCGCCGACAAGGACCTGGTCAAGCCGCTGGCCGACCGCCTGAAGAAGCAGGGCATCGAAGTGCACCTGAAGACCAAGGCCTCCGGCGTGACCGCCGATGCCAAGGGCATCACCGTGACCTTCGAAGCCGCCGAGGAAGGCCAGGCGCCTGCGCTGGCGCAGGGCACCTTCGACCGCGTGCTGGTGGCCGTGGGTCGCTCGCCGAACGGCAAGAAGATCGATGCCGAGAAGGCTGGCGTGCAGGTGACCGACCGCGGGTTCATCCCGGTCGATCGCCAGATGCGCACCAACGTGCCGCACATCTTTGCCATCGGCGACATCGTCGGCAACCCGATGCTGGCCCACAAGGCCACGCACGAGGGCAAGCTGGCCGCTGAGGTGGCCGCCGGCCACAAGAAGGAATGGGTTGCGCGCGTGATCCCGTCGGTGGCCTACACCAACCCGGAAATCGCCTGGGTCGGCGTGACCGAGACCGAAGCCAAGGCCAAGGGCCTGAAGGTCGGCGTGGCCAAGTTCCCGTGGGCGGCGAGCGGCCGCGCGATCGGCATTGGCCGTACCGAGGGCTTCACCAAGCTGATTTTCGACGAAGAGACCCACCGCATCATCGGTGGTGCCATCGTCGGCGTGCACGCGGGTGACCTGCTGGCCGAGATCGGCCTGGCGATCGAGATGGGTGCGGAAGCCGAGGACATCGGCCACACCATCCATGCGCACCCGACGCTGAGCGAATCAGTGGCGATGGCCTCGGAAATCTACGACGGCACGATCACCGATCTGTACATGCCGAAGAAGAAGTAGCGCCGGGCCGCGCCCGGCGGGCACTTCGTGCGGCACGAAAAACCCGGCGGAAGCCGGGTTTTTTGTTGCCGGCCGTTGCCGTCTGATCACGCCAATTCTGTCGTATTTGGCCTGTTGCGACCCATGGCGCTCCTCGCGCCCGGCGTGCGGGAGTGAATTTCATCGGGAGCCAGTCCGTGGCGCTCAATGCGCAGATAGGGGGCATCGCGCGGCCAATTGCGGCGGTGAATATCGTGAACGGCCTCGAGCGCGTCTCGGCATCGCCTGTGCAGGTTTGATGGAGCGGCGAACGTCATCGCGGTGAATAGTCGGTATTTGATGTGGCCGGAAATCAGCAACTATCTTCCCCAGCCCCAACATCAGCCAACAGGCGCGACCCCAACCATGACGCAGCTGCAATCTCCTCAGACCGGGGAGCTGATCGAAACCTTCACATACCGCAAGTGGCCACTTGTACTGATGTACGCATTGGCAGGGATATTCTTTCTGGCAGCTGCATTCCTGCTCGTACTGAAGAACCACGTACCGGTCGATGGCTACAGGACCATCCACATGGGCGTAGCACTTGTGCTGGGGTGTGGACTGGCCGTTCTGGGTCTGACGGTATGGCAGGGAACGCTGCGCAAGGCCCGGTATGAAGTCTATGAGCGCGGGATCACAGAGGTTGTCGGCAGGAAGCGCACCTACATCGCGTTCGCTGAGATGCAGGACCTCTACTTGTTTGGTACCGGCAAGCTGGGAGTGGCGGGGGTTCTCACCGATGTCGCCTACCGCCTCGCACCAACGACCGCCTTCCACTGGGCAAACCAGCATCTTCGGCGGCATTTCGAATTCATGCAGCTCGTCTGCCAGCTGCATGTGCGGGAGCGCCTCCCGGTGATGATCTCGGAATTGAGATCAGACGCTGTGGTTACCTTCAACTACGTCTCCAGCGCACAGGTCTGGAAAAAGCGAATCCTGGGGAAATACCTTGACGTCACAACCCAGCCCATCCTGCTGACCCGCACCCATATCGAGGTGGGTGGGCGCCGCATTCCAGCCGCAGCGCTGGCCCAGGTCGATATCAACCAGTGGAGCGAGCGCATCACGATCAAGGATGCATCAGGTGCCGTGGCGCTTTCCACGATAGCGAGTGGGATCTTCAGTCTGGATCTCTTCCTGGAAACGTTGGCTTGGATCCTTCGAGATGAAAATCGCGCCTGACTGAGCGGGCAACAAGAAAGCGCGGCCCCGATGTTCCGGAGGCCGCGCCAGGAGAGAGAGTGCCGTGGAAGGGGCAGGGGTTCAGAACACGAAGCTGATACCGGCCACGGGGCCCTTGAATTCCTGCTTGAGGCCGACAGTACCGTCGCTGCCCTTCTTGTCCACGTCCAGCTTGAACCAGTCGTAGCCGGCGAACACACCGAAGTTCTTGGTGAAGCGGTAATCGACGATGGCATTGGCGCGGCTCAGGTCGCCCTTGTAGTCATCGAAGCTGCCCCAGCGCGTGTTCAGGTACTGGCCCTGCAGCGTGATCATCCAGCGCTCGGACGGAGTGAAGGTCATGCGCGCACCCACCACAGGTGCCACGCCATCGGCCTTCTCGTTGAGGAACTGGCCTTCGTACACCGTGCCCAGGTCGGCATAGCCCTTGGTGCTGACCTTGGCGTACTCGCCACCGATCTGCAGACCCAGGTCAAAGGTGTCGGTATCGACGACCGAATAGTCGTAGACCAGGCTCGCCACCTGATACTTCAGCTCGCCCTTCACGAAGCTGCCGGCCGGCACGTTCTCACCGCCGAAGGAAATGCCCTGGTCGAGCGTCTCGCGACGGTCCTTGTCGTACTTGAAGTAGTTGAACAGCAGGCGCTGACGGTTGCTGATGCGGAACATGCCGTCAATGCGCGGCTCCCATTCCTTGCCACCCAGCTTGAAGTCCTGGTTCAGGGAGATGTCCTGGCCGGCCACAGTGGTGCTGCCGCGGAGGGTGTTGTCCGAATCGATGTTCATCGCACCCAGACGGATGGCAAAGCGGTCGTCGCCTTCGGCGGCGTGGGCGGCATTGGCGAACGAGGCGCCGGCAGCGAGCAGGGAAAGGGCGAGCAGGGTGGGTACGGGGCGCATCGAAGAGTCCTTGCAGTGGTTCATCAGAATGAAGACCACTGTGCCGGACGCCGCCGTCCACCATCCGTGAACGTATGGTCCACGGAGTGTGCACGGTTCAGCGCTGTCGTGACCGCGCAAAAAGATGGCCCCGGAGCCGGGCTTCGGGGCCATCGTGGGACCTGCGGGGCGGAGCGTCGACGAGGTTGCTGCAGGCAGGTCGAAAGATCGGACCGGCGCAGTCGGCGAAAGTTCCGCGCCTGCGACCAAAGTTCAATACTGCGGTGCAGCATCACGCGGACGTCATTGTCCCCCGGGTGGCACGCAAAAATGTAACCGTTACCGCAACTTGCGGCTTCCAGGGATGAACAGGGAGCGGTTGTCTCGCAAATTGTCCCATTGCTATAATTTGGCGGCTCGATGAGGCCCCCCTGCTGTAGCCGCCTCAGCCCTCCACTTGCAACCACGCGGGACGTCCTGTGCTGAACTCCGTTGATGCGGGTCGGCGACTGATGCTGCGCGCCGCGGTCTACCCGCTGGCCGCGGTGGCTGTCCTGGCCCTGGCCTTCCTGCTGGTAGGTCCGAAGTATGCCCTCGGCGCGCTGGCGTCCGGTGTGGCCATTTCGGCCGGTGGCTGGGTGGCGGCGCGGATGGCACTGGGCGGTGGGGCACTGGCCGCAGGATCGGCGATGGCTCGCCTGATCATTGCGATCGTGGCCAAGTGGGTCGTGGTTTTCGGCGTCCTGCTGGTGGGGTTCCTGGTCTTCAAGCTGCCTGCGTTGGCGCTGTTGGCCGGTATCGCCGTCGGCTTGATGTTCCAGGTCCTGGCCATGGCCAGGCGTTGACAGAATTCAATTAACTAAGGTTCCGGACACATGGCGGGCGAGGCTCTAACCCCTACCAGCTACATCCAGCATCACTTGCAGAACCTGACCGCTCCGGTCGGCAAGGGCGAGGGTATGTTCTGGCATATCCACGTCGATACCTTCCTCACCGCGGTCCTGATGGGCCTGGTGATCGTGGTCGCCTTCTGGCTGGGCACCCGCAAGGCCACCGCCGGTGTGCCGGGCAAGTGGCAGGCCTTCGTGGAAATCTGCCTGGAGTTCGTTGACCGCCAGGCCAAGGACACCTACCACGGCAAGAGCAAGCTGGTCACGCCGATCGCCATCACCATCTTCTTCTGGATTCTGTTGATGAATCTGCTGAAGATGATCCCGGCCGACTTCATCGCCAAGCCGCTGGAATGGGCGGGCGTGCACTACTGGAAGCCGGTGCCTACCGCTGACGTCAATGCCACCCTGGGCATGGCCATCAGCGTGTTCTTCCTGATGCTGTTCTTCGCGCTCAAGTCCAAGGGCCTGGGCGGCTTCATCAAGGAATTCCTGACGGCGCCGTTCGGCAAGTGGATGATGCCGTTCAACCTGATCCTCAACATCGTCGAGTGGCTGAGCAAGCCGATCTCGCTGGCGATGCGACTGTTCGGCAACATGTTCGGCGGCGAAATCGTGTTCCTGCTGATCTGGGTGCTGGGTGGTGCCGGTTTCTTCGGTGCCATTGCCGGTGGTGTGTTCGGCCTCGGCTGGATGCTGTTCCACCTGCTGGTGATCCCGCTGCAGGCCTTCATCTTCATGATGCTGTCGATCGTGTACCTGAGCCTGTCGGAAGACGCTCACTGAGTTTCAAGCTTCAACGCGTTTCAACCTTCATCCGTTTCATCACCCTTAGCAACTTAAGTTCCTGGAGATAACCATGTACTTCGCCGTCCTGACCAACTTCGCGCAGATTCAGAGCTCCACCGCCCTTGCCGTCGGCATCATGATCGGCCTGGCCGCGCTGGGCGCCGGTCTGGGTCTGGCCATCATGGCTGGTAAGTTCCTGGAGTCGGCCGCCCGCCAGCCGGAACTGATCCCGGTCCTGCAGGTCCGCATGTTCATCACCGCTGGCCTGATCGACGCCGCGTTCATCATCTCGGTCGCTGTCGGCCTGCTGCTGGCCTTCGCCAACCCGCTGTCGGCTGCCTTTGCTGGCGCCGTCACCAAGGCTCTGGCCGGCTGATACAGCGGTTTGAGACGACCGGGTGCTGATGCACCCGGTTTCGGATGAAGGCCGGATGTGCCGCTTCGGCGGCACGTCCACCCCGAAACCAGCGATCGAGCTAACCATGAATATCAATTTCACCCTTCTTGCGCAGGCGCTCGCCTTCGCTGGTCTGATCTGGATCATCGCGACCAAGATCTGGCCGCCGCTGATGAACGCGATCGAAGAGCGCCAGCAGAAGATTGCTGAAGGCCTCGCTGCTGCCGACCGCAGCCAGAAAGATCTGGCCCAGGCGCAGGAGAAGGTCAACGAAGCGTTGAAGGAAGCACGCACCAAGGCCAACGAGATCATCGATCAGGCCCACGCGCGCGCCAACCAGATTGTCGATGCTGCACGCAACGAAGCGATCACCGAAGCCACCCGTCAGAAGGAACTGGCCCAGGCTGAAATCGACGCCGCCGCCAACCGTGCCCGTGAAGATCTGCGCAAGCAGGTGTCCGCGCTGGCCGTGACCGGTGCCGAAAAGCTGCTCAAGCGCGAAATCGACGCCAACGCCCACAAGGCGCTGCTCGACGAGCTGGCCTCGGAGATCTAAGGATGAGCCAGGCCCTCACGCTTGCCCGCCCGTACGCCCGCGCCGCGTTCGCGACCGCGCGCGACGAAGGCGCGTTCGCGCCGTGGTCGGACGCCCTGGCGTTCTCCGCCCACGTCGCCGCCGATCCGCGCGTGGCGGCCCTGCTCGCCAACCCGGAGCTGGGCCGTGACGACGCCGTCGCCCTGCTGGCGCCGGTGTCCCACGGCGAGACCTACTCGCGCTTCCTGGCCATCCTGGCCGAATCGCATCGTCTGCCGCTGCTGCCGGAAATCTCCGGCATGTTCGACGCCCTGCGCGCCGAAGCCGAGCACGTGGTCAAGGCCACGGTGACCTCGGCTTCCGAGTTGTCGGCCGGAGAGCTGGACGCGATCAAGGTTGCGCTGCGCAAGCGCTTCAACCGCGAGGTCGAAGTGACCACCGCGGTCGATGCTTCGCTGATCGGCGGCGCCGTGATCGACGCCGGCGACGTGGTCATCGATGGTTCGCTGAAGGGCAAGCTGGCCCGTCTGCAGACCGCGCTCGCTAACTGAATTCATTTAACGTCCGGCCCCGCTGCCGGCACTAGGACTTGACGATGGCAACCACGCTCAACCCCTCCGAAATCAGCGAACTGATCAAGAACCGCATCGAGAAGGTCAAGCTGGCCGCGGAATCGCGCAACGAAGGCACCGTGACCAGCGTGTCCGACGGCATCGTGCGAATCTTCGGTCTGGCCGACGTGATGCAGGGCGAAATGATCGAACTGCCGAACAACACCTTCGCCCTGGCCCTGAACCTGGAGCGCGACTCGGTCGGCGCCGTGGTCCTGGGTGACTACGAGAACCTGCGCGAAGGCGACGTCGCCAAGACCACCGGCCGCATCCTGGAAGTGCCGGTCGGTCCGGAACTGCTGGGCCGCGTCGTGAACGCACTGGGCGAGCCGATCGACGGCAAGGGCCCGCTGGGTACCGACCTGACCGCTCCGGTGGAGCGCGTTGCTCCGGGCGTGATCTGGCGCAAGTCGGTCGACCAGCCGGTGCAGACCGGTTACAAGTCGGTCGACTCGATGATCCCGATCGGCCGTGGCCAGCGCGAGCTGATCATCGGTGACCGCCAGACCGGCAAGACCGCGATGGCGATCGATGCGGTGATCAACCAGAAGGGCACCGGCATCAAGTGCGTGTACGTTGCGATCGGCCAGAAGGCTTCGACCATCGCCAACATCGTGCGCAAGCTGGAAGAGAACGGCGCGCTGGCCCACACCATCGTGGTGGCCGCGACCGCTTCCGAATCGGCAGCCATGCAGTACATCAGCGCCTACTCGGGCTGCACCATGGGTGAGTACTTCATGGACCGCGGCGAAGACGCGCTGATCGTGTACGACGATCTGTCCAAGCAGGCCGTTGCCTACCGCCAGATCTCGCTGCTGCTGAAGCGCCCGCCGGGCCGCGAAGCCTACCCGGGTGACGTGTTCTACCTGCACTCCCGTCTGCTTGAGCGCGCTGCCCGCGTGTCCGAGGAATACGTCGAGAAGTTCACCGAAGGCAAGGTCACCGGCAAGACCGGTTCGCTGACCGCGCTGCCGATCATCGAAACCCAGGCCGGCGACGTGTCCGCCTTCGTTCCGACCAACGTGATCTCGATCACCGACGGCCAGATCTTCCTGGAAACCGACCTGTTCAACGCCGGCATCCGCCCGGCCGTCAACGCCGGTATCTCGGTGTCGCGCGTCGGTGGCTCGGCCCAGACCAAGATCATCAAGAAGCTGTCCGGCGGCATCCGTATCTCGCTGGCCCAGTACCGCGAGCTGGCTGCGTTCGCGCAGTTCGCCTCGGACCTGGACGAAGCGACCCGCAAGCAGCTGGAGCGTGGCCAGCGCGTCACCGAGCTGATGAAGCAGAAGCAGTACGCGCCGATGTCGATCGCCAACCAGGCGCTGTCGATCTACGCCGTCAACGAGGGTTACCTCGACGACGTGCCGGTCAACAAGCTGCTGGCGTTTGAAGAAGGCCTGCACGCCCACTTCGCCAACACCCAGGGCGAGCTGATCAGCAAGGTCAACGCCACCGGCGGTTGGGACAACGACATCGAAGGTGCCTTCAAGAAGGGCATCGCCGAGTTCAAGACCACCGGCAGCTGGTAATCGCGGTCCTGTAGAGCGGAGCCGCTGGCTCCGCTGGACCAGATGACAAACGGTTGAACAACGCGGGGCATCAGCCCCGCGCCACGGGAAACAAGAGATGGCAAGCGGACGCGAAATCAAAACCAAGATCAAGAGCGTGCAGAACACCCGCAAGGTGACGCGCGCCCTGGAAATGGTCTCGGCCTCCAAGATCCGCAAGGCGCAGGATCGGATGAAGACCTCGCGTCCGTACGCGCAGGCGATGAAGCAGGTGATCGGTCACCTGGCCCAGGCCAGCACCGACTACCAGCATCCGTTCCTGGTCGAGCGTGAGCAGGTCAAGCGGGTCGGCTTCATCGTGATCTCCTCCGATCGCGGCCTGGCCGGCGGCCTGAACAACAACCTGTTCCGCCGGATGCTGGGCGAAGCCAAGACATGGCAGGACAAGGGTGCGGAAGTGGACCTGGTGACCATCGGCCAGAAGGCATCGACCTTCTTCCGCCGCGTGAAGGTCAACATGGTCGGCAGCGTGACCCACATCGGCGACGTGCCGAAGCTGGAATCGCTGATCGGTGTGATCAAGGTCATGCTCGACGCCTTCACCGAAGGCAAGGTCGACCGCGTGTACCTGGTCTACAACCGCTTCGTGAACACCATGACGCAGAAGGCCAGCTTCGATCAGCTGCTGCCGCTGCCGCCGGCTGAGAAGCAGGTCGCTCACCACGACTGGGATTACCTGTACGAACCCGATGCCGCGACCGTGCTCGAGCACGTGATGACGCGTTACATCGAGTCGCTGGTGTACCAGGCACTGCTGGAAAACGTCGCCTCCGAGCATGCCGCACGCATGGTCGCGATGAAGGCGGCGAGCGACAACGCCAACAAGCTGATCGGCGAACTGCAGCTCGTCTACAACAAGGCGCGCCAGGCAGCGATCACCCAGGAAATCTCCGAAATCGTCGGCGGCGCGGCAGCAGTCTGACCGCGTTCGTTCAAAGCACACATTTAGAGGATGCAGCAATGAGTCAGGGCAAGATCGTTCAGATCATCGGCGCGGTCGTCGACGTCGAATTCCCGCGTGAGTCGGTACCGAAGGTGTACGACGCACTGAAGGTCGACAACACCGAAATCACGCTCGAAGTCCAGCAGCAGCTGGGCGACGGCGTGGTGCGCACCATCGCCCTCGGTTCCACCGACGGCCTGAAGCGCAACCTGGTTGCCACCAACACCAACCGCGGCATCTCCGTGCCGGTCGGCGCTGGCACCCTGGGCCGCATCATGGACGTGCTCGGCCGTCCGATCGACGAAGCCGGCCCGGTGGCCGCCAGCGACAGCTGGGAAATCCACCGTGCGGCCCCGTCGTACGAAGACCAGTCCCCGGCCACCGAGCTGCTGGAAACCGGCATCAAGGTCATCGACCTGATGTGCCCGTTCGCCAAGGGCGGCAAGGTCGGCCTGTTCGGCGGCGCCGGCGTCGGCAAGACCGTCAACATGATGGAACTGATCAACAACATCGCCAAGGCGCACAGCGGTCTGTCCGTGTTCGCCGGCGTGGGTGAGCGTACCCGTGAGGGCAACGACTTCTACCACGAAATGAAGGACTCCAACGTCCTCGACAAGGTGGCGATGGTGTACGGCCAGATGAACGAGCCGCCGGGCAACCGTCTGCGCGTCGCCCTGACCGGCCTGACCATGGCCGAGTACTTCCGCGACGAGAAGGACGAAAACGGCAAGGGTAAGGACGTCCTGCTGTTCGTCGACAACATCTACCGCTACACCCTGGCCGGTACCGAAGTGTCGGCACTGCTGGGCCGTATGCCGTCCGCCGTGGGTTACCAGCCGACCCTGGCCGAGGAAATGGGCGTCCTGCAGGAGCGCATCACCTCGACCAAGAACGGTTCGATCACCTCGATCCAGGCCGTCTACGTTCCCGCGGACGACCTGACCGACCCGTCGCCGGCGACCACCTTCGCCCATCTGGACTCGACCGTCACCCTGTCGCGTTCGATCGCCTCGCTGGGTATCTACCCGGCCGTCGATCCGCTGGACTCCACCAGCCGCCAGATGGACCCGCTGGTCATCGGCCACGAGCACTACGACACCGCCCAGCGCGTCCAGCAGACCCTGCAGAAGTACAAGGAACTGAAGGACATCATCGCGATCCTGGGCATGGACGAGCTGTCCGAAGAGGACAAGCAGGCCGTGTCGCGCGCCCGTAAGATCGAGCGCTTCTTCAGCCAGCCGTTCCACGTGGCTGAAGTGTTCACCGGTTCGCCGGGCAAGTACGTGCCGCTGAAGGACACCATCCGTGGCTTCAAGGCCATCGTCGATGGCGAGTACGACCACCTGCCGGAGCAGGCGTTCTACATGGTCGGCGGCATCGAAGAAGCGGTCGAGAAGGCCAAGAAGATGGCCGAGAAGGCCTGATCCGGGACGGGCGGGAGCGATCCTGCCCGACCTGACGCCGGTGCCGGGCAACCGCCCGCGCCGGTGGACCCCCACGGTGGCATTGCGCCGCCGCGAACAGCGAAGAGATTTGCATGAGCACGATCCGTTGCGACATCGTCAGCGCCGAGCAGGAAATCTTCCGTGGCGAAGCGACCCTGGTCGTGGCCACCGGTGAGCTGGGCGAACTGGGCATCGCGCCCAAGCACGCGCCGCTGATCACCCGCCTGAAGCCGGGCAAGGTGGTGGTGACCACGCCGAACGGCGAGCAGCTGGATTTCGCCATTTCCGGCGGCATCCTGGAAGTGCAGCCGCAGGTGGTGACCGTGCTGGCCGACACCGCGATCCGCGCGCAGGACATCGACGAAGCCTCGGTCCGCAAGGCCAAGGAAGAAGCCGAGCGCATCCTGGCCAACCGCGGCGAAGCGATGGAAGTGGCCGAAGCCCAGCAGAAGCTGGCCGAAGCCGTCGTCCAGCTGCAGGCGCTGGAGCGCCTGCGCAAGAACCTCAAGCACTGAGGTTCGCGCTGCACCCACGAGAACGCCGGCCCCGTGCCGGCGTTTTTGTTTGGATGGCTGGGTAGAGTCGATCGGGTAGAGTCGACTGTTAGTCGACTGCTCTACGCTCAGGCCGCGAAAATCCCGCGCTGCGCGCGTTAGTCGACTAACAGTCGACTCTACCGATCCCCAGTCCCGATCCCCGATCCCCAATCCCGATCCTGGTGCCGTGTCAGCGATACACCACGTAGCGCATCAACAGGAACGACACGCAGGCCAGCCCGCCCTCCACCAGCGGCTTGGCCAGCCACGTGTACTGCAGGCCCAGCGCCTGGTCGAGCAGACTGACCAGCAATGTGCTCGCCGCGGTCAGCAGCAGCCACAGCCCGAAGAAGCGTGCAAAGCGCTTCCATCCCAGCTTGCGGGTGCCGGCCTCGGCAAAGGTGTAACGGCCGTTGAGCCAGAAGCCCAGCAGCATGCCGGCCAGGCGACCGGCGATGTTGCCCGGCGCTACCGGCATGCCCAGCGCGGTGGCGACCACGAACACCAGCCAATCGACCAGCAGCTGCACGAGCCCGATCACGAGGTAGGCGCTTCCCTGGCGGACGAGGCTCATCGGCATGGTGAAAGAAGAGGGATGCCCATGTTAACGGCCCACGCTCTAGAATCATCGGCAACGAACCACGGACTGCCGTTCCCATGACCCAAGCCCTGCACGTCATCATCCTCGCCGCCGGCGCTGGCAAGCGCATGAAGTCGGTGCTGCCGAAGGTGATGCAGCCGATTGCCGGCCAACCGATGCTCGCGCACGTGATCGATACGGCCCGCGATCTGCAGCCGGCTGCTATCCACGTGGTCTACGGCCATGGTGGCGAGGTGGTGCGTCAGTACTTCGCCGACCAGCCCGATCTGCAATGGGCTGAACAGGCGCAGCAGCTCGGTACCGGCCACGCGGTGGCCCAGGCGATGCCGCAGGTGCCGGATGCCGCACAGGTACTGGTGCTGTACGGCGATGTGCCGCTGATCCGCGCGCAGACCCTGCGCGACCTGCTGGCGCAGCCGGGACGGTTGGCGGTGCTGGTCGCCGACGTCGATGACCCGACCGGCTACGGCCGCGTACTGCGCGATGCAGAGGGCAGGGTGGGTTCGATCGTCGAGCAGAAGGACGCCACCGACGACCAGCTGCGCGTACGCACGATCAACACCGGCATCATCGCCGCCGAGTCGACCGCGCTGCGGCGCTGGCTGTCGCAGCTGTCCAACAGCAATGCACAGGGCGAGTACTACCTGACCGACGTGTTCGCGTTTGCCGCGCATGAGTACACTCCGGCCGAAATGGCGCTGGTGGCTGATGCACAGGAGGCTGAGGGAGCGAATGATCCGTGGCAGCTGTCGCAGCTGGAGCGTGCCTGGCAGCGCCGGGCGGTGCGTGCGCTGTGCGCACAGGGCGCGCGCGTGCGCGACCCGGCACGGCTGGACATCCGAGGCGTTGTCACCGTGGGCAGCGACGTGCTGATCGACGTCGACGTGGTGCTGGAAGGCAACGTCGTGCTCGGCGATGGCGTGACCGTTGGTCCGTTCAACCGCCTGAAGGACGTCAATCTTGGTCCTGGCACCGAAGTGCGCGCGCACTGCGATCTGGAAGGCGTGGTCACCGAAGGCGCGGCGCAGATCGGCCCGTTCGCGCGGCTGCGCCCGGGTACCGTGCTCGCCGATGGCGTGCATGTCGGCAACTTCGTCGAGACCAAGAAGGTCACGCTGGGCGTGGGCAGCAAGGCCAATCACCTGACCTATCTCGGCGATGCCGTGATCGGCAGCAAGGTGAACATCGGTGCCGGCACCATTACCTGCAACTACGACGGTGTGAACAAGTCGACCACCACCATCGGCGACAACGCGTTCATCGGCTCCAACAGCTCGCTGGTGGCGCCGCTGACGATCGGCGAAGGTGCGACCATCGCCGCCGGCTCGGTCATCACCCGAACCGCACCGGACGGCAAGTTGACACTGGCACGCGCACGACAGGAAACCATCGATGGCTGGAAGCGCCCGGTCAGGAAGTCCTGAGCCCCGTCTCCCGTGCGCCGACGAGCTCGGCGTGCTGCCGGCGATCGAACGGCGTGCCGGTGACCTGCTGAAGGGCCACGAAGCCTACCCGGTGTTCGCCGGCCATGGCCTGGACCTGCCGACGCTGCAGGACGGCCTTCAGCGTGGCCAGTTGTGGGTGGTGGATGCGGCTGACGGTGGCATTGCCGGCTATCTGCTTGCCGGCGAACTGGCAGGTGAGTTCCACGTGCTGCAGATGGATGTGGATCCTGCTCACGCGCGGCAAGGTCATGGGCGCATGTTGTTGCGCCATGCATTGGAACAGGCCCGGGCGGAAGGCTATCGCTCGGCTGTGCTGACCACGTTGTCCGACGTGCCGTGGAATGCGGCCTTCTATGCCAGCGAAGGGTTCGAGGTACTGCCCGAGGCGCAGTGGAGCGATGGCCTGCGCGCGGTGATGGCAGAAGAAGCCGCGCTGGGATTTCCAATGCATCTGCGCGTGGCGATGCGGCAGGTCTGGTAGGTGCCGACCTTGGTCGGCACATTCACGCATCGGTGGATCCATTCGCTGGGCCCGCTCAACCCACCGGCAGCAGGATCGACACGCACAACCCGCCATCGCCGCGGTTCTGCAGCGACACCCGCCCACCGTGCGCTTCCACGATCTCGCGGGTCAGCGCCAAACCCAATCCAGTGCCATTGCGCTTGGTCGAATAGAACGGCATCAGTGCGTTCTGCAGCACCTGCTCGTTCATGCCCTTGCCGCGGTCAAGTACGTCCAGGCGCAGCCACTGCGGCAGCCGCGTGAGGTGCACCTGTACGTCATCGTTGGGCGGATCAGCGTCGGCGCAGGCTTCATGCGCGTTCTTCAGAAGATTCAACAGCGCCTGCCCGAACTGCGCGATGTCGATGCGGCTGCTCAGCTCCTCGTCCGGTTCGCGATCCATGGTGAACGGGATCTGCTGGCGCAGGCTGGACAGGAACGGTGCCCAGTGCACCGTCTGCAGCTGCGGCTGCGGCAGCTTGGCAAAGCGCGCATAGCCGCGGATGAAGCCTTCCAGATGGCGCGCGCGGTCTTCAATGGTGGTGAATATCTCCGGCAGCCTGTCGAAGCGCTCGCGCTGCACCAGCACGCCACCGGAATGCGCCAGTGATGCGATCGGTGCCAGCGAATTGTTGAGCTCGTGGCTGATCACCCGGATCACCTTCTTCCAGGTCTGCACTTCCTGGCGGCGCAGTTCGGCGGTCAGCAGGCGCACCAGCAGCAGGTCGTGCGGGCGGCCATTGAGCTGGAACGCGCGGCGCGACAGGTGGTAGACCTGCTCGTCATCCTCATCGCCGTCTTCGCCTTCCGCATGCACCGCGAACAGGCTGTC
The DNA here is from genome assembly GCF_032911525.1 of Stenotrophomonas veracruzanensis. Taxonomy (NCBI): domain Bacteria; kingdom Pseudomonadati; phylum Pseudomonadota; class Gammaproteobacteria; order Lysobacterales; family Lysobacteraceae; genus Stenotrophomonas; species Stenotrophomonas veracruzanensis. The sequence goes on from NZ_JAWJTI010000001.1 coordinate 204,580, forward strand.
ACCGCCCCGGGCAATGGCATCGCGCAGTTCCACCGGCACCTGTTCCAGCACGTCTTCCAGGCGCTGGCCTTCCAGCTTCCAGCCGCCGTGCAGGAGCTTGCGCGCAGCCAGGTTGGAGAACACCACGCGGGCGATGCCATCACCGCCGGAGGCGATCAACAGCATCGCAACCGGCGTATTCTGCACCATGGTGTCCAGCAGCAGCTCACGTTGCACCAGGCCCTGCCGCTGCTCACGCAGTACATCACCCAGTTCGCGGTGTGCCTGCACCAGGTCGCCGAGCTCGTCATTGCCGGGCCAGTGCACGCCGAAGTTGTATTCGCCGTCGCGATAGCTGCTGGTGGTGCCCGCCAGGGCCCGCATCAGTGACCGCACCGGGGCGGTAGCCCGACGCAGGGTCCACCACATCAGTGACAGCAGGATCAGCGCCGATACCGTGGTCACCACCCAACCATGGTCCATCCAGTAGGCCAGCAGCCACGGCAGTGCCGCAGCCAGTGCCAGCACCGGCAGCAGGCGCAGGAACAGGCGGAAAGTGAAGGAGCGCCGCTTCATTCGCGTGGAATACCGTGGCGGTCCATACGCCGGTACAGCGCCTGGCGGCTCAGGCCGAGCTCGGCGGCAGCCAGGGCGATGACGCCATGGTTGCGCGCCAGTACATCCTCGATGCGTGCGCGGTCGGGGTCATTGCCTGCGCTGGGTGCCGGTCGTGGTGCGACGGCTGCGCGCGGCAGGTTGAGATCGGCCACTTCGATGCGGTTGCCGGTGGCCAGCAGCTCGGCGCGCTGGATCACGTTGCGCAGCTCCCGCACGTTACCCGGCCAGGGGTGCCGTTGCAGGGCCGCGGTGGCGGCGCTGGACAGGGGCTTGCCCGCGGTCAGGAAGCGCTCGGCCAGCGGCACGATGTCACCCGGACGTTCGGCCAGCGGCGGCAGCACCAGTTCCACCGTGTTGAGGCGGTAATAGAGGTCTTCGCGGAAAGTGCCGTCGCGGATCATGGCCGGCAGGTCAGCGTTGGTCGCGCTGACCACGCGCACCTTGACCTGGCGCTCGCGGTTGGAACCCAGGCGCTCAAAGCGGCCGGTTTCCAACACGCGCAGCAGTTTCATCTGCCCGCCCAGCGACAGGTTGCCGATCTCATCCAGGAACAGGGTGCCACCATCGGCGGCCTCGAACTTGCCTTCGCGCGCCTTGTTGGCGCCGGTGTACGCACCGGCCTCGGCACCGAACAGTTCGGCTTCGATCAGCTCCGACGGCAGTGCACCGCAGTTGACCGTGATGAACGGACCCTTTGCCACCAGCGAGTTGGCCTGGATGATCTGCGCGATCTTTTCCTTGCCGGCACCATTGGGGCCGGTGATCAGTACCGGCAGTTCCGAGCGTGCGACCTGGCAGGCGAGTGCGATCACGCGCTCGCTGGCGGCGTCGGCGAAAACCGCGCCGCACAGGTTGTACTTCTCTTCCAGCGCGTTGCGCTGGCGTAGTTCACGGCTGCGGCGCCGGTCCAGTTCGCGGCGCGCCTCGGACAGTTCCAGCAGGTTGTTGACCGTGGTCATCAGCTTGCGATCGTCCCACGGCTTGGCCAGGTAGTCGGCCGCGCCGGCCTTGACCAGATCCACCGCGCTGCTGAGGTGGGTCCAGGCCGTCAGCAGGATCACCGGCAAATCGGGATGGCGCGCGCGGATCTGCGCGAACAGGGCCTCGCCTTCCTCACCGGAGGTGGTGTCTTCGCTGAAGTTCATGTCCTGGATCACCAGGTCGACCGGCTGCGACTCGAGCAGGGCCAGCCCTTCGGACGGACTCTGCGCCTGCAGGGTGTCGATGTCGTGCAGGGAGAACAGCACGTCCAGTGCGGTGCCCACACTGGCGTTGTCGTCGATGATCAGGATTGCAGGCATCACATGGTTCTGCAGAAAGGGATGGGCGGCGCCGATGGAGCCGTTCGTGTCCACGTACCGGGAGAGCCCGGCGCCACCCATCAAGCATAGCCAAAGCCGTGGCCATGCAGGCGTTGCCGCTTCTCAGGGGCGGGGCGGAGGAGGCGGCGGCGGAGCATCCAGCGCCTGGCGCCAGGCGTCCGCATCCACCGCCACGCTCACCAGCCGTCGCTCCCGCCGCAGCAGCAGGTAGGCCCGCGCGGCGGGGGAATCGATCAGGGCCCGGGACAGGTGGTCGATCTGGTACACGGGCGTGTCATCCACCCGCAGGATGCGGTCCCCGCGGCGGACACCGAATCGGCCCTCCGGGCGCGCGGCCTCCACCTGGATCTGCCCTTCGGTCGAGTGCAGCGCCAGCCGGGCATCGCCCTGCTGCCACTGCAGGCTGCTTGCGCTGCCACCGCCGGCAAGTGCCGGCAGTGGCAGGAGCATCAGCAGAGTCATCAGCCGTGCGCGCATCTCAGGCTCCGCGCGTGGCGACTGCGGGGGGGACCGCCGCAGCGCGGCGCGCCGGGCCGAACACCGCGACCTGGCCCAGCGTCCACAGCAGCAGGGCGCCCAGCGGCAGGTACAGCAGCGGCATGCGCGGCAGCTCGTACAGGTTCATCAGTGCCAGGTTGATCGCGTAGGCGGCCAGCATGCCCAGCACGATGCCCAGCGTTGCCAGCAGGAAGTTCTCGGTCTGGAAGTAGCGCAGGATCTGGCCACGGGTGGCACCGAGTGCGCGGCGGATGCCGATCTGCTTGCTGCGCTGCTGCACCCAGAAGCTGGCCAGCCCGACGATGCCGAGCGCAGTGACTACCAGCAGCGCCACGCAGACGGTGATCAGCAGGCCGACCATTGCACGGTCGTTCTTGAAGAAGTCCTCGCGCTGGTCGGTGAACGACTGCTTCTCGCGGATCAGGCGGTTGGGATCGTTGCGGTCCAGAGCGGACAGTGCGGCCTTGAGCACCTCATCGCGGCGCGCAGGATCGGTGCGCAGCATGTAGATGCCATCGCCGAAGACGCGGCGCACCGGCATGATCATGGTGTCATCCCAGTTGTTGCCCCAGCCATTGGGCGTGGCCAGCGTATCGACGATGCCGATCACGTTCACCGTCTGCTTGCCCATGTAGTACGTCTTGCCCAGCGCATTGCCGTCCGGCGCCATCTTGTGCGCGGCGGCCTGGCTGAGGATCACCGGCGTGCCGTTGGCCTTGCTCAGGTTGTCGAAGTCGAAGTACTCGGCCGGCTGGAAGTCGCGGCCGGCAACCAGGTTGAGGCCCAGCGTGCGCAATGCGTCTTCGGAGAACGTGTACATGCCGACGCTGGCCGTCGGCCGTTCCTGGTTCATTTCGCGCGAGATGCTGGTGTTGGACGAACTGTTGCGGAACGGCACCTGGTTGATCACGCTGACTGCGGTGACCCCGGGGATGGCGCGCAGCGAAGCCAGGTCTTCGCGGGTGCGGGCGGCGGCATCGGTCTGCTTGCCGACGCCGGTCACGCGGACCAGGACCAGCTCGTTCTCGACCATGCCGCTGGTCCGGCTGATGCGCTCCACGCGCTGGCTGACCAGGAACAGGGCATTGCAGACGATGGCGCAGGTCAGGGCGATTTCAAGCACGATCAGCGCGGCAGCGGTCTTATGCCGGCGCAGGGTGCTGAGGATGGGGCGGATGTCCATGGGAGGTCCTCGTTCTCGTGCTTACTGCGACTTGAGCTGGATGGCGGGAGTGACCTGCATCGCGCGCCAGGCGGGCAGGAAGCCGGCGGCGAGGCTGGCGAGCAGGGTCAGGCCCAGCGCAAGCAGCAGCATGCTGCCATCCAGGTGGGCCAGCTGTGCGTAGCTGACGGGCTGCTGGCGGACCGCGTACAGCCCCAGCAGGGCCAGTCCGATGCCGAGCACGCCGCCGACCACACCCACGGCACCGGCTTCGACCAGGCACTGCAGGAATATCTGGCCGCGGCTGGCGCCCAGCGCGCGGCGCACACCGATCTCGCCGCTGCGGCGCAGGAACTTGGCCAGCAGCAGGCCGACCGTGTTGACCAGGCAGACCCCCAGGAAGCCCAGGGCCAGCCACAGCTGCAGCCGCACGTCGCTGGGTACCGCGCCCTTGAAGTCCAGCCACTCCATCACGTTGCGCAGGCGCACGTTGACCGGGCGTTCGAAGCGGCCGGCCTGGCGCTGCAGGCTGGAGTAGTTCTCCAGATAGCGCCGGTAGTCGCCGGCCTTGGACGGATCCATCTCTGCCCAGTACTGCAGGTAGGCGCAGGGCGCGTTGACGGAGTAGCTGTTGGCGCCGTCGGGATTTTCGCCGAAGCAGTTCATGTTGCCATTGCTGCCCAGCTGGAGATCGAACGAGGTGGAGATCGGCGCCAGCAGATCCTCCTCCTTGCCGAACGCGCCGGTGGTGAGGTCGAAGAAGTGCGGCTCCGGGTTCCAGGCCTTCATGACGCCGACGATGCGCAGCGCATTGCCCTCAAGCCGGATTTCGCGACCGACGCTGTTCGCGCCCTGGAACAGCTTCTCGTTGAGCGCCTTGGAGATGACGGCCACGCGGGCCCGCCCGTTGTCGTCCTCGCGGGTCCACGGCCGCCCGTACTGCATGGGCACGTTGAACATCGGGAAGAAGTCGGCCGAGGTCCAGCGGGTGTCGATGGAGAACGGCTTGAGCGTACTGTTGTCCGGTTCGATCGTTGCATCACCGGCAGTCATCATCACCTGGCGCTCGGCTTTCGCTTCGCGCAGCAGGGCTTCGGCGTCATAGCGCGTCATCTGCTCTTCCGGTTCCTCCTCAAGGCCGAAGCCGTTGCGGGGCCGCGGGTCGATCTGCGCGTAGAACAGGCGCTCGCTCTTGTCCGGAATGGGGTTGCCGGACAGGACGTGGAACACGGTCAGGGTGGTCATCGAGGCACCGATGCCGAGCGCGATGGCTACCACCATCAGCGCGGTCAGGACCTTGTTGCGGCGGAAGCTGCGCACCGCCAGTCGAGCGTAGTAGGCGAACATGGTCGTGCCCTCACTCGTTGACGGCGACGATGTGGCGCGGCGGGGTGGCCAGCACCGGCTCGCGCACCAGGTCGGTCACCTGGCCATCGACGATGTGCACGTTGCGCTGCGCGCGCGCGGCCAGTTCCGGGTCGTGGGTGACCATCACGATGGTGGTGCCGGCGGCGTTGATCTCCTCCAGCAGTTCCATCACGCCGCGGGCCATCTGCGTGTCCAGGTTGCCGGTCGGTTCGTCGGCCAGCAGCAGGCGCGGGCTGCCGGCCAGGGCACGCGCGATGGCCGCGCGCTGCTGCTGGCCACCGGACAGTTCATTCGGGTAGTGCTTCATGCGTGAGCCGAGGCCGACCTGGCTCAGCGCCTTCTCGATACGTTCGCGGCGCTCGTTGGCGCTCATCTTCCGATAGCGCAGCGGCACGTCCACGTTGTCGAACAGGTTCAGGTCGGGGATCAGGTTGAAGCCCTGGAAGATGAAGCCGATCTTCTGGTTGCGCAGGCGGCTGCGGGCGTCGTCGCCCAGCGTGCTCACGTCCTGGCCGTCGAGCATGTAGGTGCCGCTGGTGAAGGTTTCCAGCAGGCCGGCGATGTTGAGGAAGGTGGTTTTGCCAGAGCCTGACGGGCCGGTGACGGCGACGAACTCACCTTCCTTGACCTGCAGTTCCAGCGAGCGCAGTGCGTGGGTTTCCACTTGTTCGGTGCGGAAGACTTTGGCGACCGAACGCATTTCGAGCATGTACATGGCGTGTCCTCTCTCCAGGATTCAGGTATCAGGTATCAGTTGACGGAGACGCGTTCGGCGTCCTTGAACAGGTCGCTGCCGGAGACCACGATGCGGTCGCCCGGCTGCACACCCGACTTGATTTCCACTTCGCCCAGGCTGCTGACGCCCAGTTCCACCGGACGCCGCACCGCGGTGCGGCCATCCATCACGTAGGCCACGCCATTGCCCTGTTCGACGAACGGGCCGCGCTCGACCTTCAGCACGTCCTTGCGGGTGTCGAGCAGCACGCGCACCGACATCCGCTGGCTCTGGCGCAGGCCTTCCGGCTGTGCGTTGGCGAAGCGCACGCGGGCATTGACTTCGCCGTTGACCACTTCCGGTGACACCGCGCTGATCTCGCCCGGGAAGGGCTTGCCGTTGCCGCCGGTCAGCTGCGCCGGCATGCCGATGGCCAGGTCGCGGGCGAAGCTTTCCGGCACCTTGATCTCGACTTCGAACTTGGACAGATCGACCACGCCCAGCACCGGCGCATTGGCAGCCAGGTTGGTGGACTGGACGGCCTGCACCTGGCCGACCTGGCCATCGAACGGTGCGCGCAGGGTCAGTGCATCGACCTGGCGCTGCACTTCAGCCACCACGGCCTTCTGGCGGTCGGCCAGCAGGCGCTTGTTGCGGGCATCCAGGTCAGCGCCCTGGCTCTGCAGGCGGGCATCGGTGGTGGCATTGGCCAGGGTGATGTCGGCCTTCTTCAACGAGTCCTTGGCCTTGGCCAGATCGATCTGCGGTACTGCGCCGCCGTCGTAACCGCGCTGGTAGCGCTGCAGGTCGCGGTCGGCGGCCTGCCGTTCGATGGTGGCCTGGTCGGTTTCCTTGCGCGACTTGGCGCGGGCCAGGGTGGCATCCAGCGCGGCGCGGCTGGCCTCTGCCTCCAGGCCGGCCAGGGTGGCCTGTTCCTGGGCCAGCTTGCTGCGCAGTTCCGGGCTGTCGATGATCGCCAGCTCCTGGCCTTTCTTGACCACGTCGCCGGCGACCACCTTCAGGTCCACGGTGCCGGCCGAGATGGCGTACAGGATCGGACTATTGGCGGCGATCACGCGGCCGTCGGCGGCAATGTCGCGGACCAGGTCGCCGCGCTTCACTTCGGCGATGCGCACGCGGCTGCTGTCGAAGGAGCGGCTGGCATTGGACCAGGCGTGCACGGCCCAGCCGATGCCGGCCAGCAGCACGATGGCGCCCAGTGCCGGCCAGCGATAGCGCTGCCAGTTGGCGCGGGGGGTGCCGGCCGGGGCGGAGGAAACGATCTGGTCCTGTGCGGAAGTGTCGCGGATCATCGGGTGCGTGCCTGACGGTGGTAGCCGATATCAAGCACGTAGCGTGCCAACTTTATTTCCTTTCAGGTCAATGGGTTGGGCGGCATGCTGAAGTGTCCGGGTGTCCGCGGACACCTTTCCGGACACTTTCATTAAGCGGACAGGAGGGGGAAGCCGGACACGCGGGCTAGAATGCGCCGATCGTCTTCAAGGAAACGCGTGACATGTGTGGAATCGTGGGTGCAATCGCCGATCGCGATGTGGTGCCGGTACTGATCGAGGGCCTGAAGCGGCTTGAGTACCGTGGTTACGACTCCTCCGGCATCGCGGTGATCGACCACGCCGCGCGTCCCGAAGTACGCCGTGTCCGTCGCACGGGTCGCGTGTCGGAAATGGCCACCGCGGCCGAAGCCGAGGGTTTCAATGCGGTGCTGGGCATCGGCCACACCCGCTGGGCCACCCATGGGGGCGTCACCGAGGCCAACGCGCATCCGCATATCAGCCACGGTGTCGCGCTGGTGCACAACGGCATCATCGAGAACCACGAAGAGCAGCGCGAGAAGCTGCGTGCGCTGGGCTACACCTTCGAGTCGCAGACCGATACCGAAGTGATCGCGCACCTGATCCACCATCACCTGAAGGACGGCGACGACCTGCTGGTGGCGTTGCAGCACACGGTGAAAGAGCTGACCGGTGCCTATGCGCTGGCCGTGGTCAGCCGCGCCGAGCCGGAACGCTTCGTCTGCGCGCGGATGGGCTGCCCGCTGCTGGTCGGCCTGGGCGAGGGCGAGAACTTCGTTGCCTCCGACGTTTCGGCGGTGATCTCGGCCACCCGCAAGGTCATCTTCCTGGAAGAGGGCGACACCGCCGAGATCCGCCGCGACGGCGTGCGCATCTTCGACGAGCATGACCAGCCGGTCGAACGCGATGTGCATCTGTCCGATGTGTCGCTGGCTTCGCTGGAGCTGGGTCCGTACCGCCACTTCATGCAGAAGGAAATCCACGAGCAGCCGCGCGCGCTGGGCGACACCATCGAGGCGGCGATCGACGCCGGTGGTTTCCCGGCCGAGCTGTTCGGCAAGAACGCCGAAGCGGTGCTGTCGGGCATCGAGGGCGTGCAGATCATTGCCTGCGGCACCAGCTACTACGCCGGCCTGACCGCGCGCTACTGGATCGAAGCCATCGCCGGCCTGCCGTGCAGCGTGGAGATCGCCAGCGAGTACCGTTATCGCGCCGCTTATGCGAACCCGAAGCACCTGGTCGTCACCATCTCCCAGTCCGGCGAAACGCTGGATACGATGGAGGCGCTGAAGTACGCCAAGTCGCTCGGCCACAAGCACACGCTGTCGATCTGCAACGTGCCGGAAAGCGCGATTCCGCGCGCCAGCGAGCTGGTCTGCTACACCCGGGCCGGCGCCGAGATCGGCGTGGCCTCGACCAAGGCCTTCACCACCCAGCTGGCCGCACTGTTCCAGCTGACCGTGGTGCTGGGCAAGCTGCATGGCCGTATCGACGCAGCGCAGGAAGCGGATTACCTGGAGCAGTTGCGCTTTCTGCCGGGCAGCGTGCAGCACGCACTGAACCTGGAACCGCAGATCGCCGCCTGGGCCGAGCGCTTCGCGCGCAAGTCCAATGCGCTGTTCCTGGGGCGTGGCCTGCATTACCCGATCGCGCTCGAAGGCTCGCTCAAGCTCAAGGAAATCTCCTACATCCATGCCGAGGCCTACCCGGCAGGCGAGCTGAAGCACGGCCCGCTGGCGCTGGTGGACGAGGACATGCCGGTGGTGGTGATCGCGCCCAACGACAGCCTGCTGGAGAAGGTGAAGTCGAACATGCAGGAAGTGCGCGCCCGTGGTGGCGAGCTGTTCGTGTTCGCCGACCAGGACAGCAACTTCAATGAGTCCGACGGCGTGCACGTGATCCGCACGCCGCGCCATGCCGGGGTGCTGAGCCCGATCGTGCACACCATTCCGGTGCAGCTGCTGGCCTACCACACCGCGCTGGCACGGGGCACCGACGTGGACAAGCCGCGCAACCTGGCCAAGAGCGTGACGGTGGAGTAAGGCATTCACGGATCTGTTGGATGCTGCATGCGAAGGGGCCCCCACGTGGGCCCCTTTCGTTTGCGTCGGTAGCGGTGGCAAGTGGGACAGCCGCCGGGCGTTCTGTCCGCCGCCGGCAGCAGGCAATCAATCTTTAGTGCGCAACAGCGCTTGTATTCAGCGGCGGTTTCAGCCGCGGTGCCATTCTCTGGATCGTCAGTTGGTTCCCACGACGAACTGTCCTATCGATGCCGGTAGTGACCGATGGTCGCAGTCGTAGAATCGAGTTGACCGAGGTCCGGGTTGAGCCGTTGAGCCCACCTCGTTCGCGTTGCAGCACATCGTCTGCCGATCCATTCCAAGCGGCCGCCGGGTGCGCCAGACGTGCGCTGAAAGGTCTGTTCCCGGGGAGGGGGCGTATCGGAAGAGCACACTTTTTTGACTTCAGTGACCTGCACCAGGAAACAAGAATGAACGTCCGCGAACTCCTGCAATCCAAGAAAGAAGCTGTCATCACCATCGACGCCGAAGACACCATCGGTGCCGCCGCCCACAAGATGAGCGCGAACAGGATCGCTGCGCTGGTGGTGATGAAGGACGATGCCCCGGTCGGCATCATTTCCGAGAAGGACATCGTGCGTACCCTGGCCGACGACGGCCCGCAGGCCGGCCGCCGGGTGATCTCCAGCCTGCCGTCCACCGGCCTGGAAGGCATTGCGCCGGAAGCGACCCTGAAGCAGGCCATGTCGTTGATGACGTACTCGCGGCGCCGTCACCTGATGGTCACTGAAGGCACCCGACTGGTTGGCATCCTCAGCCTGGGCGACATCGTGAAGAACCTGCTGGGCGAGCTGGAACTGGAAAAGGCCGTGCTGCAGGACATCTACATGGCCGCCCACTGAGGGCTGGATCCCTGGATGCAGAGAAGCCGGGCATTGCCCGGCTTCTTCGTTCACGGCTTCGGTGATATCAGAAAGTGACCTTCACCGAATCGGCACTGTAGTTTGCCGGGCCGTGGTAGACCACCTCGATGTTGTTGCCATCCGGATCGAGCACGAAGGCGCCGTAGTAGCCTGGATGGTAGGGGCGTTCGCCCGGTGCACCGTTGTCGGTGCCGCCGGCGGCGATGGCCGCAGTGTGGAAAGCATCGACAGTGGCGCTGTCGCGCGCCTGGAACGCCAGGTGGTGGCGGCCGGTCAGCTGGCCGGCGGCGGCCTCGCTGCTGGCGCTGGAAATGAACAGCTCATCTGCCCAGAAATAATCATCGCCTTCGCCGGCGATCGGGATGCCGATCGTATCGAACACCGCCTGATAGAAGCGGCGGCTGGCCGCCAGGTCACGCACCACCAGCTGGATGTGGTCGATCAGGCGGCCACGGTGCAGTTCCATCGTTTCCATACGAACCTCGCAAAAAAGGGGACGGAGTCGGTAGCGCCGGGCCGTGCCCGGCGAGCGCGCAGCGCGGCCTACTCAAGGCCGCCGGGCATGGCCCGGCGCTACCGGAATTGTGCCCCTTTCTGGGTCAGGCGTTGGCGATGATCTCGACCCAATAGCCGTCCGGGTCCTTGATGAAGGCCAGGTTCTTCATGCGGCCGTCGGTCAGGCGCTTCTGGAAGATCACGCCGAGGTCCTCGAAGCGCTGGCAGGCGGCCTCGATGTCCGGCACCGACACGCAGATGTGGCCAAAGCCGCGCGGGTCGCTGTTGCCGTCGTGGTAGACCGCGCCGTCCTGGGTTTCGGTGCCATGGTTGTGGGTCAGTTCCAGCACGCCCGGCAGGCCGGCCATCCACACGCGGCGCTGGGCGTCGTCTTCCGGCACCACCGCGCCGGCCGGTACGTAGGCCAGGAAGTACAGGCTGAACTGGGCCTCGGGGAAGTCGCGCTTGTCGATCAGCTGGTAGCCGAGCACGCGGGTGTAGAAGTCCAGCGAGGCGGTGATGTCCTTCACCCGCAGCATGGTGTGGTTGAACACGAAGCCGGTGGTTTCGGCAGGGGCCTGGGCGGCGACGCCGGGGACATCGCGCAGGGCAGGAATGGTCATGGGGGAGGTCCTTCAGACAGGGCCGTTGCTGGCCGGATGGGGTCATTCTACCGGCCGTCACCTGACGGCACCGCGACGTACAATGGCCGGATCGCACCGTTCCGTTCTGAGCATTGCCCGCCATGTCGCAGCGTGAATGGGTGGCCGCCGCCATCCGCAAGATCGAAGCCGATTTCAACCGTTCCGCCGATACCCATCTGATCCCGCTGGCGCTGCCCGGGTTCGAGGGCATCGATGTGTACCTGAAGGATGAGTCGAGCCATCCCACCGGCAGCCTCAAGCACCGGCTGGCACGCTCGCTGTTCCTGTACGCGTTGACCAACGGCTGGTTGCGCGAAGGACGGCCGGTGATCGAGGCGTCCAGTGGCTCGACCGCGGTGTCCGAAGCTTACTTCGCGCGGCTGCTCGGTCTGCCGTTCATTGCGGTGATCCCGGCCACGACCTCGCCGGAGAAGATTGCCGCCATCGAGTTCCACGGGGGCCGCTGCCACCTGGTCGAGCGCGCCTGCGACCTCAACTGTGATTCGGAAAAGCTGGCCCGTGAAACCGGCGGCCACTTCATGGACCAGTTCACCTATGCCGAGCGCGCCACCGACTGGCGTGCCAACAACAACATCGCCGAGTCCATCTTCAAGCAGATGGCCGAGGAGCCCAGCCCGGTTCCGGAATGGATCGTGTGCAGCCCCGGTACCGGCGGTACGGCAGCGACGCTGGGCCGCTATGTCAGCTACCGCCGGCACGACACCCGCATCCTGTGCGCGGACCCGGAAGTGTCGGTGTTCTTCGACGGTTACCAGGCCGCCGTGGCCGGTGAGCAGGACTGGCGTGGCCTGACCTGCAGTGGTGGTTCGCGTGTGGAAGGCATCGGCCGCCCGCGGGTGGAGCCGAGCTTCATTCCGACCAGTGTGGATGCGATGGTGAAGGTACCCGACGCGCTGAGCCTGGCCGCCATGCGCCATGTCAGCCGCCAGCTCGGCCGTCGTGTCGGCGGATCCACCGGCACCAATTTCATCGGCGTGCTGCAGGCCGCGCAGTGGATGCGTGAGGCCGGCCACCAGGGCAGCATCGTCAGCATCCTGTGCGACAGCGGCGAGCGCTATGCGCAGAGCTACTACGACCCGGCGTGGTACGCGCGCCAGGGCATCGATGTCGACGGTGCCGATGCACAGCTGGCCGCAGCGGTGGCCGGGCAGGGGCTGCCGGAACTGCCGTGGTGCAGCCTGGAAGCGCTGTAGCACGGCAACGCACGGCCGGATGTGCATCGGCGGGGCGTCTCAATATCCCGCTGCGGTGAACGCGTCCAGCACGGCATCGCGCAGCGCATCGGGCAATGCCTCGATGTCCATCGCGCGATCATCCAGATGCAGGCTCGGGTCCAGGATGCTGGTGCGTCCCTGGGCCAGCGCCTGCAGCCACAGCAGCACGCAGATCACGAACTCGCGCTCATGGCCCAGCCGCAGCTGGCTGGCGCCGCGTTCGACCACTTCGAAGGGATACCACTCCTGGGCATCGTTGAACGTGCCGCCCTGCTGTAGCACTGCCTGCAGCTGATGCAGGTGACGTGGGGCGTCGTCGCCGGCATCGCACAATGCGGCGATCCAGGTCAGTTCGGCCGGGCTGGCGGACAATGCCAGTGACCGGGCCGGTGAGGCGGATGCAACTGCAGCCAGACCTTCCATGTAGGGCCTCGTTTGGTGCGTATCGCTGCGGACTCCCCCGCAGCCAGAGCTTCGGTGCGCGACCGTAAGGCCGACGTGAATGCCGGGCCGTGCCCCCTTGTCAGCCCCGCCTGCCAGCGCCATATCCTGCATGCTGCCCGCCTGCCGGGCCCGTACCCTGGAGATCTGCCGTGACCGTTGCCAACCCCCTGCTCGATTTTTCCGGCCTGCCGCGCTTCGAGGCCATCCGCCCCGAGCACGTGGCGCCGGCGCTGGACGTGCTGCTGGCCGAGGCCGAGGCCGCCGTCAGCACGGCCGAGCAAGTGCAGCCGGTGCGCTGGCAGACCTTCGTGGCCCCGCTTGACGATGCCACCGAGCGCCTGTGGCGCGCCTGGGGTCTGGTCGGCCACCTGCAGGGCGTGGTCAACACCCCGGAACTGCGCGAGGCCTACAACAGCAACCTGCCGCGGGTGACCCGCTTTGCCAGCGCGCTGGGCCAGAACCTGGCGCTGTACCGTCAGTACCAGGCACTGGCTGCCAGCGCGGAGGCCGCGACGTTCGACGACGCCCAGCGCAAGGTGCTGGACAACACCCTGCGCGATTTCCGCCTCGGTGGTGCCGAGCTGGCGCCAGAGGCGCAGCAGCGCTTTGCGGCGATCAAGGAGGAGCTGTCGGCGCTGTCGGCGAAGTTCTCGCAGAACGTGCTCGACGCTACCGACGCGTGGTCGCTGATCATCGAGGACGAAGCGCGACTGAAGGGCGTGCCGGAAGACGTGAAGGCCGCTGCACATGCCGCAGCACAGAAGGACGGCAAGGCCGGCTGGAAACTGACCCTGCAGATGCCGTGCTACCTGCCGGTGCAGACCTGGGGCGAGGACCGCGACCTGCGCGAGATCCTGTACCGCGCCAGTGCACAGCGTGCATCCGAATTCGGCGACGACGCGCTGGACAACAGCGGCAACATCGACCGCATCCTGGCCCTGCGCGCGGAACTGGCGGCGCTGCTCGGCTTCGGTTCGTATGGCGATTATTCGGTGGCGACCAAGATGGCGCAGGACCCGGCCGAGGTGCTCGGTTTCCTGCGTGACCTGGCCTCGCGCGCCAAGCCGTTCGCCGCCAAGGATCGGGCCGAGCTGGAGCAGTTCGCACGCGAACAGCTCGGCATCGACAGCCTGCAGGCCTGGGACCTGGCGTTCGCCGCCGACCGCCTCAAGCAGGCGCGCTACAGCTATTCCGAGCAGGAAGTGAAGCAGTATTTCACCGAACCGAAGGTGCTGGGCGGCCTGTTCTCGGTGATCGAGCAGCTGTACGGCCTGCGCGTGCAGGAGGACAGCGCGCCGGTATGGCACGAGGATGTGCGCTTCTTCCGTCTGGTCGATGCGCAGGGCGCGCTGGTCGGCCAGTTCTATCTGGATCTGTATGCGCGCGAGGGCAAGCGTGGTGGTGCGTGGATGGATGATTGCCGCAACCGCCGCGAGCGTGCCGATGGCAGCATCCAGACGCCGCTGGTCTACCTGGTGTGCAACTTCGGCCGCGGTGCCAACGGCAAGCCGGCCACCTTCAGTCACAACGAGGTGACCACCCTGTTCCATGAGATGGGCCACGGCCTGCACCAGCTGCTGACCCGCATCGGTGAGCTGGGCGTGGCTGGCATCAACGGCGTGGAGTGGGATGCGGTGGAGCTGCCCAGCCAGTTCATGGAGAACTTCTGCTGGGAATGGGACCACCTGCAGGGCATGACCGCGCACGTGGACAGTGGCGAGCCGCTGCCACGCGCGCTGTACGAGCGCATGCTGGCGGCACGCAACTTCCACAGCGGCATGGCGACCGTGCGCCAGCTGGAGTTCGGCCTGTTCGACATGCTGCTGCATAGCCAGTTCGATCCGGCGCAGGACAGCGTGCTGGCGCTGCTGGATCGCGTGCGTGCGGAGGTGGCGGTGAACCACCCGCCGGTCTGGAACCGTTTCCCGCACCAGTTCAGCCATATCTTCGCCGGCGGCTACGCGGCCGGTTACTACAGCTACAAGTGGGCTGAAGTGCTCAGTGCCGATGCATACGCCGCGTTCGAGGAAGCGCCGCAGGCACTGGCTGAAACCGGTGCACGCTTCCGCGATGAGATCCTGTCGCGCGGTGGCAGCCGTCCGGCGGCGGAAAACTTCAAGGCCTTCCGTGGGCGCGCACCGCAGATCGATGCGCTGCTGCGTCACTCGGGCATGGCGTAACCCGTTTGGTGGGTGCCAACCTTGGTTGGCACTTCACCGCCATCCACGCATGGCGTGGATCTACTGGAACATGCCCTGGTAGGTGCCAACCTTGGTTGGCACGTCGCCCCCATCCACGCACATGCCGGCCAGCGGCCGGCACTACCGAAGACGGGTCATTCGGCGTAGATCATCTTCCGGGTCATGCCGCCGTCCACGATGAAGTCCTGGCCGGTGGTGAAACCGGACAGCGATGACAGCAGATATACCGCCAGTGCACCGATATCTTCAGGGCGGCCGACCCGGCCGACCGGATGCTGGGCGTGGTCGGTGGCCGAGTAATCGGGCGCGTGGCGCCGTGAGGGTGCCTGCCACGCCGTGGTGCCGATCCAGCCGGGGCTGATGCTGTTCACCCGCACCGCCGGGCCGCTGCTGATCGCCAGCGCATGGGTAAAGGCCACCAGCCCACCCTTGGCCGCGGCATAGGCCTCGCTGTGCGCTTCGGATTGCCAGGCGCGGGTGGAGGCGATGTTGATGATCGTGCCCCCGGCGCTGGCGGTCAGCGCTGGCAACGCGTGCTTGCTGCACAGGAACGCACCATGCAGCGACGACAGACGACGCTGCCACTCGTCCCAGTCCATGTCGTGCAGCCGTGTGCCGTGTGGCCCGGCGATGCCGGCATTGTTGACCAGCCCGTCGATGCGGCCGAAGCGACGCAGCGCCTCGGCGATGAACGCGCGCACGCTGGCTTCGTCGGTGATGTCCAGGGGCTGGAACGCCGCATCGTCATCGCGCTGCCATTCGGCCAGGCAGGCGTGGCCGGCTTCCGTATCCAGATCGCCGATCAGCACGCGGCCACCGGCACCGAGCACGGCCTGGGCGATACCGCGGCCGATGCCGTTGGCACCCCCGGTGATCAGCACCACCTTGCCCGACAGCGGCGCGGCCGGCCATGCGGCAATCGGCGGCACGCGGCTCATGACAGGTCGTCCCCACGCAGGCGACGATGCCAGCCGTCCACACCGATGCGGTCCAGGGTCTGGATGTTGCGCTCGACGATCACGTCCGGGTCCGGATAGACATCCACCGCGCGCGCCACGCTGTCTTCGCGCAGCAGGTGCAGGGTGGGGAAGGGCGCGCGGTTGGTGTAATTGCTGGCGTCGTCTGCGGCCACGCCGTCGAACTGGTAGTCCGGGTGGAAGCTGGCCACTTGCAGGATGCCCTGCAGATCCAGCGCTTCGATGGCCGCATCGGCGTTGTCGAGGAAGTCGTTGTAGTCGAGGAAGTCGGTCAGCACCTGCGGATGCACGATCAGCGTGGTGTCGATCTGCTCGGCCGGCGTGTCGCGCAGCAGCACCAGCTCCTCGGCCAGCTGTTCAACCAGCGCTTCCGGCGTGGTCGCATCGCTGAGCACGATGCGGACCTGGTCCTTCACGTACACCGCCTTGGCGAACGGGCACAGGTTCAGGCCGATGACGATGCGCTCCAGCCACAGGCGGGTGGCGGCGATCGGGTCATCGGTGGGCAGGTGGGAATCAGTCATGGCGGGCACGTCGGCTGGCGGGGCCGCCATTGTAGGCAGTGTGCCAGTGCTGCGCTGTCCACTGTGCAGGAACTGGACAGTGTCGAAGCGGGAAACTCCTGATGATTCAATCCGTTGCGCGCTACCGATGGATGGCCGATTGCCAGCCCGGGGCGACAGGCGTGGAATGGATGCACGACACAGGAGGACACCCATGACTGCATCTTTCCCGTGGCTGCCGGACGCCCTCTGGGCCGGCGCCCTCTTTGATGGCCACTGGCAGGCTGCCCCACAACGGCATCCGGTGATTGAACCGGCCACCGGCCAGCAGCTCGGCGAGATCGGTCTGGCCGACCCGGCCCAGGTCGCGCGTTCGGCGGCCGCCGCTGCACAGGCGCAGCAGGCGTGGGCGGCGGCACCCTACGAACAGCGTGCCGAGGTGCTGCGCAAGGCCGCGCGTCTGGCCGAAGAAAACATCGAGACCCTGGTCGAGTGGCTGGTGCGCGAAAGCGGCTCGACCCGCCTGAAGGCGGGCTTCGAAGCCAAGGTGACCATCAAGGCACTGCATGAAGCTGCGGCGCTGCCGTCGCGCAGCACGGGTGAGATCCTGCCGTCCGAACCGGGCAAGCTGAACCTGGCGCGCCGACGTCCGCTGGGCGTGGTCGGGGTCATCTCGCCGTTCAATTTTCCGCTCTACCTGGCGATGCGCGCGGTGGCCCCGGCGATTGCGCTGGGCAACGCTGTGGTCCTCAAGCCGGACCCGCGTACGGCGGTATGTGGCGGCGCGGTGATCGCACGCGTGTTTGAGCAGGCGGGCCTGCCGGCAGGCGTGCTGCACATGCTGCCCGGCGATGGCGCGGCCGGGGCCGCACTGACCAGTGACCCGCACGTGGCGATGATCCAGTTCACCGGTTCCACCGCCGCTGGCCGCAAGGTCGGAGAGGCGGCCGGCCGGCATCTGAAGAAGGTCTCGCTGGAACTGGGCGGCAAGAATTCGTTGATCATCCTTGATGATGCAGACCTGGACCTGGCGGTGGCCAACACCGCGTGGGGCGTCTACCTGCACCAGGGCCAGATCTGCATGGCGACCGGCCGCGTGCTGGTGCACCGGAAGATCCACGACACGTTCCTGCAGAAACTGGTGACCAAGGCCAACGCGCTGAAGGTGGGCGACCCGGCACGTGAGGACGTGGCCATCGGCCCGCTGATCAATGCCGGCCAGCGCGACCATGCCGCACGCGTGGTCGAGCAGGCCGTGCAGGCCGGTGCCACGCTGGAAGCGGGAGGCACGCATCGGGACCTGTTCTTCGCGCCGACCGTGCTCGGCAATGTTGCGGCCGACAATCCGGCCTTCAACGAGGAGATCTTTGCGCCGGTAGCGGTCGTGGTGCCGTTCGACGATGACGACGAAGCCGTGCGCCTGGCCAACGACAGCGAGTACGGGCTGTCGATGGCGATCGTGTCCAGCAATGTCGGCCGCGCGCTGAAGATCGGCGAGCGCCTGCGTACCGGCCTGCTGCACATCAACGACCAGACCGTGAATGACGAGGTGATCAACCCCTTCGGCGGCGTCGGCGCGTCCGGCAACGGCACCAGCATCGGTGGCCCGGCCAACGGCGAGGAGTTCACCCAGTGGCAGTGGTTGACCGTCAAGGGCGAAGCGCCCGCTTACCCGATCTGATCGAAGGAACCATCACGATGAACGACAACAACGCAACGCGTGAGATCACCGCCGCCGTGGTACGCGGCAAGGAGCAGCCCTTCGTCATCGAGCAGGCGACGCTGCGCGGCCCGCAGGACGATGAGGTGCGGGTGAAGGTGGTGGCTACCGGCCTGTGCCATACCGACCTGATCGTGCGCGATCAGTACTACCCGGTGCCCTTGCCCGCGGTGCTCGGCCACGAAGGTGCCGGCATCGTGGAAGCGGTTGGCCCCAACGTACGCGACCTCAAGGTGGGCGACCATGTGGTGCTGACCTATGGTGCCTGTGGCCACTGCAATCCGTGCCGGGGCGGCCACGGTGCCTATTGCAGGGATTTCTTCGCACTGAACTTCGGTGGCGATGATGGCCACGGACATACCGCGATCACCGATTCACAGGGCCAGCCGCTGCACGACCACTTCTTCGCGCAGTCTTCGTTTGCCACCTTCGCGCTTGCCCGCGAGATCAATGCGATCAAGGTGCCTGATGACGCACCACTGGAACTGCTGGGCCCGCTGGGGTGCGGTATCCAGACCGGTGCCGGTGCGGTGCTCAACTCGCTGCAGGTGCGGTCGGGCAGCAGCTTTGCAAGCTATGGTGCCGGCGCGGTGGGCCTGAGTGCGGTGATGGCGGCCAAGGTGGCTGGCGCCACCACCATCATCGCCATCGACGTGGTGCCCTCGCGCCTGGAGCTTGCCCTGGAGCTGGGGGCTACCCACGTGGTCAACAGCCGGGAGACCGATGTGATCGAGGCGGTGCGCGCGATCACCGGTGGTGGTGCTGACTTCGCGCTGGAATCGACGGGTCGTCCGGACGTGCTGTCCGCCGGCATCGAGGCGCTGGGGGGGCTGG
The DNA here is from genome assembly GCF_032911525.1 of Stenotrophomonas veracruzanensis. Taxonomy (NCBI): domain Bacteria; kingdom Pseudomonadati; phylum Pseudomonadota; class Gammaproteobacteria; order Lysobacterales; family Lysobacteraceae; genus Stenotrophomonas; species Stenotrophomonas veracruzanensis. The sequence goes on from NZ_JAWJTI010000001.1 coordinate 223,552, forward strand.
GCATGATGGGCGTGGTCGGTGCGCCGAAGCTGGGCACCACCGCCAGTTTCGATGTGAACAACCTGCTGCTCGGCGGACGCAGCATCCGCGGCATCGTCGAGGGTGACAGCGTGCCGCAGGTGTTCATTCCGCAGCTGGTGACCCTGTTCCAGCAGGGGCGCTTTCCGTTCGACAGGCTGGTGAAGTTCTATCCGCTGGAACAGATCAACCAGGCGGCCGAAGACAGCACCCGCGGCATCACCCTGAAGCCGGTGCTGCGCATCGCAGCGTAACGTCCACCGTCGGTAGCGCCGGCCGCTGGCCGGCATGGGGTCGGATCCGTTTTGCAGGAGAAGGCGGCTCCGACCCCTTGTTTGAACGCGTCTTGAAACGGAAACGCTCCGTTGTGGAGACGTAACATGGCGTTGCCGCTGGCGGGTGTACGCTGCATTCATGATGGCCACGACAGTCGGGCAGCAACAACTGGTGGCGGCACGTGCCGCTTTCGCCGAGGGCGATGCGCGCTCATTGGGCGTGTTGCCGCTGCCGCTGCAGCAGTCATGGCTGCGTTCGCGCGCGGCGGGCCTGCAACCGGGGCAGGAGCCGGACTATCGACCGCTGCTGGGGCGCGGACAGCGTCTCCCGCATCCCGATGACCGGCGCCTGGCACGTTGCGTGCAGCCGGAGCTGGAACAGCTCTGGGCGGCCTTCGGTGGGCGTGGCTGGACGATGTTCTGCGCCAACCGCGACGGCATGGTGATCGCGCAGCAGGCCCACGGCCTGGAAGATGCGCCCCTGCTGCGGCCGATCCAGGTCGGGCGACAGCTGGGCGAGACCGAGATCGGCACCACCGCGCCGGCGGTCAGCCTGGCTGACGACGTGCCGGCACTGGTGCGCGGCAACGAACACTACCTGCAGCGGTTCGCGCCGGTGTTCTGCCTGAGCGAGCCACTGCACGATCTCGACGGCCGGGTCTGCGGGGTGATCGACATCACCGGTCTTGGCGAGCGCGATCCGGCCCTGCTGCAGGGCTATTTCCGGCAGGCTGCGCTGGCCAGCGAAAATCGCTTGTTCCACAGTCTCACCGACGTCCACCTGCTGGCCGTGCAACATGATCCGCGCTGGCTGGCGTCACCGCTGCAGGGACTGCTGGCGGTGCAGGAGGATGGCCAGCTGCGTGCAGCCAACCGCGTTGCACGGCGCCTGCTGGGCCTGACACGGCGGGGGCCGTTGCCGCTGCTGGATCTGGAGGCGCTGTTTGCTGGCGCCAGTGCGGCGCAACGGCGTCGCCTGCTGCAACCGGGCGCAGCGCATCGGGTCCGGTTGGGCGAGGGCAGCGCGGTCTACCTGCAGCGTTTGCATGGGCCGCGGGGCGGGGCGCGTCGGTCTGCTCAGCGGAGCACCCCGGCAGATCCGGTCGCGCCGCTGCTGCGTGACCAGCAGCGTGAGGCCGCGCGCCGCGCGGCCCAGGCCGCTGACGGCAACCTCAGCCTGGCCGCGCGCCAGTTGGGGATCTCGCGCACCACGCTGTACAAGCTGCTGCGCGATTGACCGCGTAGTCCGCCGGGCATGGCCCGGCGGAATCCATCAGTCGCGGAAGTTGTTGAACTGCAGCGGCAGCTCGAACTTGCCGGCCTTGAGTACGGCGATGGCGTCCTGCAGGTCGTCGCGCTTCTTGCCCTGCACGCGCAGCTTGTCGCCGTTGATCTGGCTTTCCACCTTCAGCTTGGCGTCCTTCAGTGCCGCCGCGATCTTCTTGGCGATTTTCTGCTCGATGCCCTGCTTGACGGTGATCTTCTGCCGGGCCTGGGCCAGGTTGGTCTCGATGTCGCCGAACTCCAGGCTGAGCACGTCGATGCCGCGCGCGGCCAGGCGTGCACGCAGGATGTCGTTCATCTGCTTGAGCTGGAACTCGGTCGGCGCAGTCTGGTTGATGACATCGCCATCGCGCTCGAACTTGGCGTCCACGCCCTTGAAGTCGAAACGGGTGGCCAGTTCGCGGTTGGCCTGGTCGATGGCGTTGGTCAGCTCGTGGGTGTCGACTTCGGACACGACGTCGAAGGAAGGCATGGGCGAGGCTCCGCAGAATTCAGTGGTGGCCATTCTATCGCGCCGGCCCGCATGCCCGCTTTGCGTGGAGTCGAGCCATGCTCGGCTGCCGCCCTTCTGTAGAGCCGAGCCATGCTCGGCTGCTTTGTGAAGAGCAGTCGAGCATGGCTCGACTCTACAAGACGGCCAGTCGAGCATGGCCCGACTCTACAATCCGGTGCGGTCGGCGATAATGGGCCATGAACCTGCAACGCTCCCCTTCGCGTGCGGTGGCCTGGATGGTCGCTGCGGTCGCCTGCTTCTCGCTGATGGACGCCGGCATGAAGCAGCTGTCGGCCAGCTATCCCACGCTGGAAGTGACCTTCCTGCGTGGTGCGGCCTCGTTGCCGTTCGTGCTGGTCTGGGTGCTGGTCAGTGCCGGGCCGCGTTCGCTGGTGCCGCGCCGCTGGGGCCTACACTTGCTGCGCGGTGGGCTGGGCATGGCGATGATCGGCTGCTTCGTGTTCGCCCTGCGCGACCTGCCGCTGTCCACTGCCTACACCATCTATTTCGTTGCCCCGCTGCTGATCGCCGCGCTCTCGGTGCCGTTGCTGGGCGAGCGCGTCGGGCCGCGGCGCTGGGTCGCCATCGGCATCGGTCTGGTGGGCGTGCTGGTGGTGCTGCGGCCGGGTGTGGACGGCTTCATTTCGGTGCCCGGCCTGATGGTGCTGGCGGCGGCAACGGCCTATGCCGTGGCTGCGATCACGGTCAGCCTGCTGACCCGCACCGATACCTCGCAGTCGATGGTGGTCTGGTTCCTGGTCATCATGGCCATCGGCGCCGGTCTGCTGGCCATTCCCGGCTGGGTACCTCTGCAATTGGCGCATGCGCCGCTTATCGCCGGCATGGGCCTGGCCGGGGCGCTGGGCCAGATCGCCCTGACCAAGGCCTTCCAGCTGGGCGAGGCCTCGATGATCGCACCGCTGGAGTACAGCGGCCTGGTCTGGGTGATCGGCTGGGATCTGGCGTTCTGGGGCCAGCTGCCGGACAGCTATACCTGGGTGGGTGCGGCGATCATCGTCGCCTCGGGCCTGTACCTGCTGCACCGTGAGCGGGTGAACCGGCAGGAACCGCCGAAGCCGCTGGACCATCCCTGAGCCGGGGGAGTGCGGGCTGCTGGCCGGCAACCCCTTGCGCCGGAGGGACCGCTGTAGGTGCAGGCCAGCGGTCAGCACTACCGGGGAAAGCGGCTTAGAACCAAAAGGAATAACATTCTGGCCCATGGCGCGGGCGCGCGACCGCCTGCGCTGGTAGGCTGCACGCCCCCTTCCGTCACCCAGCCGGTGAGCCACGCCCGTGATCGAGTTCCAGCGCCTGCACAAATCCTATGCCGTTGCCGGCCGCGCAGTCAGCGCGCTGCAACCGCTGGACCTGACCATCGAGGCCGGTGAGGTATTCGGCATCATCGGCCATTCCGGTGCCGGCAAGTCGACTCTGATCCGCATGATCAACCGCCTGGAAGAACCCAGCGGTGGTCGCCTGCTGATCGGTGGCGAGGATGTCACCGCACTGGACGCGGACGGCCTGCGCACATTGCGCCGGCGCATCGGCATGATCTTCCAGCACTTCAATCTGCTGTCGTCGCGCACGGTGGCCGGCAACGTCGCCTTCCCGCTGGAACTGGCTGGCATGCCGAAGGCGGAGATCGACGCGCGCGTGGCCGAGCTGCTGCAGACCGTGGGCCTGGAGGCGCATGCGCAGAAGTACCCGGCACAGCTGTCCGGTGGCCAGAAACAGCGCGTCGGCATCGCCCGCGCGCTGGCCACCCGCCCGCAGATCCTGCTGTGCGACGAGGCCACCAGTGCGCTCGACCCGCAGACCACCGCCTCGGTGTTGTCACTGCTGTCGAAGATCAACCGCGAGCTGGGCCTCACCATCGTGCTGATCACCCACGAGATGGACGTGATCCGCCGTGTCTGCGATCGCGTGGCCGTCCTGGATGCTGGCCAGATGGTCGAGACCGGACCGGTCACCCGCGTGTTCCTGCACCCGCAGCACCCGACCACGCGCCGTTTCGTGAGTGAATCGGAGCAGGTGGACGAAGGTGCGCTGCACCGCGATTTCGATGCCGTCGGTGGCCGCATCGTGCGGCTGACCTTCCTTGGCGGAGACACCTACGAACCCCTGCTCGGAAGCGTCGCGCGGCAGACCGGGGTCGACTACAACATCCTGTCCGGCCGTATCGACCGGATCAAGGACACCCCGTATGGCCAGCTGGTGGTCGCCCTGGTGGGCGGTGACCAGTCCGCTGCGCAGGCCGCGTTCGTGGCCGCCGGCGTGCATGTTGAGGAGCTGCGTCGATGATCATCGCCACTGCCGGCGGCTTCTTCCGCCACCTGGATGCGGGCAAGTGGGCCGACATCGGCCAAGCCACCATCGACACCCTGCTGATGCTGCTCGGTTCGCTGCCGCTGACGCTGGCCATCGGCCTGCCCCTGGGCGTGCTGCTGTACCTGTTCGGCGCACCGCAGATGAAGCGCCGGCCGTTCGCCTATGGCGTGCTGGCACTGGTGGTAAACCTGCTGCGCTCGGTGCCTTTCATCATCCTGATGATCGTGCTGATCCCGGTCACGCTGTTCCTGATGGGGACGTCGCTGGGTGTGCGCGGCGCGATCGTGCCGCTGGTGATCGGTGCCGCGCCGTTCTACGCGCGCCTGGTCGAGACCGCGCTGCGCGAAGTGGACCGTGGCGTGATCGAAGCGACCCAGTCGATGGGTGCCACTACCTGGCAGCTGGTCACCCGCGTGCTGCTGCCAGAGGCGCGTCCGGGCCTGATCGCCGGTGCAACGGTCACCACCGTGGCGCTGATCGGCTTCACCGCGATGGGTGGTGCGATCGGCTCCGGTGGCCTTGGCGACCTGGCCTTCCGCGACGGCTACCAGCGCTCGCACACCGACGTGGCCCTGGTCACCGTGGTCCTGCTGTTGATCCTGGTGCAGCTGCTGCAGATGCTCGGCGACCGCCTGGTCGCGCATTACAGCCGCAAATGACGAGGCGCCCCGGGCGCATCACGTAGGGCCGGCCCATGGCCGGCAGACTCGCGATGCGCCCGGATGTGGTGGGTTTGCCGGCCAGCGGCCGGCACCATCGGGATGTTCACCCGGCGGCCCAATAGCGTTCGCCTTTGGAACCGCTCAGGCCGATCAGGAATCAATATCGCCAGACTGGGACTGGCAGCACGTCCCATTACTTGGTATGTTCCGTTTGGCGTAATACGCTGAGCGGAATGATTCGTTCATTCCGCTGCAAGCAGACCCGTGCCCTGTTTGAAGGAACCTGCGCTCGCGCCTGGCGCCCGATACGACGCGCTGCCGAACGAAAACTCCAACTGCTCGACTCGGCGCAGACGTTGGCGTTCCTGCGCGGCCCGCCCGGAAACCGGCTCGAAGCACTGTCAGGTGACCGGAAGGGGCAGTACAGCCTTCGAATCAACGATCAGTGGCGACTCTGCTTTACCTGGACCGACAACGGCGCCGATGCCGTGGAAATTGTTGACTACCACTGAGGTGCCGCCATGAAGCATCCCCACAACGGCATGCGCGCCATTCATCCTGGCGAGATCCTGCGCGAAGAGTTCCTGCTGCCGCTTGCGTTGAGCGTGAACGCGCTTGCAAGGGCCTTGGACGTTCCCGCAACGCGGCTGCACGCCATCGTGCATGGCGAACGCGGCATCTCGGCGGACACGGCCGCGCGGCTGGCGCGGCATTTCGGTGGGGATGCCGCATCCTGGCTTGCGATGCAGGCGGCTTACGATCTCAAGACATTACCAACGCGCAACGAGATCGAGCGACGAGTGCAGCCGCGGGCAGCGTGAACACCGGCCGTGTGGATCCAATCGGCGCGCGCAGGCCCAGTCAACGCACGTTCGGTACTTCGTAGCCCAGCTTGCCGACCTGCTCCGGGTGCTGCGGCACGCGCTTGAGCTTGTCGGTGTTCACCCCGTACTCGTCACGCAGGCGCTCGGCCAGCTCCTTGTACAGGGCTTTGTCCATGTCCGGCGTACGCGAGAAGATCCAGGCCATTTCGCGGCCCGGGTAGCCGATCAGCGCCCACGAGTAGTCCGGCGCCACTTCCAGCACTCTCGAGTGCGTAGGCACGACGCGGTAGAACCAGGTGCGCCAGCCGTGGTTGCCGCTGTCCGGATCGACGCTGGCGCGCGCGCGGACTTCCTGCAGCGGTTCGCCGAAGCCATCGCGATAGCGGTAGGTGATGCCGACCTTGTGCTCGTCGCGGAGTTCGTACTCGTTGACGCTGGCTACATGGCCACGTTCGATGAAGTTCGGCACGCGGCCGATCACATACCAGGTACCCATGAAACGCTTCAGGTCGATCGACGCGTCCGGGTCGGCCGCGCGCAGGGCGCTGGCACGGGGCGATGGCGGCTCACTGGCGGCCACGGCGGGGGCCGCCAGGGACAGGGCCAACAGCACGGCGCAGAGCGGGCGGATCGAAGTCATGCGGGAGCGGGCTCAGGAGGGCTTTGCCTGAGCATGGTCGACTGAGCGTGCGCGATCCGTCAATGGTGTCGCAACCTGTGAGAAGGGCCTTGTCCAAGCTGCGTTGCATTGTCCACCGGAGAAGCCCCATGAACATACGTTCCGTCCGTCGCCCTGCAGCTGAACGCGTCAGCGTCGAACGTGCCGACCCGCACCTGCTGCGCACCGTGCAGCAGCTGGCCCTGGCCGGTGTGGCGCTGGTCCTGGTCTGGCCAGCCGCGCGCGGCAGCAACGCCTGGCTGGGCTGGTTGCCGATGTGGCTGGTGGGCATGCCGCTGGTGGCCTGGTGGGCGCTGCTGCGCTTCCCGTTGCCGCGCCTGTCGTGGCTGCGACTGGCGCGTCGTACCGGTGGACAGGCCCGCCGCCGCAACGGTGGGGCGGTGCGTGGCCGTCGCGGCTCGCCCACCACGGCCTGACCTTCGACACGGGGGCGGCCGCAACGATCCATGCTAGCGTTCCACGGCTTATGACTGCCTGGAGCTGCAATGTCACGACTCGCTTCCGCCTGCCTGCTGGCTGGCATGATGACCGCTGCCTCGGTGGGGACCGCCGTGGCCGCTGAAGACACCGACCGTTATGCCTGGCTCGAAGACGTCACCGGCGACAAGCCGCTGACCTGGGTCAAGGAACAGAACGCCAAGTCCGAGGCGCGCCTGGCGCAGAGCCCGGCCTTCAAGCAGATGGAGGCCAGCATCCGCGAGGTGCTCGACTCCGATGCCAAGATTCCCGCCGTGCAGAAGATCGGCGACTACTACTACAACTTCTGGAAGGACCAGCAGCACGAGCGCGGCCTGTGGCGGCGCACCACGCTGGCCGAGTACCGCAAGGCCTCGCCGCAGTGGGAGACCGTGCTCGATCTGGATGCACTGAACAAGGCCGAGGGTGAGAACTGGGTCTGGCACGGTGCCGACTGCCTGCGCCCGGACTACAGCCGCTGCCTGATCGCACTGTCGCGTGGCGGTGCGGATGCTGACGTCACCCGCGAATTCGATCTGTCCAACAAGACCTGGATCAAGGATGGCTTCTTCCGTCCCGAGTCCAAGGGCGGCCTGAACTGGGTCGACCGCGATACCGTGTTTGTCTACACCGACTTCGGTGCCGGCTCGATGACCACGTCGGGCTACCCGCGCGTGGCCAAGCTGTGGAAGCGTGGCACGCCGATGACCTCGGCCACCGTGGTGTATGAAGGCAAGCCGGAAGACATGTACATCGCGGCGATGCACGATGACACCCCGGGCTTCGAGCGCAACCTGGTCAGCCGCACCCTGGCCTTCTACAACAACGAGATCTACCTGCGTGGCGACGATGGCACGCTGACCAAGATCGATGCGCCGAACTCGGCCGAGAAGGGCCTGCACAAGCAGTGGCTGACCCTGGAACTGCGCGACCCGTGGACCGTGGGCGGCAAGACCTATTCCTCCGGTTCGCTGCTGGCCACCAAGCTGGATGATTTCCTGGCCGGCAAGCGCGACTTCGAGGTGCTGTTCACCCCGACCGCGACCACCTCGCTGGCCAGCGCCACCTGGACCAAGAGCCATCTGGTGCTGAACGTGCTGGACGACGTCAAGAACCGGCTGTCGGTGCTGACCCCGGGCGCCGATGGTTGGCAGACCAGCCGCTTCGTCGGCGCGCCTGCCTTCGGCACGCTGGGCGTGGCCGCGGTGGACAGCAACGACAGCGACGCGGTGTGGCTGACCGCCACCGACTACCTGACCCCGACCACGCTGGCGCTGGCCGAAATCGGCCAGGCGCCGGAAACGCTGAAGACCATGCCGGCCTTCTTCGATGCCAAGGGCAAGGTGATCGAGCAGCACTTCGCCACCAGCAAGGACGGTACCCGCGTGCCGTACTTCGTGGTGCACGACAAGGCGATGAAGCTGGACGGCTCCAATCCGACCCTGCTGTACGGCTACGGTGGTTTCGAGATCTCGCTGACGCCGAACTATTCCGGTGGCATGGGCCGCGCCTGGCTGGAGAAGGGCGGTGTGTACGTGGTCGCCAACATCCGTGGTGGCGGCGAGTACGGCCCGCGCTGGCACCAGGCGGCGCTGAAGCAGAACCGTCACAAGGCCTATGAAGACATGGCCGCAGTGGCACGCGATCTGGTCAAGCGCAAGATCACCACCGCCAAGCACCTGGGCGTGCAGGGCGGCAGCAACGGTGGCCTGCTGACCGGCAACATGCTGACCCAGTACCCGGAACTGTTCGGCGCAGTGGTCGTGCAGGTGCCGCTGCTGGACATGAAGCGCTACAGCCACCTGCTGGCCGGTGCGTCGTGGATGGCCGAGTACGGCAACCCGGACACCAGCGACTGGGACTTCATCAAGACCTTCTCGCCGTACCACCTGTTCGACGCGAAGAAGAACTACCCGCCGGTGCTGTTCACCACCTCTACCCGCGATGACCGCGTGCATCCGGGCCATGCCCGCAAGATGGCGGCGAAGATGATCGACGCCGGCAAGGACGTGACCTACTACGAGAACATCGAAGGTGGCCACGGCGGCGCAGCCAACAACGCGCAGGCCGCGCACATGTCGGCGCTGGCCTACAGCTTCCTGTGGGAGCGGTTGGGCGGCAAGTAAGCAGAACGGAAAACGCCGCCCCAGGGCGGCGTTTTTCTTTACCGGTAGTGCCGGCCGCTGGCCCGCAACTGCATCATTCACGCATTCCCGGGCTTCCGGCCAGCGGCCGGCACTACCGTCAGCGTGATCCCTGCCAGCTCTTCAATCCCCGCGCGATCCGCGCCACCGCCTCCTGCAGCCGCGGCACTTCTTGCGTGTACGCCAGCCGCACATGCTGGTTGGCGCGATGGAAGCCGAAATCCAGCCCGGGGGTGAATGCCACGTGCTCGGTTTCCAGGAAGTGCGCGCAGAATGCCTGCGCGTCGTCGGTGAATGCGCTGACATCGGCGTACAGGTAGAACGCACCCTGCGGCTCGATTTCGATGCGGAAACCCAGCTCGCGCAGCGCGGGCAACAGGAAGTCGCGGCGCTGGCGGAACGCTTCGCGGCGTTGCTCGAAGATCGCCATGGACGCCTCGCTGAAGCAGGCCAGTGCGGCGTGCTGGGCAATGCTTGACGCGCTGATGTACAGGTTCTGCGCCAGCTTCTCCAGATCAGGCACGGCCGCCGGCGGTGCCACCAGCCAGCCGAGCCGCCAACCGGTCATGCCGAAGTACTTGGAGAAGCTGTTCAGCACGAAGGCGCTGTCATCCACCTGCAGGACGCTGGGCGCATCCAGGCCATAGGTCAGGCCGTGGTAGATCTCGTCCACCACCAGGTGGCCGCCGCGGGCGTGCAGCGTCTTGGACAGCGCCGCCAGTTCGTCGGCCGACAGCACGGTGCCGGTCGGATTGGCCGGTGATGCCACCAGCGCGCCGACGCTGTCGGCGTTCCAGTGCTGCTGCACCAGCAAGGGGGTGAGCTGATAGGCCGTGTCAGGCCCCACCGGCACCAGCTGCGCGCCGCCTTCCACCAGGCGCAGGAAGTGGCGGTTGCAGGGATAGCCGGGGTCGGCCAGCAGCCAGTGGCGGCCCGGGTCGACCAGCAGGCTGCTGGCCAGCAGCAGCGCACCGGAGCCACCGGGGGTGACCAGGATGCGTTCGGGGTCGATGTCCAGCCCATAGTGGCTGCGATAGAAGCCGCTGATCGCCTGGCGCAGGGCTGGCAGGCCACGTGCGGCGGTGTAGCGGGTATGGCCGGCGGCCAATGCGGCCTGGCCGGCACGCACGACCGGTTCTGCCGTGGTGAAGTCCGGCTCACCGATTTCCAAGTGGATCACATCATGGCCGGCCTGTTCCAGCGCCTGCGCGCGGGCCAGCAGGGACATCACGTGGAACGGAGCGATTTCATGGCTGCGCCGGCTGTAGCCCGGCGTGTGGGGCAGGGTACTCATGTGTCCATGGTACGCCGGGCAGCAAGGGTGCGCCGCAGCGGTGGTAGAGTCGAGCTTGCTCGACTGCAGTTGCGGTCAGTCGAGCAAGCTCGACTCTACCTACGCCACGGACGCCATTGCGTAACCGCACCAGGACCCTTATCTCATGAAATCCACCCTCTGCCTGTTGCTTGCCAGCCTGATGACCAGCACCGTTACCGCCGCCATCCCGCCCGTTCCGCCGGATGCCGCCAAGCACCCGCACGTGGTCAAGGCGCCGTTCGGCGCCACCCGCAACGACGACTATTACTGGCTGCGCGACGACAAGCGCGAGAACAAGGACATGCTGGCCTACCTGCAGGCCGAGAATGCCTATGCCGACCAGCTGCTGGCGCCGCTCAAGCCGCTGGAAGACACCCTGTACAAGGAGATCGTCGGCCGCATCAAGCAGGACGATTCCAGCGTGCCGGCGCGCGAGCGCGGCTACTGGTACTACAGCCGCTTCGAGACCGGCCAGGACTACCCGATCCACGCGCGCCGCAAGGGCAGCATGGACGCGGCCGAAGAGATCCTGCTGGACGTCAACACGATGGCTGCCGGCAAGGGCTACTTCAGCGTCGGCTCGATGGAAGTGAGCCAGGACAACCAGCTGCTGGCCTGGGCCGATGATGATGTGGGCCGCCGCCAGTACACGATCCGCTTCAAGGACCTGCGCACCGGCCAGGTGCTGCCCGACGTGATCACCGGCAGCTCCGGCGACCTGGTCTGGGCTGACGACAACCGCACGGTGCTGTACGTCGAGAACGATCCGGAAACGCTGCTGACCGTGCGCGTGAAGAAGCACGTGCTGGGCACCCCGGCCAGCGCCGACACCGTCGTCTACGAAGAGAAGGACGACAGCTTCTACATGGGCATCGGCCGCACCCGCGACGATCGCTTCATCACCATCGGCGTGCACAGCACCGTGTCCTCGGAAGAGCGTTACGCGCCGGCCAGCGACCCGACCACGTTCACCGTGCTGGCGCCGCGCCAGCGCGATGTGGAGTACGACGCCGACCACTACGATGGCCGCTGGGTGATCCGCACCAACGATGGTGCGAAGAACTTCAAGCTGGTCACCGCACCGACCGATGCCACCTCGCGTGCGCAGTGGAAGGACTGGATCGCGCACGACGATGCGGTGTTCATCGAAGGCTTCGAGCTGTTCGATGCGTACACCGCCATCGCCGAACGTTCCGAAGGCCTGGAGCGCATCCGCCTGCTGTTCAAGGATGGCCGCAGCGACTACGTGAAGGCTGATGAGCCGGCCTATTCGATGGGCCTGGGCGACAACACCGAGGCCGGTACGCCGTGGCTGCGCTACGTCTACACCTCGATGACGACCCCGACCACCGTGTTCGAACTGAACACCGCCACCGGTGAGCGCCGCCAGCTGAAGGTGCAGCCGGTGATCGGCTATGACGCCTCGAAGTACGAAACCGACCGCGTCTGGATCACCGCGCGCGATGGCGTGAAGGTGCCGGTGTCGCTGGTCTACCGCAAGGGCTACCAGAAGGACGGCAAGGGCGCGCTGTTCCAGTACGCGTATGGCAGCTACGGCATGTCGATGGATCCGTACTTCAACCAGACCGCGGTGAGCCTGCTCGACCGAGGCGTGGTGTATGCCATCGCCCACATCCGTGGTGGCCAGGAGATGGGCCGCGACTGGTACGAGAACGGCAAACTGCTGCACAAGCAGAACACTTTCAACGACTTCATCGACGTCACCCGTGGCCTGGTGGCGCAGGGCTGGGCGGCGAAGGATCGCGTGGCCGCCTCCGGCGGCAGCGCCGGTGGCCTGCTGATGGGCGCGGTGGCCAACCAGGCGCCGCAGGATTACCGCGTGATGGTGGCGCAGGTGCCGTTCGTCGATGTGGTCACCACCATGCTCGACCCGACCATCCCGCTGACCACCAACGAGTACGACGAGTGGGGCAATCCGGAGCAGAAGCCGTATTACGACTACATGCTGTCCTACTCGCCCTATGACAACGTGAAGCAGCAGGCGTACCCGGCGCTGTTCGTGGGCACCGGCCTGTGGGATTCGCAGGTGCAGTACTGGGAGCCGGCCAAGTGGGTGGCCAAGCTGCGTGACGACAACACCGGCCACTACCCGATCCTGTTCCGCACCAACATGGAAGCCGGCCACGGCGGCAAGTCCGGGCGCTTCCAGCGCTACCGCGAGCTGTCCGAGTCGTACGCGTTCGTGCTGCAGCAGCTGGGCATCGCCCAGCCGTAATGGCACAGGGGTGCCGGGCGTAGCCTGGCACCCCGAACCGGTATCCTTGCGGCCATGAGCCTGCCCGAACCATCTGCACCGCGCGATAGCGCCACGCCACCGCGCGTGGTGCGTTTCCGCTGGGCATGGTGGCTGCTGGCGTATGCCAGCCTCGGCACCGGCATCGTCGGCATCTTCGTGCCGGGCCTGCCGACCACCGTATTCATCCTGATTTCGGCCTGGGCCGCCTCGCGCGGTTCCGAGCGCCTGCACACCTGGCTGCTGCAGCACCCGCGCTTCGGCCCGGCCATCGCCAACTGGCAGGCGCACGGTGCTGTCAGCCGCTACGGCAAGTGGATGGCCACGATCACCATGGCGGCATGCGCTGGCATCATGCTGTGGTGCGTGCCGATTGCCTGGGTGAAGTGGTTCTCGATCGGCAGCATGACCGTGGTGGCGATCTGGCTGTGGACCCGTCCGTTGCCACCGCCGGAAGGCTGAACATGGCCCGCCCTGGGCGGCCCGTAGGGGCGGTCAGGGGGAGCGCCGACTGTTACTGGACTGCTCTTCCAACGGCCGCGAAACCCCGCGCTGCGCGCGGTAGTCGACTGACAGTCGACTCTACCAACCGCTCAGCCGCCAATGGCTATACTCGGGGCATGAACATCCCCCATCGAAACACCCTCCTGATTCCGCTGGCAGCGGCCTCGCTGCTGCTCCTCGCCGCCTGCGGCAACAAGGGCCCGCTGGTACTGCCGCAGAAGCCGGTGCCGGTGGAAGAAACCGTCGAGCCGGTTGCCGAACCCGCTACCGAAGCGACCCCGGCGCAGACCGAAGGCAGCGGCACCCCGGCCACGACCGTGGACCCGGCTGCACCGACCACGCAACCGGCGCCTTCGCCTGCGAAGAAGGTGGGCAGCGGGAATGAGTAAGGCCGGTTCCAGGGCCCTGCGCTTCAGCAAGATGCATGGCGCGGGCAATGATTTCGTAGTGATCGACCTGCGTGACGGCACCGCGCCGCCCACGCCTGAACTGGCCGCGCAGCTGGCCGACCGCCACACCGGCGTCGGCTGCGATCAGATCCTGACCATCGAAGCGCCGCGCGCGGAAGGCTCGGTGGCGTCGTACCGCATCTGGAATGCCGATGGTTCCAACTCCGAGCAGTGCGGCAATGGCGCGCGCTGCATCGCCGCCTGGCTGGTGCGCGACGGCAGTGCGCAGGGCGACCGTTTCGTCATCGACAGTCCGTTGGCAAGCCATGACGTGGAGGTGCTGGGCGATGGCCAGTTCGCGGTGACCATGGGCGTGCCCGCATTCGAGCCGGCCAACGTGCCGCTGGTGGGCTTTGCCCACGCGCGCGAGGAATACCTTCTGCCACTGCAGGGTGAGAGTGTTCGCTTCGCCGCGGTGTCGATGGGCAACCCGCATGCGGTGATCGAAGTGGGCCTGATCGATGCCGCACCGGTCGAACGCGTGGGTTCGCTGCTGCAGCAGCACGCGTCGTTCCCACGCTCGGTGAACGTGGGCTTCGCCCAGGTGATGGGCCCGGCGCATGCGCGCCTGCGCGTGTTCGAGCGCGGTGTCGGTGAAACCCTGGCCTGCGGCAGCGGTGCCTGTGCCGCTGCGGTGACCCTGATGCAGCGTGGCCGCCTGCAGCGCGATGCGCGCATCAGCCTGCCCGGGGGGGACCTGCGCATCCAGTGGCCGGGCGATGGCCAGCCGGTGGTGATGGCCGGCCCGACCGCATTCGTCTTCGAAGGGGAGTGGATGGCATGACCGAAACCGTCGACAAGCTCGGGGCCCATGAAGTCGCTGCCTGGTTGCGGCGTCATCCGGGCTTCCTCAAGCAGTTCCCGGACCTGGCCCTGACCCTGGTGGTGCCGCGCGATGACGGCCCGACCGCGTCGCTGGCCAGCTACCAGCTGGAAGTGCTGCGCGAGAAGAACCGCGAGCTGGCACGACGGTTGGCCGATCTGGGCGCCACCGCCCAGGTCAATGAACGCCTGGCGGTGCGCACGCACCAGCTGACCCTGGCGCTGATGAAGCAGGACAATGCCGCCGACACCCTGCGCGCGATGGCCGCATCGCTGCAGGAAGATTTCGCCGGCGACCTGGTACGGTTGGTGGTGCACACGCCGGTGGCCGGGTTGGAACAGGCCGACTGGCTGCAGGTGATCGCCGCCGATGACCCTCAGCTGGGCCCGTTCCGCGACTGCCTGAAGGACGGCGAGCCGATCTGCGGCCGCCTGCAGCCGGAAAAGAATGCCGTGCTGTATGGCGTGCGCAGCGAGGAAGTGCAGACCACCGCACTGCTGCCGTTGCCGGGCGTGGGCCTGATTGCGGTCGGCAGCCACGATCCGAACCGCTTCTATCCGGGCATGGGGACGCTGTTCCTGCGCATGATGGGCGAGGCGTTGGTCGCCGGCCTGAAGCGCTTCCCGGGCTGAGCAGGACACGACGATGAGCGCGGTACAGGCCTTCCTGCAGCACCTGCAGGTAGAGCGGCGGATGTCGGCGCATACGCTCGATGCCTACCGCCGCGACCTGGACGCGCTGTCGGTCTGGGCGGAGCCACGTGGTGCAGCGGTGGAGGCGCTTGATGCTGATGCGGTGCGCCAGTTCGTCGCCGATGAGCATCGCCGCGGCCTGTCGGCCAAGAGCCTGCAGCGCCGCTTGTCCGCCTGCCGCAGCTTCTATGCCTGGCTGCTCAAGCACGGGCGCATCGAGGTCAGTCCGGCGGCGACGCTGAAGGCGCCGCGTGCGCCGCGCCGGTTGCCGCAGGTGCTTGACGCCGACGAAGCCGTGCAGCTGGTCGAGCTGGAGCCGGAAGGCGAGCTTGGCCGCCGTGACCGCGCGCTGCTGGAACTGTTCTATTCCTCCGGCCTGCGCCTGAGCGAAGTCTGCGCACTGACCTGGCGTGATCTGGATTTCGCCAGCGGCCTGGTCAACGTACTGGGCAAGGGCAATCGCCAGCGCCGCGTGCCGTTCGGCAGGCCAGCGCGCGAAGCACTGCAGGCGTGGCGCGCGGAAAGTGGTGGTGGACCGGCCTCGCCGGTATTTCCCGGCCGCAACGGCCCGATCAGCCAACGCGCGGTGCAGATCCGCATCCGCCAGCTGGCGCAGCGCCAGGGCCTGTTCAAGCACGTGCACCCGCACATGCTGCGGCACAGTTTCGCCAGCCATATCCTGGAATCGTCCGGTGATCTGCGTGGCGTGCAGGAGTTGCTGGGCCATGCCGACATCGCTACCACGCAGATCTATACCCACCTGGATTTCCAGCACCTGGCCAAGGTCTACGACGCCGCGCATCCGCGCGCGAAGCGTCGAAGCGGCAACAAGGGCAGCGGAGAAAGCTGAACGTTGCCCCTGCGGCAGCCGGTCGCGGGTGTCTTGAAGGGCGCAGGGCAGTCCCCACCTCTGGTTCTGTCACCCCGGAGGCATCATGGACCCCAGTCAGAACCCCAACGTTTTCCACGCCACCACCATCGTCTGCGTCCGTCGCGGCGAGCACGTGGCCATTGCCGGCGACGGCCAGGTCACGCTGGGCCACACCGTGATGAAGGGCAATGCGCGCAAGGTGCGCCGCCTTGGCCGTGATGGCCAGGTGCTGGCCGGCTTCGCCGGTGCCGCCGCCGATGCGTTCACCCTGTTCGAGCTGTTCGAGGCCAAGCTGGAAAAGCACGGCCAGCTGCAACGTGCGGCGGTCGAGCTGGCCAAGGACTGGCGCACCGAGCGTCGCCTCGGCAAGCTTGAGGCCCTGTTGGCGGTGGCCGACAAGGAAACCTCGCTGATCATCAGCGGCACCGGTGATGTGATCGAACCGGAGGACGGCATCATCGCCATCGGCTCCGGTGGTTCCTATGCACTGTCGGCCGCACGCGCGCTGATGGCGCACACCGAACTGGATGCGCGCACCATTGCCAGCGAAGCGATCGGCATCGCCGGCGACATCTGCATCTACACCAACCGCAACGTGGTGGTCGAGGAGCTGTGATCGCTCTTCTGTAGTGCCGAGCCATGCTCGGCAGGGCTGCCCGTCAGCCGAGCATGGCTCGGCTCTACATGCATCTGAATTCGTGAGCACATCCATGTCGAAGATCGAAGTTTCCTCCGCCACCATGACCCCGCGCGAGATCGTGCAGGAACTGGACCGGCATATCGTGGGCCAGCACGACGCCAAGCGCGCCGTGGCCATCGCCCTGCGCAACCGCTGGCGCCGCATGCAGCTGGTGCCTGAGCTGCGCAATGAAGTGATGCCGAAGAACATCCTGATGATCGGCCCGACCGGCGTCGGCAAGACCGAGATCGCGCGCCGCCTGGCCACGTTGGCCAACGCACCGTTCGTGAAGGTTGAAGCCACCCGCTTCACCGAAGTCGGCTACGTCGGCAAAGACGTCGAGCAGATCATCCGCGACCTGGCAGATACCGCTGTCAAGCTCTATCGCGAACAGGCCAAGGTGCGCGTGCGTACACAGGCCGAAGAGCGCGCCGAAGACCGCATCCTCGACGCACTGCTGCCGCGCCGTAGTGGCGGCATCGGTTTCGATCCGGAAGTCGCGCGCAATGAGCCGTCGGCGCAGGACAACGAGACCCGCATCAAGTTCCGCAAGATGCTGCGCAATGGTGAGCTGGACGAACGCGAGATCGAACTCGACCTGGCCGCCAACGTCAGCATGGACATCATGACCCCGCCGGGCATGGAGGAAATGGGCCAGCAGCTGAAGTCGATGTTCGCCAACCTCGGCGGTGGGGCCAAGGCGCACAAGCGCACGCTGACCATCAAGGCTGCGCGTCCGCTGCTGATCGAGGAAGAAGCCGGCAAGCTGGTCAACGAGGACGACATCCGCACCGCGGCGATCGAGGCCTGCGAGCAGCACGGCATCGTCTTCATCGACGAGATCGACAAGGTCGCCAAGCGTGGCGATAACGTCGGTGGCGGCGATGTCTCCCGCGAAGGCGTGCAGCGCGACCTGCTGCCGCTGGTGGAAGGCTCCAACGTGTCCACCAAGTACGGCACGATCAAGACCGACCACATCCTGTTCATCGCCTCGGGCGCGTTCCATTTGGCCAAGCCCAGCGATCTGATTCCGGAACTGCAGGGCCGCTTCCCGATCCGCGTGGAACTGGGCGCGCTGAGCAAGGGTGATTTCGTACGGATCCTGACCGAGCCGAAGGCCGCGCTGACCAAGCAGTACGAAGCGTTGTTGGCCACCGAGGGCGTCAAGGTCAGCTTTACCGCCGACGCCATTGATCGTCTGGCCGAGATCGCCTTCCAGGTGAACGAGCGCCAGGAGAACATCGGTGCCCGCCGCCTGCACACCGTGCTGGAACGCCTGCTGGATTCGCTCAGCTACGAGGCGCCGGACCGCGATGGTGAAAGCCTGGCCATCGACAGCGCCTACGTTGACAAGCACCTGGGCGAGCTGGTGCAGGACCCGGACCTGAGCCGCTACATCCTGTAATGCCCGTTGGGGTCGGATCCCTCGCCCTGGCGATGACTCTGCCCCGCCCACTGCAACAGAAGAGGCCGCCGAAAGGCGGCCTTTTTTGTTGGCGGTCAGTGCGGGTGCCGGGTGCGATAGTCCTGCAGCACCTGATCTATCACTGCACTGGTGCGGGCGGCACTGAGGCCGGTCGAAGGTGAACGGCCGTTGCCACGCAGTTCTTCGACGAGGGAGGCGATCAACGGCTGCTGCACCGATGGCGGGTTCGGGATATCGAACACCTGCACGCCCGCTTCGGTCTCCAGAACGACTGGAACATCCTCGAAGATGGCAAAGCGCAGCTGCCCGCGGTCGCCGGTGATCTCGACCTCATCCTGGCGGCGGAACGCGCAGAAACTCCAGTGCGCGATACCGTGCGCGCCCATTCCAGTGCGGAAGCACATCGAAACGCTGTCCTCGGCGGCGTAGGCGCCGGTCAACGAGCTGGCCAGGC
Organism: Stenotrophomonas veracruzanensis; assembly: GCF_032911525.1. Classification (NCBI taxonomy): domain Bacteria; kingdom Pseudomonadati; phylum Pseudomonadota; class Gammaproteobacteria; order Lysobacterales; family Lysobacteraceae; genus Stenotrophomonas; species Stenotrophomonas veracruzanensis. The sequence goes on from NZ_JAWJTI010000001.1 coordinate 242,182, forward strand.
CACGCACATCGCTCAGCGGGCCCATTAGATGGTCGAGCAGGTCCAGGGTATGCGAGCCCAGATCGACGAACAGCCCGCCGCCGGCGATCGCCGGGTTGGTCCGCCAGAAGTCCGGCGATGCGGCATTCGCCGAATGCGGCCGATGCAGGGACGCGCGCACGCTGCGCGGCGTGCCGATCGCACCGCTGTCCAGCAGCTGCTTCACCTGTGCGAAGCGAGGCAGGGCGCGGCGGTAATAGGCCACGAACACGGGCACGCCACGGCGTGCGCTGGCCTCCAGCACGCGTTCGCATTCCGCGTGATCCATGGCCATGGGCTTTTCGATGTAGACCGGCTTGCCCGCGGCGATCGCCTGCAGCGCGTACTGCATGTGCGTCGAGGGCGGCGTTGCGACGTACACCGCGTTCACTTCCGGATCGGCGATGAGCGCATCGGCTTCCGCGTACCACCGGGGAATGGCATGGCGCCTTGCGTAATCTTCGGCCAACGCCGCATTGCGGCGCATGACCGCTGCCACCCGTGAGCCGGGTGTACTGGCCAGGGCGGGTCCGCTCTTCTTCTCGGTGACACTGCCGCAACCGATGAAGCCCCACACCACGTTGTCCAGGATCATGGGGCTGTCCTCACATGGGTGCCAGGGTGGCGGCGGCAGCGCCACTCACGCTTCGGGCAGCGGCTCGGGCACGGTGCCGGGCACGAACACGCCGTCCTTCACGTAGGCGGCCAGGGTCATGTCCAGTGCGAGCATGCCGTCGCGCTTGAGGTCCATCAGTTCCGGTTCGACCATCGCCCCGTGCAGCACGCCCAGCACGGTGGCGTGCAGCATGCGCGCGGCGATCTTGGGGTCGGCGCCTTCGCGCAGCTGGCCCAGATCGCGGGCACGGCGCAGGGCGCGCTCCATCCGGTCCAGCGCATCGCGGAAACCAGCCTGCTGCATCTCGGTCAGCACCTTGGTGTCAGCCGACGCATCGCTGCGCAGCATGATCTCCATGGTCTTGCGCAGGCGCTCGTCCTCGGACAGCTCGATGAACGAGTGGATCATCACCGCGCGCAGGTCGTGCACCGGGGTGTCGCGCTGGTCGGTGGAGGTGCGCTCCAGTTCCTGCATGAAGGGCAGGTGCACGCGCTCGACGATCGCGGCCAGCACCTCGCTCTTGTTCTTGAAGTGCCAGTACACCGCGCCACGGGTATAGCCGGCGCGGGCGCCGATCATCTCCAGCGTGGTACGGGCCACGCCGTGTTCATGGAAACAGGCTTCGGCGGCGTCAAGGATGCCTTCCCGGGTTGCCTGGGTGTCCTCTTTGGTCTTGCGGGCCATGGATGGGTACGAGTGCGGGTGAAACGTGGCTGAATTGTACCGGTTTACAAACAAACACGCATGTATGTATATTTCCGTCCCATCATTCCCGCCGCGTGCGTGGCAGGCCGTCGCCGGCTGCTGCTCCCCGCCGGTGAGCGTTGCCTGCTGGCGCTTTCAGCCTGTATCAGAGCGTTTTGAGATTCCTTCCCCTAAGAGCCTTTCCGTCATGTTGCTGAGCCGAATCCGACCCATCGCGCTGTCGCTGGCCATCGCCGCGACCGTGGCTGCCTGTGGCGGCCAACCCCAGGCCCCCGAACAGGGCCCGGGTGACGTCACCGTGGTCACGCTGAAGTCCGAGACCGTGGGCCTGACCCGCGAACTGCCGGGCCGCACCAATGCCTTCCTGGTTGCCGAAGTGCGCCCGCAGGTCAATGGCATCGTCGCCAAGCGCCTGTTCACCGAAGGCGGCATGGTCAAGGCCGGCGAGCCGCTGTACCAGATCGAGGACGCCAGCTACCGTGCCCAGGCCAACAGCGCTCGCGCGCAGTTGGCCCGCGCCGAAGCCACGGCCAACGCCGCCCGCCTGAGTGCAAAGCGCATCACCGAACTGGCCAAGGTCGACGCGGTCAGCCAGCAGGATCTGGAAAACGCCGTGGCCGCGCAGAAGCAGGCCGAGGCTGACGTCGGTGCCGCCAAGGCCTCGCTGGATGCGGCCAACGTGACCCTGGGCTACGCCCGCATCACCGCGCCGATCAGTGGCCGCATCGGCAAGTCCAGCGTTACCCAGGGTGCGCTGGTCAGCGCCGGCCAGGCCAATGCACTGGCCACCGTGCAGCAGCTGGACCCGATCTACGTCGACCTGACCCAGTCCTCGGCCGAGCTGCTGCAGCTGCGCCGTGAGCTGGCCGCTGGCCGCCTGCAGGATAACCAGACGCTGCCGGTCAGCATCCTGATGGAAGACGGCAGCACCTTCGAGCACAAGGGCACGCTGGAGTTCTCCGAAGTCAGCGTCGATCCGGCCACCGGCAGCTTCGGCCTGCGCGTGAAGGTGGACAACCCGGATGGCCTGCTGATGCCGGGCACCTACGTGCGCGCGGTGATCGGCGGCGGCGTGCGCAGCGATGCAGTGCTGGTGCCGATGCAGGGCATCGCCCGCGATCCGAAGGGCGACACCACCGCGATGGTGGTCGGCAAGGACAACAAGGTTGAGGTGCGCCCGGTCAAGGTCAGCCGCACGGTCGGTGACAAGTGGCTGGTCGAGGACGGTCTGAAGGCCGGCGACAAGGTCATCGTCGAAGGCCTGCAGAAGATCGGCCCCGGCATGCCGGTCAAGGCCACCGAGAAGGGCGCTGCTCCGGCCAAGCCGGCGGCGGCCGCCCAGCCTGCGGCCCCGGCCGGCGGCGCGAAGTAAGCGGAGAACCCCATGGCACGCTTTTTCATCGATCGACCCATCTTTGCATGGGTCATCGCCATCATCATCATGCTCGCCGGCGGCCTGGCCCTGTTCAAGCTGCCGGTCTCGATGTACCCCAACGTCGCACCGCCGGCGGTGGAAATCAGCGCCACCTACCCGGGTGCATCGGCCAAGGTGGTCGAGGACTCGGTGACGCAGATCATCGAGCAGAACATGAAGGGCCTTGATGGCCTGATCTACTTCTCCTCCAACAGCTCGTCCAACGGTCAGGCCACCATCACCCTGACCTTCGAGAGCGGCACCAACCCGGACATCGCCCAGGTGCAGGTGCAGAACAAGCTGCAGCTGGCCATGCCGCTGCTGCCGCAGGAAGTGCAGCGGCAGGGCATCAACGTGGCCAAGTCCAGCTCGGGCTTCCTGAACGTCATCGCGTTCGTGTCCGAGAACGGCAGCATGGACGCCAACGACATCGCCGACTACGTCGGATCCAATGTCGTCGACCGTCTGAGCCGCGTGCCGGGCGTGGGCAACATCCAGGTGTTCGGTGGCAAGTACGCCATGCGTATCTGGCTGGACCCGAACAAGCTGCATACCTATGGCCTGTCGGTTGCGGAAGTGACCGCAGCGGTCAAGGCACAGAACGCCCAGGTCGCCATCGGCCAGCTCGGCGGTGCGCCGTCGATCAAGGGCCAGCAGCTCAACGCCACCATCAACGCGCAGTCGCGCCTGCAGACCCCGGAACAGTTCCGCAACATCATCGTGCGCGGTGCGCAGGACGGTGCCGAGCTGCGCCTGGGTGATGTCGCCCGCGTCGAACTGGGTGCGGAATCGTACGACTTCGTCACCCGCTACAACGGCCAGCCGGCCAGCGGCCTGGCGGTCACCCTGGCCACCGGCGCCAACGCGCTGGATACCGCCGCTGGCGTGAATGCCGCGCTGGAGGACATGAAGAGCTTCTTCCCGGCCGGGCTGAAGGCCGAGGTCCCGTACGACACCACTCCGTTCGTGCGCGTGTCGATCAAGGGTGTGGTGCAGACCCTGATCGAAGCGATCGTGCTGGTGTTCGTGGTGATGTACCTGTTCCTGCAGAACTTCCGCGCCACCCTGATCCCGACCATCGCCGTGCCGGTGGTGCTGCTGGGTACCTTCGGCGTGCTGTCGATGCTGGGCTTCTCGGTGAACATGCTGACCATGTTCGCGATGGTGCTGGCGATCGGCCTGCTGGTGGACGATGCCATCGTGGTGGTGGAAAACGTCGAGCGCATCATGTCCGAGGAGGGGCTGTCGCCGCTTGAAGCAACCCGCAAGTCGATGGGCCAGATCACCGGCGCGCTGGTGGGTATCGGCCTGGTGCTGTCGGCCGTGTTCGTGCCGATGGCCTTCATGAGCGGTTCCACCGGCGTGATCTATCGCCAGTTCTCGGCCACGATCGTTTCGGCGATGGCGCTGTCGGTGCTGGTCGCGATCGTGCTGACCCCGGCGCTGTGCGCGACCATGCTCAAGCCGCTGAAGAAGGGCGAGCACCACGTCGCCCACCGCGGCCTGGCCGGTCGCTTCTTCAACGGTTTCAATCGTGGCTTCGACCGCACCAGCGAAAGCTACCAGCGTGGCGTGCGCGGCATCATCCACCGTCCGTGGCGCTTCATGGGCATCGTGGCAGCGCTGTTCGTGCTGATGGGCGTGCTGTTCGTGCGCCTGCCCAGCTCGTTCCTGCCCAACGAAGACCAGGGCGTGCTGATGGCGCTGGTGCAGGCCCCGGTCGGTGCCACCCAGGAACGTACGCTGGAATCGATCGCAGCACTGGAAAACCACTTCCTGCAGAACGAAAAGGATGCGGTGGACTCGGTGTTCTCGGTGCAGGGCTTCAGCTTCGCCGGCATGGGCCAGAACGCCGGCATGGCGTTCGTCAAGCTGAAGGACTGGAGCGAGCGTGACGCCGACAATGGCGTGATGCCGATCACTGGCCGCGCCATGGCAGCGCTGGGCCAGATCAAGGATGCCTTCATCTTCGCCTTCCCGCCGCCGGCCATTCCGGAGCTGGGTACCGCGTCGGGCTACACCTTCTTCCTGAAGGACAACAGCGGCCAGGGCCACGAGGCACTGGTGGCTGCACGCAACCAGTTGCTGGGCCTCGCTGCCGGCAGCAAGAAGCTGGCCAACGTGCGCCCGAACGGCCAGGAAGACACGCCGCAGTTCCGCATCGACATCGACGCGGCCAAGGCGACCTCGCTGGGGCTGTCGATCGACCAGATCAACGGCACGCTGGCTGCCGCTTGGGGCAGCTCGTACATCGACGACTTCGTCGATCGTGGCCGCGTCAAGCGCGTGTTCGTGCAGGCCGACCAGCCGTTCCGCATGGTGCCGGAGGACTTCGACCTCTGGTCCGTGAAGAACGACAAGGGCGAAATGGTGCCGTTCAGCGCCTTCGCCACCAAGCACTGGGATTACGGTTCGCCACGGCTGGAGCGCTACAACGGTGTGTCGGCCATGGAAATCCAGGGCGAGCCGGCCCCGGGTGTCGCCTCTGGTGATGCCATGGCCGAGATCGAACAGCTGGCCAAGCAGCTGCCGGCGGGCTTCGGCATCGAGTGGACGGCGATGTCGTACCAGGAGCGCCAGGCCGGCTCGCAGACGCCACTGCTGTACACGCTGTCGCTGATGATCGTGTTCCTGTGCCTGGCCGCGATGTATGAAAGCTGGAGCGTGCCGACCGCAGTGCTGCTGGCGGCCCCGCTGGGCATCCTCGGCGCGGTGCTGGCCAATACCTTCAAGGGCCTGGAACGCGACATCTACTTCCAGGTGGCGATGCTGACCACGGTGGGCCTGACCAGCAAGAACGCGATCCTGATCGTCGAGTTCGCCAAGGAAAACCTGGAGAAGGGCGCCAGCCTGATCGAATCGATCATGCACGCCGTGCGCGACCGCCTGCGCCCGATCGTGATGACCTCGCTGGCCTTCGGCATGGGTGTGGTACCGCTGGCGATCTCCACCGGTGCGGGCTCCGGCGCCAAGCAGGCGATCGGCACCGGCGTGCTCGGCGGCATGATCGTCGGCACCCTGCTCGGCGTGTTCTTCGTGCCGCTGTTCTTCGTGGTGGTGCAGCGCGTGTTCAAGCGCAAATCCGCGACGTGACCTGAAACGGTAGTGCCGGCCGCTGGCCGGCACCTACTGCTCGCTTGATGTGAGTCTAACGAGGTTGCCGGCCAGCGGCCGGCACTACCTCCTGCCATCCGGCAGTACCGATGGAAGTCATCCCCATGAAAAGTACATCCCTGTTCCTTTCCATTACCGCAGCGCTCGTGCTCGCCGGCTGCTCCACCCTGGTGCCGAAGAACACCGCTGTCGCTCCGGCGATTCCGGCGCAGTGGCCGGCCGAGGCCGCGCAGGGCGAGGTGGCCGATGTCGCCGCCGTCGGCTGGCGCGATTTCTTCACCGATGCGCGCCTGCAGCAGGTGATCGACCAGTCGCTGCAGAACAACCGCGACCTGCGTGTGGCCGTGCTCAATGTTGAACGCGCGCGCGGCCAGTACCGCGTGCAGCGCGCCGATCGCGTACCCGGCGTGGCCGTCACCGGCCAGATGGACCGCCGTGGTACCGACGCCGGTGTCACCGAGCAGTTCACCGCCGGTGTCGGCGTGGCCGAGTTCGAGCTGGATCTGTTCGGCCGCGTGCGCAATCTAAGTGAAGCGGCGCTGCAGCAGTACTTCGCCGTGGCCGCCAACCGCCGCAACGCGCAGTTGAGCCTGGTGGCCGAGACCGCGACGGCGTGGTTGACCTATGGTGCCGACGCGCAGCGGCTGAAGATCGCCGATGCAACGCTGAAGACCTACGAGGATTCGCTGCGCCTGGCCGAGGCCCGCCACGAGCGTGGTGGCAGTTCGGCGCTGGAACTCACCCAGACCCGTACCCTGGTCGAGACCGCACGGACGGATGCGGCACGCCTGCGGGGCCAGTTGGCCCAGGACCGCAACGCGCTGGCGCTGCTGGCGGGTGGCCAGCTGGATCCGGCACTGCTGCCGGACAGCATCGAACCGCAGCTGCTGGCGCTGGCACCGCCGCCGGCTGGCCTGCCCAGCGACGTGCTGCTGCAGCGCCCGGACATCATGGCCGCCGAACACCAGCTGCTGGCCGCCAACGCCAACATCGGTGCGGCACGCGCAGCGTTCTTCCCGAGCATCTCGCTGACTGGCAGCATCGGCAGTGGCTCGAGTGAACTGTCCAACCTGTTCGACAGTGGAACGCGGGTGTGGAGTTTCCTGCCGAAGATCACCCTTCCGATCTTCCAGGGCGGCAAGCTGCGCGCCAACCTGGCCATCGCCAACGCCGATCGTGATATCGCACTGGCGCAGTACGAGAAGTCGATCCAGGTGGGCTTCCGCGAAACCGCCGATGCGTTGGCATTGAACGTCAGCCTGGACGAGCAGGTGAGTTCACAGCAGCGCCTGGTGGAAGCGGCCGAACAGGCCAACCGCCTGTCACAGGCCCGCTACGACGCGGGGCTGGACAGCTTCGTCACCCTGCTCGATGCGCGGCGTACCGCCTACAACGCGCAGCAGACCCAGCTGCAGGCGCAGCTGGCCCAGCAGTCCAACCGCATCACCCTGTACAAGGTGCTGGGCGGCGGCTGGCACGAGCGCGGCTAGTCCGCGCTTCTTCTGGTAGGTGCCAACCTTGGTTGGCACAGGGCCAGGCGCCTGCGCTGACGCATCCGTGCCAACCAGGGTTGGCACCTGCCTGAAGATCGATGGTAGTGCCGGCCGCTGGCCGGCATTGTCATTCCGGGGCCCGCTACACCGCTTCATCGTCGCGCCGCGCGGCGTGGCAGGCGCGAACGCGCGCCAGCGCATCGCCGGCTTCGCGCGCCATCTGCTCGTACTCGGCGCGGATCTCTTCCAGGCGCGCTTCGTCCAGTTCTTCCAGATCCAACAGTTCGTTGTTGGCTTCGGCGGTCGCCCGGATCAGCTCGTCCAGCTTGATCTGCATCGCGGCGGTGTCCGCGTTCTGCGTGTGCTGGATCAGGAACACCATCAGGAAGGTGATGATGGTGGTGCCGGTGTTGATCACCAGCTGCCAGGTGTCGTTGAAGCCGAACACCGGGCCACTGATGCCCCAGATCACCACGATCGCTACTGCAGCCAGGAAGGTCCACGGCGAGCCGGTGGCGGCCGCGGCCTTCTTGGCGATCGTATTGAACAGGTTTCGTACTTTCATCGTCGTCGTCCCACTCAGGTGACGAGGATGATCGGCAGTGGCCCGTGCAGGCGCCGTGCAGCGGCGGTCAGGCCCGCATGCGCTGCAGCCGCGGTGCCTGCAGGCTGCGCACCGGACTGCTCTGGTAGACGTGCTGCCAGCAACGGTCGACGAACTCGCGGGCTTGGGCTTCGCTCAGCCGCGGCATGATCTGCAGGGCGTACTGGGTCTGGAACATCTCGTCACGTTCGGCCTCGCTGGCGCGCGGCTGGGTGATCAGCGAATCGCAGGCGAACTTGATCCACGGCACGTACGAGCCGAACGAGTTGTGCGGCAGTGCGCCTTCGGCATGTTGGCGGCGCCAGTGATCCAGCTCGGCGTCAACGTTGATGACCGGAGGAATGGTGGGGACTTCAGCGTGCATGACAATCCAGTTCGGTTGAGTGGAAAGGGAGTGGGGGTTCATCGGAGTGTGGCGTATGTGGCGGTGCATGCCGCGTCAGCGGGATGTGGAGCTGGCGTTGGCATGGCCGATCAACTGCGCATGCTCGACGGCACCGAGATCTTCGGCCAGGTTGGCCATCGCGTTGCACAGACGCTCGTGGTCGAGCGGATGGTGATGGACCAGCTCCAGCTGCATGCGCTGGTAGGCGGTCCAGAACAAGGCGCCGCGCCGGTGCAGTGCATATTGCCGCTGCAGGCGTTCGCGGATCGGATCGAGGATCGAGTCTGGCGTGGGTCGTACGGCGTGCGCGCACATGGCTGGCTCCGCCGGGGAAAGAAGTCCCGGTAACCCCACCCTAGGCGCGGCAGCCGGGCGGGGTGTTACCGCAGCGTGTGCACGCTGCGCAGCTGACTGTGCACGGGTTCACGGCAACGGCCGCAAACGCTGCCGGCACTAGGGCGTGCCGGCACTGAAGCGTTCATTAAACGGGTTCAACAGGACACTGCGTGGTGATCATTCACCGATGTCTTCATTCCAGATCTCCGGGTGCTGCGCAATGAAGCCGCCCAGCAGGTCCACGCATTCCTGGCTGTCCAGGTCGATCACGTTGACGCCGTTTTCCCGCAACCAGTCGATGCCGCCCTGGAAGGTGCGCGATTCGCCCACCACCACGGTGCCGATGTTGAACTGGCGCACCAGGCCCGAGCAGTACCAGCACGGTGCCAGGGTGGTGACCATGATCGTGTCCTGGTAACGGCGCTGGCGGCCGGCCTTGCGGAACGCATCGGTTTCGCCGTGCACGGACGGGTCGCCTTCCTGCACGCGGCGGTTGTGGCCGCAGCCGAGCAGGCGGCCGTCGTTGTGGTACAGCGCCGCGCCGATCGGCACGCCGCCCTCGGCCAAGCCCTGGCGGGCTTCGGCGATGGCGGTCTGCAGCAGGGCCTGGTAGTCGGGCGTGGTGATCATGCGGGGCTCCGGTAAGTCGTGGCCCGCCATGATACGGGCAGGGGGTGCCGCTGGCCCCCGGCGGTGCGATAATCGGGGTCATGAGCGAATCCCCCTACAAAGCCGGTACCACCCATTTCGGGTTCCGCGACGTCGCCGCCAAGGACAAGCAGAAGCTGGTCGGCCAGGTGTTCACCTCGGTCGCGCGCAACTACGACCTGATGAACGACCTGATGAGCCTGGGCGTGCACCGGGCGTGGAAGCGCTACTACGTGGCCACCGCGCAGGTGAAGCCGGGCGACCGCGTGCTCGATCTGGCGGGAGGCACCGGCGACATCGCCGCCCTGCTGAAGGAGCGCGTTGGCGCCGAGGGCTCGGTGGTGCTGGGCGACATCAACGCCGGCATGCTGTCGGTCGGCCGTGACCGCCTGACCAACCGCGGCCTGGTGCTCGGCCTGGACTACGTGCAGTGCAACGCCGAGGCCCTGCCGTTCCCGGACAACAGCTTCGACCTGGTCACCATCGCCTTCGGCCTGCGCAACGTGACCGACAAGGACGCCGGCCTGCGCGAGATGTACCGCGTGCTGAAGGTCGGCGGCCAGGCCCGCGTGCTGGAGTTCTCCGAAGTCACCGCAGACTGGTTCAAGCCGATCTACGACTTCCACTCGTTCAAGATCCTGCCGAAGCTGGGCAAGCTGTTCGCCAATGACTCGGACAGCTACCAGTACCTGGCCGAGAGCATCCGCAAGCACCCGCCGCAGGATGAACTGAAGGCGATGATGGGGCAGGCCGGGTTCGAGCGCTGCCACTACAAGAACCTGACCGGCGGCATCGTTTCGATCCACTCCGGCTACAAGCTGTAAGCCCGTTGTTCCGGTAGTGCCGGCCGCTGGCCGGCATCTGCGCGGCCAATCACCGGGCGACGGGGTTGCCGGCCAGCGGCCGCCACTACCGGCGCTGTGTCCGCCATTACCCCGCACCGCGCAACGCCTGCGGGGCCGGAGGGAGGTACCATTGGGGTTTGATCCCCGTAACGGTCCCGATTCATGCGTAATCCGCTGATGCTCCTTCCGCTGGCCGTGGCCCTGGCCGCCGGCTGCTCCCAGGAGGCGGCCGCGCCCGCCGCCGCCCCGACTGCCGCAAAGGCCCCCGCCGCCCCCGTGAACGCCGAGAACCGCAGCCACGACGAAAGCTCGTACGCCGAGCCGGACAAGGTCGTCATCAAGGACATCGCGCTGGACCTGAAGCTGGATTTCGACCAGAAGCAGATCGGCGGCACCGCCACCTACACCCTGGAATGGAAGCAGAAGGACGCCAAGCAGCTGGTGCTCGACATCCGCGAGCTGACCGTGTCCAAGGTCGAGGCCGTCGGTGCCGATGGCGCGCGCAGCCCGCTGCAGTTCGCGCTGGCCCCGGTCGACAAGGTGTTCGGCAGCAAGCTGACGATCGAGACCCCGGAACAGCCGGCCAAGGTGGAGGTGACCTACCACACCGCACCGACCGCCTCGGGCCTGCAGTGGCTGGCGCCGTCGATGACCGAAGGCAAGAAGCTGCCCTTCATGTTCAGCCAGTCGCAGGCCATCCATGCCCGTTCCTGGGTGCCGCTGCAGGACACCCCGAGCGTGCGCTTCACCTACAGCGCGCACGTGGTCTCGCGCCCGGACGTAATGGTCCTGATGAGCGCCGACAACGATCCGAAGGCCGCGCGTGATGGTGACTACACCTTCAAGATGCCGCAGCCGATTCCGTCCTACCTGCTGGCCATCGCCGCCGGCGACCTGGTGTTCGAGCCGATCTCCGGCCGCTCCGGCGTCTGGGCCGAGCCGACCATGGTCAACAAGGCCGCCAAGGAATTCGAAGACACCGAGAAGATGATCGGTGCCGCCGAGAAGCTGTACGGCGAATACCGCTGGGGCCGCTACGACATGCTGGTGCTGCCGCCGTCGTTCCCGTTCGGCGGCATGGAAAACCCGCGCCTGACCTTCGCCACCCCGACCGTGATTGTCGGCGACAAGTCGCTGGTCTCGCTGGTCGCCCACGAACTGGCGCACAGCTGGTCGGGCAACCTGGTGACCAACGCCAGCTGGAAGGACATCTGGCTCAATGAAGGCTTCACGACCTACGTCCAGGGCCGCATCACCGAAGCGCTGTATGGCAAGGAGATGGCCGAGATGGAGAAGCAGATCGACCAGACCGACCTGCTGGCCGAAGTGAAGGACATGAGCCCGGCCGACCAGGCGCTGGCGCTGCCGCCGCTGAACGAGCGCGACCCCGACGAAGCCCTCAGCCAGGTGGCCTACGTCAAGGGTGCATGGTTCCTGGAATTCCTGGAACAGCGCTTCGGCCGCGAGACCTTCGATCCGTTCCTGCGTGGCTGGTTCGATGACCACGCCTTCCAGAGCGCGAACACCGACCAGTTCGTCGCGTACATGAAGAAGAACCTGCTGCCGAAGAAGCCGTCGGCAGTGACCGAGGCCGAGCTGAAGGCATGGCTGGACGAGCCGGGCATTCCGGCGTTCGCGGCCAAGGCGCAGTCGCGCAACTTCAGCAGCGTCGATACCGCGCGCATCGCCTTCGCCAGCGCCGGCACCGTGCCGAGCAGCCAGGTCATCGCCGACTGGAGCACGCAGGAATGGGTGCGCTTCATCGACGGCCTGGGCGCGACCCAGCCGCTGGACAAGCTGGCCACGCTGGACAAGGCCTTCCACTTCACCGGCACCCCGAATGGCGAGATCGCCATGCGCTGGTACCCGCTGGCGATCCGCAGCGGCTACGAGCAGGCCAATGAAGGCGCGGCTGCGTTCATCGAGCGCGTCGGCCGTCGCAAGCTGATCCTGCCGATCTACGCCGAACTGGTGAAGACTCCGAAGGGGCTGGAACTGGCCAAGCAGGCCTTCGAAAAGGCCAAGCCGGGGTACCACCCGATCACCACCGCCTCGGTCCAGGACATGCTGGCCAAGGCCGAAGCCAAGTAAGAAAACGCGCCGGGCATCCCCCGGCGCTTTTTTTGTAGAGTCGAGCCATGCTCGACTGGCTCTTCAACAGCAGTCGAGCATGGCTCGACTCTACAGAATCGCGAATACACGAAGGACCTCCACCATGAATCGACTGATCCTGCTCACCGCCTGTACGTTGGCCCTGGCCGCCTGCAGCAACCCCGAGGAAGAGCGCAAGGCGCAGGAAGCCGCCGCGGCCGCCGTGCAGGCGCAGAAGGAGGCCAAGGCCGAAGACGTGGCCAAGCAGTACGACATGGCCGTGGCCGCGCAGGACTGGGAGCGTGCGCGCCTGCATGGCGCCTCGCTGCTGGACCAGTACAAGGACACCGCCGCCGCCGAGCGCATCGCCGCAGGCTTCGATGAGGTCAAAGCCAAGGGTGATGCCGCGCGCGACCTGCGCCGCATGCAGGCGCTATGGCAGTACAACCAGATTCCGGTGGGCAACAAGGGCAACCAGGTTTCGGCGCAGATCTACAGCAAGGAACGGGTGGACGTGGATGGCAGCGGCGCCAAGCCGGTGCAGCTGGTGTTCCGCGATCACCCGGAGTGGAAGCGGCATGCGTATCTGGTGCTGCAGGCCGGCGATTTCCGTTGCCCGCAGTGCACGGTGAAAGTGACCGTGGACGACGGCAAGCCGATTTCCATGGCGGCGTGGCGCCCGAAGACCGATGAAGCCATTGCCCTGTTCATCACCGACCAGAAGGCGCTGTGGAAGCTGGCGCGCAAGGGCAAGTCGATCAGCATCGAGTTCCCGGTCAAGGCCGGTGGTACCCGCACCGCCGTTTTCGAAACCGGTGGCGTCGACGCCAGCCGCATGCCGCAGTGGTGGCAGTGAAGGTTGCGGCGGGCATCGCAGTGCACGCCTTGTCCGCGATCCGGCACTGGGTGTTCGACATGGATGGCACGCTGACTGTGGCCGTGCATGATTTCGCCGCAATCCGCCGCGCGCTGGAGATCGCCGCAGAGGAAGACATCCTCGACCATATCGCAGCGCTGCCGGATGCGCCGGCGCAGGCCAAGCGCGAGTGGCTGTTGGATCACGAACGTGCGCTGGCCGAGGAGGCGCTGCCGGCGCCGGGTGCGGTGAAGCTGCTGCGCGCGCTGTCCGCGGCAGGCTGCCGGCTGGGCATCCTGACCCGCAACGATCATGCGCTGGCAAAGCTGACGCTGGAGGCGATCGGGGTCGGGGCGTTGTTCGACGACGCCGACATCATCGGCCGCGATGAAGCGGTGCCCAAGCCCTCGCCGGATGGCCTGCAGCAGCATCTTCGTCGCTGGGGCATCGGGGCTGCGCAGGCGGTGATGGTCGGTGACCACGCCTACGACCTGGAGTGCGGCCGTGCCGCGGGCGCACATACCGTGCTGGTCAACCTGCCGGAGAACCCGTGGCCCGGCAGCGCCGACTGGCATTTCGCCGATTGCCGCGCCTTGCTGGCGGCCTGGCAGCAGAAGGGGTAGTGCCGGCCGCTGGCCGGCAGTGTCGACCAAGGTCGACACCTACCAACAGCATTCCCAGCAGCACATCGGGTGGAAAGCCCCCTTGTTGTTCAAGGGGGCGCGCCGAAGGCGCGGGGACAAGGTGGGATGCGTGGGCAGTTCGTTTACGCGTTCAACGCGTAACCGAACTGCTGCTTGAACTGCTCGTTGAACTCGTCGAAGGTGAAGCGCTGGTTCTGCGTGCCCGGGTGCTCGACCTTCAGTGCGCCCATCAGGTTGCCCATGCGGCCGATGGTCAGCCAGTCGTAGCCCTTCTGGATGCCGTAGATCAGGCCCGCACGGAACGCGTCGCCACAGCCGGTCGGGTCGACCACGCGGCGCTCGTGCGCCGGCGGGATGTCGTAGCTCTTTTCCGGGGTGTGGATGACCGCGCCCTTCGGGCCGCGGGTGGTGATGTAGGCCTTGACCCGGCTGACGATCTCCTTCTCGTCCCAGCCGGTGCGTTCCTGCAGCAGGTTCGACTCGTAGTCATTCACCACCACGTAGTCGGCCTGCTCGATGAACTCGCGCAGTTCCGGGCCGTTGAAAAGCGGCATGGCCTGGCCCGGGTCGAAGATGAACGGGATGCCGTCTTCGTGGAATTCCTGCGCGTTCTGGATCATGCCCTCGCGGCCGTCCGGGCCGACCAGGCCCAGGGTCACGCCCGGCACGCCACGCACGTGGTTCTCGTAGGAACGCATCATCGCGCCCGGGTGGAAGGCGGTGATCTGGTTGTTGTCGTGGTCGGTGGTGATGAACGCCTGCGGGGTGAACAGCTCATCGATCACGCGCACGCGCGACAGGTCGATGCCCAGGCCTTCGAAGTACTCGCGGTACGGGCCGAAGTCCGAACCCACGGTGCCCATCGGGATCGGCTGGCCGCCCAGCAGGTGCAGGTTGTAGGCGATGTTGCCGGCGCAGCCGCCGAACTCGCGGCGCATGCGCGGCACCAGGAAGGACACGTTCAGGATGTGCACCTTGTCCGGCAGGATGTGATTCTTGAACTGGTCCGGGAACACCATGATGGTGTCGAAGGCAAGAGAACCACAGATCAGAGCGGACATCGATGTAAGCCTATGCGGTGAATTTTGGGGTGGGCCGGCCCGGTTCGGCGGGCAAGCAAACGGCGCCCTTGGGCGCCCGACGGCGCAAAGGTTACCCGCTGGTGCCGCTCAGGGCCAGAAGCGGGTGAGACCCGATCAGGCCGAAAGCCTGTGAAGACGCGGGTTCAGCTAGTTTTTTCCTTGCTCGGCGGCAGGCGGGTTGCTAGGCTTGTCGGCCTCGATTTCTGCCCATTTTTTCGCCATCCCGCGGCGGGCACGACACCCCTCAGGACTCCTTCCTCAGATGTTCAAGAAACTCCGTGGCATGTTCTCCAACGACCTGTCCATCGACCTGGGCACGGCCAACACCCTCATCTACGTGCGCGGGCAGGGGATCGTGCTGAACGAGCCATCGGTCGTGGCCGTGCGTCAGGACCGTGCCATCGGTGGCACCCGCTCGGTGGCAGCCGTAGGCGCCGAAGCCAAGCAGATGCTTGGCCGTACCCCGGGCCACATCACCACCATCCGCCCGATGAAGGACGGCGTCATCGCCGACTTCACCTATACCGAGGCGATGCTCAAGCACTTCATCAAGAAGGTGCACAAGTCGCGCGTGCTGCGCCCGAGCCCGCGCGTGCTGGTCTGCGTGCCGGCCGGTTCGACCCAGGTCGAGCGCCGCGCGATCAAGGAATCGGCCGAGGAAGCCGGTGCCCGTGATGTGTTCCTGATCGAAGAACCGATGGCCGCTGCGATCGGCGCCGGCATGCCGGTTACCGAAGCGCGTGGCTCGATGGTCATCGACATCGGCGGCGGCACCACCGAAGTGGCGGTGATCTCGCTCAACGGCATCGTCTACTCGGCGTCGGTGCGCATCGGTGGCGACCGCTTCGACGAGTCGATCACCAACTACGTGCGCCGCAACCACGGCATGCTGATCGGTGAAGCCACCGCCGAACGCATCAAGGTGGAGCTGGGCTGCGCCTACCCGCAGGCGGAAGTGATCGAGATGGAAATCTCCGGTCGCAACCTTGCCGAGGGCGTGCCGAAGATGATCAAGATCAGCTCCAACGAGGTGCTTGAAGCCCTGCACGAGCCGCTGTCGGGCATCGTCAGCGCGGTCAAGCTGGCGCTGGAGCAGACCCCGCCGGAACTGTGCGCCGACGTCGCCGAGCGCGGCATCGTGCTGACCGGTGGTGGCGCCCTGCTGCGTGACCTGGACCGCCTGATTTCCGAGGAAACCGGCCTGCACGTGCAGGTGGCGGACGATCCGCTGACCTGCGTGGCCCGCGGCGGTGGCCGTGCGCTGGAGCTGGTCGACATGCACGGCAACGAGTTCTTTGCGCCGGAATAAGCCGTCCCGGCTGCCTGCGCCCGCAGCGCCCCTCCGGGGTGCGGCCCACCTCGAAGGTGGGCCGGCACCGGCGGGGCGCCCGCGTGTTTCCCTTCCGCCTTCTGCCAGTTGAATCGTTGCCGTGCCGCCCTACGCCGGACCTCCCGTTGCTTCCCGATCCGGTGATGCCGCCAGCCCGCTGCGTCTGCTGGCTTATCTCGCACTGGCCATCACCCTGATCGTGCTTGACGACCAGGCCGGCTGGCTCGCTCAGCTGCGCGGGCAGGCCAACAGCCTGGTGCAGCCGGTATGGGCACTGGCGGGCCTGCCGGGCAAGCTCGGCAACCAGGTCAAGGATTCGGCGGCCAGCCACGGCCAGCTGGTCAACGAGAACCGTGAACTGCGCAACCAGCTGCTGCTGGCCAACGCGCGCCTGACCCGCCTGCAGACCGCCGCGCTGGACAACGCCCAGCTGCGCGAACTGCTGAACGTGGCCGAGCGCAGTGGCCTGGACGTGCAGCTGGCGCCGATCCTGGACATCGACCTGGACCCGGTGAAGCAGCGCCTGGTACTCGACGCCGGCAGCCGCGAAGGCGTGCACGTCGGCCAGGCGGTGATCGATGCCGGCGGCCTGATGGGCCAGGTGATCAGCGTCACTGGCGGTACCTCCACCGTGCTGCTGCTGACCGACCCCGACCACGCGGTGCCGGTGACCGTGGCCCGCAACGGCGTGCGCCTGATCGTCTACGGCCGCGGCGACAAGCTGGAACTGCGCGACATTCCGCTCAGCGCCGGCGTGGAAGTGGGCGATGAGATCGTCACCTCCGGCCTCGGTGGCCGTTTCCCGGCTGGCTTCCCGGTCGGCACCATCACCGGCCTGCGCCCGGACGACACCCATGCCTTCCTGGTTGGCGAACTGAAGCCGGCCGCCCAGCTGGACCGCGGCCGCGATGTGCTGCTGCTGCGCCCCGGCGCTGCGATCCGTATTCCGCCGAACCTGCGCCTGCAGCTGGAAGAAACCGCCCCGGGTGGCCCGGCCACCGGTGCCGCTGTACCGGCGCCGACAGCGCCGCCTGCCACTTCGCCTGCCGCGGGCCCGGCTTCGGTGGCGGCAACGCCTGCGCCTGCGACGGCAACGCCGGCTGCCCCATCGCCAGCCAAAGCCGCGTCGACCGTGCCGCAAGCGACTGAACCGCCCCCGCCCGCTGCGGAGGCCCAGCGATGAGCCGCCTGCGCGACAACCCGTGGGTGCTGCCGGCCAGCCTGGTGGTGGCGCTGCTGCTGGGTCTGCTGCCGTTGCCGGCGCTGCTGCAGCCGCTGCGCCCGTACTGGCTGGCGCTGGTGCTGGCTTATTGGGTGATCGAAGCGCCCGAGCGCGTCGGCCTGGGCGTCGCTTTCACCAGTGGCGTCATCGCCGACCTGCTGTACGGCGGCGTGCTCGGCGAACAGGCACTGCGGCTGGTGATGCTGGCCTTCATCCTGCAGCGCTTCCGCGCCCGCATCCGCTTCTTCCCGATGTCGCAGCAGATGCTGGCCATCGGCGGCCTGCTGTTCAACGACCGCATCGTCAGCGCGCTGGTGCACATCCTGGTCGGTGAACCCACCCTGCCGTGGTCGTACTGGTGGGCACCGCTGCTGGGCATGGGCCTGTGGCCGCTGGTGTTCGTGCTGCTGGATGCGGTGCGCTTCGGCAAGCGTGGGCGCTGAGCCATGATCCCGCGTCGCCAGGTCAAGAATCCGCACGCCGAAGCCGAACAGTTCCGCCGCCGCGCGGCGCTGGGCTTCCTGGGCGTGCTGGTCTGCCTGCTGGGCCTGGGCGGCTGGTACTTCAAGCTGCAGGTGCTGGACCACGACGTCTACGCCACGCGCTCGGAAGCCAACCGCATCAAGCCACGGCCGGTGGTGCCCGGGCGCGGCATGATCTACGACCGCAACGGCCGCCTGCTGGCCGAGAACGTGCCGGCCTTCCGCCTGGACGTGACCCCGGACAAGGTCAAGGACATGGACGCCACCCTCGAAGGGCTGGCAAAGATCATCAGCATCAGCCCGGAAGAGCTGGAAGCGTTCAACAAGTCGCGCAAGGCGCGGCGCAAGTTCCTGCCGGTCACGCTGAAGCTGCGCATGAGCGACGAGGAAATGGCGCGCTTCGCCGTCGACCGCTGGCGGTTCCCCGGTGTCGAGCTGGAACCCTACCTGACCCGGCGCTACCCCTACGGTGACCTGTTCGCGCACATCATCGGCTACGTCGGCCGCGTCGATGACAAGGATCTGGAGATCCTCGGCGAGGGCAACGCAGCACTGACCCACATCGGCAAGTCGGGGTTGGAGCGCTATTACGAGCAGCAACTGCGCGGCAAGGTCGGTTACGAACAGGTAGAGACCAACGTGCAGGGCCGTGCGATCCGCACCATCGGCCGCGTCGCCGCGCAGTCCGGTGCCGACCTGCGGCTGTCGATCGACGCCGACCTGCAGCGCGCCATGGTGGCCGCCTTCGGTGACCAGGAAGGCTCGGCGGTGGCGATGGACCCGCGCACCGGCGAAGTGCTGGCGATGGTCAGCCTGCCGTCCTACGACCCCAACCTGTTCGTCAACGGCATTTCCCATGCCGACTTCAAGGCATTGAACGAAAACCCGTCGCGGCCGCAGTTCAACCGCCTGGTACTTGGTGGTGTCGCCCCCGGTTCCACGCTCAAGCCGCTGATCGGCCTGGCCGGCCTGGACTCCGGCGTGCGTCGCCCGGAAGACAAGGTGCTGTCCACCGGCATGTTCTACCTGCCGGGCACCTCGCGCGGCTGGGGTGACGCCCACCGTGGCGGCCATGGTTGGACCGACCTGCGCAAGTCGATCGCCGAATCGGTCAACACCTATTACTACAAGCTGGCGCTGGACCTGGGCATCGAGCGCTTCGACCACTACATGGAGTACTACGGGTTCGGCCAGCCGACCGGCATCGACCTCACCGGCGAGATCGGCGGCATCCTGCCGTCGCCCGCCTACAAGCGGAAGAGCCGCAAGGAAGCCTGGTACCCCGGCGATACGGTCAACATCAGCATCGGCCAGGGCGACTGGAAGGTCACCCCGCTGCAGCTGGCGCGCGGCGTCAGCGCGCTGGCCGACGGCCAGCTGCGCACCCCGCACCTGGTGATCCAGCAGCGCGAAGGTTTCGACAGCGACTGGGCGGCGACGTCGCCTGGCGAGACCAAGCCGGTCAGCCCCAACCCCAACAACCTGCAGGCCGTGCGCGAAGGCATGATGGCCACCATGCGGCCCGGCGGCAGTGGCTGGCGCGTGGCGGTCGGTGCGCCGTACGTGATGGCCGGCAAGACCGGTACTGCACAGGTCATCAGCCGCAAGGGCACCGCCGCAGTGAATCCGAAGAGCCTGCCGATGCATCTGCGCCACCGCGCGCTGTTCGTCGGCTTCGCGCCGGCGGACAACCCGGTAATCGCGATTGCGGTGGCGGTGGAAGGCGGTGGCTATGGTGGCTCGGCCGCCGCGCCGATCGCCCGCAAGGTGTTCGATGCGTATCTGCTGGGCAAGATGCCGGAGGGCATGGAGCCGCTGGACAGTGAGCGCGGTACCACCGCCATCGGCGCCACCGCGTTCGACAACGAAGACGCGGGTGCGCGCCAGGCCGGCGACCTTGCCGCTGCACAGGTTGGAGAACATCCGGTGCTGATCGGTGTACCCGCACCGGAACCGGCGCCTGCGCCGCAGCCGGGTTCGCAGGCCGCCGCGCTGCCTGCCACGCCGCGCCCGACCACCGCGGAGCCCGCACGATGAGAGTGTTCCTGCGTTGGGCCGGCGACATGCTGCGCCGCTTCTTCAGCACGCTGGACTGGGTGCTGTGCCTGGCCTTGGGCGCGCTGATGGTGATCGGCCTGGCCACGCTGAAGAGTGCCGGTGGCGACGGCCTGGTAATGGCCCAGGGCGCGCGCTTCGCAGTGGGCATGGCCGCGCTGTGGGGCATCTCGCGGGTGCCGATCCTGCGCATCCGCTCGGCCACGCCGATGATCTATGCGATCTCGATGATCCCGTTGCTGGCGGTGTTCGTGCTGGGCACCGGCAAATATGGCCGGCAGTGGCTGGACCTGAAGTTCTTCTACCTGCAGCCGGCCGAGCTGCTGAAGGTCAGTCTGCCGATGATGGTGGCCTGGTACCTGCACAAGATGCCGCTGCCGCCGCGCTTCAACACCGTGCTCGTGGCCCTGGTCATCATCGGCGTGCCCACCGGCCTGGTGATGTTGCAGCCGGACTTCGGTACCGGTGTGCTGATCGCCGCCAGTGGCGTGTTCGTGCTGTTGTTGGCCGGCCTGCCGTGGTGGTGGGTCGGCCTGGGTGTGGGCGGCGTGGCCGCGGTCGCGCCGGTGGCCTGGTTCTGGCTGCTGCGGCCCTACCAGAAGGACCGCATCATGATGTTCCTCGACCCGGAGATGGATGCGCTGGGTGCTGGCTGGAACATCATCCAGTCGAAGATCGCGATCGGTTCCGGCGGCTTCGATGGCAAGGGGTGGGGCGAAGGCTCGCAGTCACACCTGAACTTCATTCCCGAACAGACCACCGACTTCGCGTTCTCGGTGCTGAGCGAGGAATTCGGCTGGATCGGCGTGGCTACCGTGCTGGCACTGTATCTGGTGGTGATCGGGCGCTGCCTGTGGATCGCCAGCCAGTCGCGGGATTCCTATTCGCGCCTGCTGGCCGGCGCTACCGGCCTGGCGTTCTTCGTCTATGTGCTGGTGAACGGCGGGATGATTTCCGGCTTGCTGCCGGTGGTGGGCGTGCCGATGCCGCTGATCAGCTACGGCGGTACCTCGGCGGTGTCACTGCTGGCTGGCTTCGGATTGGTGATGGCCGTGCGTAGCCACAACCCCGTACACGGCGGCTACGGCTGAGCCCGGCTCCGCAGCCTTTGTAGAGTCGAGCCATGCTCGACTGCCTTCCGTACAGCGCGTGCCGGCCCCAAGCCGAGCATGGCTCGACGCTACAAACGCAGAAGCACCATGACAGCTTCACGCAAGCGCCCGTTGCTACCGTGGCGGACGTGGAATGGAAACGAATGCTTGGCGGCAGCCGTGAGGCGGTGCGCACGATCGACCTGCCGTTGCTGGTCGCGTTGTTGATCCTGATGGCCGCGGGACTGGCGGTGCTGCACAGCGTGTCCGGCCCGGTGGGCGGGCAGGCGGCGCGCTTTGCCGGTGGCCTGGTGGCGATGTGGCTGCTGTCGCGTGTTTCGTTGCTGCGCCTGCGCGCGTGGACTCCGGCGTTGTACACGCTGTCGATGCTGCCGCTGATGGCGGTGTACGTCATCGGCACCGGCAAATATGGGCAGCGCTGGCTCAACCTCGGCGTGTTCTACCTGCAACCGTCGGAGCTGCTCAAGCTCAGCCTGCCGTTGATGATGGCCTGGTACCTGCACCGGCAGCCGTTGCCGCCGTCGCCACGCACGGTGCTGGCCGCCGCAGCGCTGATCGGCGTGCCGGCGGTGCTGATCCTGATGCAGCCGAACCTCGGCACTGCCACCCTGGTCACTGCCAGTGGCGTATTCGCATTGTTGCTCGCGGGCCTGCACTGGGGCTGGGTGGCCATCGGCGCGGCGGGGCTGGCGGTGGCCGCACCACTGGCGTGGTTCGGTCTGTTGCGTCAGTACCAGAAAGATCGCGTGCTGACCTTCCTCGATCCGGCGGCAGATCCGCTCGGCACCGGCTGGAACATCCTGCAGTCACGCATCGCAATCGGTTCTGGTGGCTGGCAGGGGCGTGGCTGGGGGCAGGGCACCCAGGCCACGCTGGATTTCCTGCCCGAGTACACGACCGACTTCGCGTTTTCGGTGCTGGCCGAGGAATTCGGCTGGATCGGTGTGGCGACGCTGTTCGCGCTGTACCTGTTCGTGGTCGGACGCTGCCTGTGGATCGCAGTGCATGCGCGCGACACGCATGCACGGTTGCTGGCCGGCAGCCTGGGGCTGGCGTTCTTCGTTTACGTACTGGTGAACGGTGGCATGATTTCCGGCCTGCTGCCGGTGGTGGGCATTCCGATGCCGTTGATCAGCTATGGCGGGACATCGGCGGTCTCGCTGTTGGCCGGCATCGGACTGGTAATGGCGGTGCGTGGGCACCGGCCCGTGCACGGGGGATAGGGTTTCCAGCCAACGGCGCAGCCCCTCGTGGGTGGAGTTGGTCGCTGAAAGCCGGATTGCTGAGGGCTGGCCGGGTGGGTGGGCAGTGCGGGGACGCCGTGAACCCATCCATGGGGGCTTGGCCGCGGCATCCATGCCGCGGACACCCCGCACTGCCCACCCACCCGGCCGCTGGCAGATTCCGTGTTCGTCCACCCACGGAGAAGAAAAAGAAGATCAAAAGCAAAAGCAGCTTGGCCGCCCGCTTCATTGCTTCCTGTAGAGCCGAGCCATGCTCGGCTCACGAGCAAGCGTAGCGTCGCGATCCGCTTTTGATCTTCTTTTTCTTCTCCGTGGGTGGCAGACCTCCGAAATCTGTCAGAGGCCGGTCGGGTTGGGTACGCGGCGGTGTCAGCCGCATGGATGCGGCTGACAAGCCTCCAGGGACGGATTCACGGCGTCCCCCGCGTACCCAACCCGACCGGCCCACCCGCGGCTTTTGCTTTCAGCGACCAACTCCACCCACGAGGGGCTGCGCCGTTGGCCGGAAACTTCCTGACTCTGCGCAACGTCCGTTGTGGAAGCGTTCTCACAACGATGCACGGCAGCACACCCGCTGACCAAAGTCCGCAAAAAATGTTAGCTGGTTCACACTTTTACAGCGCGTTGATCTTGATCAATGGACTTGTCGTAATCGGCCTGCACAATGGCGGCCCGTTCGGCACGGGCGCCGTCAATCGATGCAGCGCAGGGGGCGCCGGGCGGGAAGCAGTACTGATCCAACGGGTACAGGGAGCGCGGGGTACTGCCACTGGGGAGCGGCAGCCGCGCAGGTACCGACCGGATCCGGTCGCCGGTTGCGTCTGCGGGGATGGGGACGCAACCGGCAGCCTCTATCTGAATGGGGAAGCCTGATCACGACGTCTTCACATTTCCCGCTGAACGCGGGCAAATCGTTGTGATTCATGGTGTTAGGGGTTTTAATTCATCCATGACCTGCTAACCTGCGACGATGATTCGACGCACTCTGGCCTGCATGCTTACCCTCGGCCTGGTCGCCTGCGCGACCCAGCCGAAGTCCCCACCGTCTTCGCCCCAGGCCAGCAGTACGCCACGCCAACCCGCCGCCAGGGCTCATGGCCCGGCCGAGGCCGCGCCCGAAGCCGCCGCTGCCACCGCACCGCCGGTCGATCTCACCCCGGTGCCGTTCGAGGTCGCGCGGGCCCGCTTCATTGCCGATACCGCCAAGCGCTATGGTTTGAAGCCGGAGCAGATCAGCAGCGTGCTCGACCAGGCGCAGGTGCGCCAGCCGATCATTGCCGCGATGTCGCGCCCGGCCGAACGGGTCAAGCCGTGGAATGAATATCGACCGATGTTCATCAGCAAGGCACGCATCGATGGCGGCCGTGCGTTCCTGGCCCAGCACCGCGCCGAACTGGATCGCGTGCAGCAGCGCACCGGCGTGCCGGCCGAAGTGATCGTGGCGATCATCGGCGTGGAAACCAGCTACGGCAAGAATGCCGGCAGCCATCGCGTGCTTGATGCGCTGTACACGTTGGCGTTCTATTACCCGCGCAGCGGCGACCCGGCCAAGCTGGAGCGCGAAGTACGCCGCGAGCTGTTCTTCCGCGATGAACTGGCCAAGCTGTTCGAGCTGGGCCGCGAAGAAAACCTGGACATCACCACGCTCAAGGGCAGCTATGCCGGTGCGATGGGCATGGGCCAGTTCATGCCGTCCAGCTATCTCGATTACGCCGTGGACGGAAACGGTGATGGCCGCCGCGACCTGTTCACCAGTTACGACGACGTGTTCTCGTCCATCGCCAACTACTTCGTGAAGAAGGGTGGTTGGGTGCGTGGCGGGCAGGTGGCCGTGCCGGCCACGCTGGCGCCGGGCCTCGAGGAGTTCAATCCGACCGAATGGATGCCGACCTGGTCGCTGGCCGACCTGGCGCAGCGCGGCTACCAGCCGAGCGCGCCGGTGCAGCCGGGCGCCACCGCCACCCCGATCACCCTGGAAGGCAGCACCGGCAAGCAGTACTGGCTGGGCTTCCAGAACTACTACGCGATCACCCGCTACAACCTCTCGAAGATGTACGCGATGGCCGTGTTCCAGTTGTCCCAGGCCATCGCCGGACAGGAGCTGCCCCCGGCATGAACATCAGATGGCTGGTCCCAGGCTTGATCGTCCTCGCGCTGGCTGCCTGCAGCAGCGCGCCGAAGA
The DNA here is from genome assembly GCF_032911525.1 of Stenotrophomonas veracruzanensis. NCBI lineage: Bacteria > Pseudomonadati > Pseudomonadota > Gammaproteobacteria > Lysobacterales > Lysobacteraceae > Stenotrophomonas > Stenotrophomonas veracruzanensis. Next base: position 266,660 of record NZ_JAWJTI010000001.1, read on the forward strand.
AGCCGGCCACGGCCGGCCATGGTGGCAAGTCCAGTGGCACGCTGGTGCAGGGCCGTGGTTCGCGCCCGGCGCACTGCCCGGAAGGTTCGCCGTATGCGGCGGCCAAGGAAGACCTGAGCACCCGCGGCAACTACACCGCCGGTGGCCTTTACAAGCCGGGCGTGCGTGACAGCACGCCGGACTACATTCCGAACGTGGCCTGCATCCCCGAACCGGAAGTGACCGCGGAAGAGCGCTCGGCGATCGGCAACAAGACCCCGTACGTGGTGCTGGGCAAGTCCTACAAGGTGCTCGACGACACCCGCAACTATGTCGAACGCGGCACCGCGTCGTACTACGGGGCCAAGTTCCACGGCCGCCTGACCTCCAATCGTGAGGTCTACGACATGTACCAGTTCACTGCCGCGCACAAGACGCTGCCGCTGCCCAGCTTTGCCCGTGTGACCAACCTGGACAACGGCGAATCGGTGATCGTGCGCGTCAACGACCGCGGCCCGTTCCACGATGGCCGCGTGGTTGATCTCAGCTATGCCGCCGCCGTGCGCCTGGGCATCACCCAGCGCGGCACCGGCAACGTCGAAGTGCGCGCGCTGCAGCCGGGCGAGAGCAACCTGATGGCGCAGAAGCCGTCGCGTCGCGAGCGTCGTGCTGCCGAAGCGGCGGCAACCACCGCCGTGGCCAGCGCGCGGCCGGCTGCGGCCCCGCGTGCTTCCGCCGACAGCGATATCGATCGCCTGGTCAACCGCCTGCCCACCGATGGCGCCCCGGCGCGTGGCCAGCCGGCCACCACCCAGGGCGTGGCCAGCACCGTGCCGGATGTGGCGGTCAGCAGCCTGCCGCCGAGTGCACCGCCGGTGCGCAGCGCGCCGTATGCGCCGGCTCCGGCGGCTGTTGCCAGCACCACGCCGCGCGCCGCTGCGCCGGCGCCCGTCCGCACCGCACCGGCCACCCCCAGCCTGTCGCAGCAGGTGGTAGGCGCGGTGATGGTGCAGGTGGCCAGCTTCTCCAACCGCGACAACGCCAACCGTGCGATGGGCCAGCTCAACGCCGCCGGCATTGTCGGCGCTACCATCAGCGACATCGCCGCCGGTGGCCGTACCCTGTTCCGCCTGCGCGTTCCCGCCAGCGACCATGCCAGTGCCGCGGAACTTGCCGGCCGCATCGCCGGTCTGGGCCTGGGTTCGCCGCAGATCGTGAAGGATTGATCCGCCCGGGCCGGTGCTGCCGGCCCATGCTCCCCCGGCCTACAATGGCCGTTACGTTCCACCCTCCATTCCCGGCCGTCCCCTGGAGCCTGCTGTCCAATGAATTTCCGTTCCGCCGCCACCGCCCTGGCCGCCACCCTGGTGGTGGGCCTGGCTTCCGCCCAGACCCCGCTGCCGACCCCGGCCACGCCGGCGCCTGCCGCCGCCGCTGCCGCCCCGGCTACCGTCGCCACTCCGCCGGCCCCGGCGCCGAGCGTGTCCAAGGCCTGGGTCCTGATGGATTACGCCACCGGCCAGGTACTGGCTGGCGAGAACGTCCACGAGCAGCTGGCTCCAGCCAGCATCACCAAGGTGATGACGTCCTACGTGATCGCCGCCGAGGTCAAGAACGGCAAGGTCCGTGCGGATGACCAGGTAATGATGAGCGAGCGCGCCTGGCGCGAAGGTGGCGCCGGCACCGACGGCAGCTACAGCGGATTCCCGGTCAACCAGACTGCACGCCTGGAAGACATGGAAAAGGGCATGGCGATCCAGTCCGGCAATGACGCCGCGATTGCCCTGGCCGAGCACGTGGCCGGCAGCGAAGAAGCCTTTGCGTCGCTGATGAACAGCTACGCCGCCAAGATCGGCATGAAGGACTCGCACTTCGTCAACGCCCACGGCCTGACCGCGCAGGGCCACCACAGCACCGCCTACGACCTGGCGCTGCTGGGCCGCGCGATGGTGCGTGATTACCCGGAAACCTACGCGTACAACAAGATCAAGGAATTCCAGGTCGGCAACATCAAGCAGCCGAACCGCAACCTGCTGCTGTGGCGCGATGGCAGCGTCGATGGCATCAAGACCGGCCACACCTCCGAAGCCGGCTACTGCCTGATGAGCTCGGCCCAGCGTGGCGACCAGCGCCTGATTGCCGTTGTGCTGGGCGGTGCGTCGGAGAAGCAGCGTGCCGATGACAGCCTTGCGCTGTTGAACTGGGGCTTCCGCTTCTTCGAGACCCACCGCCTGTACGAGCCGGGCAAGGCCGTGGCCGAGCACAAGGTCTGGAAGGGCACCACCGACAAGGTGCAGCTGGGCGTGGCCCAGCCGATGCTGGTGAGCGTGCCGCGCGGCCGCTACAACGACCTGAAGCCGAGCATCGACGTGCCCAAGACCCTGGAAGCACCGTTCACCGCCGGCCAGCAGATCGGCACCGTGAAGGTCACCCTGGATGGCAAGGTCATCGCTGAGGCACCGCTGGTGGCCGTGGCCGCCGTCGAACAGGCTGGCTTCTTCAAGCGCCTGTGGGACAGCTTCTGGATGTGGTGGGAATCGGAATGATCCACGCCCTGGCGTGGTGAACGGAAAAGGCCGGCGAATGCCGGCCTTTTCCGTTTTGCAGAGTCGCGCCATGCTCGACTGAGGTTGAATGCAGTCGAGCATGGCTCGACTCTACAAATGGCGCTTACAGCGAGCGGCTGATGGTGAAGCTGCCGAACACGGGGGCTTCGCGCTGGCCGTAGAACTCGCGGGTGCTGTGGTAGCGCGCTACCGCGAACTTCCAGCGGCCGTACATCAGCGCCATGCCGTAGCCACCCTGGGCCACCACGTGGCGCTTGTCCACGCTGTGGCTGCTGCGGAACGTGTTGCCGTCCAGGGTGATGTCGCGGATCATCCACGCCGCGTCGGTGGTCACGAACATGTGCCATGACCAGCCATTGGGGCGACCGCCACGCGTCGGCGCCGTGTTCTCACCGGCCGGACGCAACGGCGTGCTGCCGAAATCATCGGGCAGCTTCCAGCCGAAACGCACTTCGCCACCGGCATTGGCCTTGGTTTCCAGGTTGCCGATCGCACCACCGTAGTGGCTGATCGCATCCCAACCCCAGCCGCCGGCATTGATGCTGGCATCGGCCGGCCAGCGGCGCATGCGCTCGTGCGTCAGCATGAACAGCGGCTCGTTGCGCAGCTGGTTGTCCCAGCCCTCGAACTTCTTGTCGCCCAGGATGTTGTGCACCGCGTCCTGCACCTGCTTGCCCTGGGCCCACGGGCCGACCACGCCCAGCGTCAGCTGGGTGGTCTGCAGGCGGTCGCCGCTGCGCGCGTTGAAGCCGAAGCTGGCGATCAGTACACCGGCATAGGGGCGGTCATCCTTGATCAGATCGCGGCGGGCCGGATCGGTCGGGGTGAAGATGCCCTGGCCGATGCTGAAGATCATGTTCTGCTGTTCGAACCTGCCGGGGTGCAGGCCTTCCAGATACTGGTTCACCCAGCGTGCCATGCGCGGCAGGCACGGGTCGTCGGTGTAGTCGACCAGGTTCGGCGAGACCAGGGTCAGCTGCGCGCCGTTGGTGTACCCCTGGTCCTGGTGGCGGCCACCGAACAGGTCGTTGTCGACGCGGAAGTTGATCTGCGGTGGGTGGTCGCGCATTGCGTCCGGACCACATTGTTCGGCGGCCTGGGCGGCAAGCGGGAGGGCGGCAGCGAGCAGGCCGGACAGCCCGAGGGCCGTGAGGCGGCGTTGGGAAGGGGGGCTCATGGGTGGGGCGGATTCTTTTGTCGTTTTATGCCGCGACACGGTACCCCCAGGCGGCGGTTGAAACGACTACACGGCGGTCACTTGTCTGTTCCGAAAACAACATTGTCCACCTGACACAATGCGATACATGAGGTGGGTCGGGATCGCGCGGTGTTGAGTGGCGGGATCGGACCACGCGTGTCGGCACCAGCATCTTCAGTCAGCTGCGGTTGTGGTTGGGGCCGTCCATGCCCTATTCTCTGCGCCGACGCCTGGGGGGCGTCGCCAAAGGATTCAGGTCCCAGACCCTTTCTCAACCCATGGATTGTGCTTCGCCGTCGGCGAAGTGCTGGATGACTCATATGAACAAATCGAATTCGCTCGCCCATGTGCTGGCCTGCGCGCTGCTGGGTGCCGGTCTGGTGGCCGTCAGTGCCCCGGCGTCGGCGGGTCTGCGCGACAGCTTCGCCAACAGCCGCACCTCGGCCCAGGAACAGAGCAAGAAGGGCCAGGCCGAGATTCCGGTCTGCACCAAGCCGCTGGGTTCCATCTCGGTGATCGAGCCGGAAGACGTGGTGAACTGGTGGACCGGCCAGCAGTTGCCGGCGCCTTCGAAGCTCATCAAGGTCTTCGTCAACAAATCCAAGTGCTTCACGCTGGTGGACCGTGGCGTCGGCATGGCCGCAGCCCAGGCCGAGCGCGCGCTGGCCAGCGAAGGCCAGCTGCGTGGTCGTTCCAACATCGGCAAGGGCCAGATCCGCGCCGCCGACTACGTGCTGGTGCCGGACCTGATCTCGCAGAACAGCAATGCCAGCGGCAACGCCATTGGTGGCCTGCTGGGCGGCCTGATCGGCGGCAAGGCCGGCGCCGTGGTCGGCGGCCTGAACTTCCGCAGCAAGACCGCGGATGTGACCCTGACCTTGACCGACGTACGCTCTTCCGAGCAGGTGGCCATCGTCGAGGGCAACTCCAAGAAGACCGATCTGGGCTGGGGCGCCGGTGGCGGCCTGTTCGGCGGTGGCGGCATCGGCGCAATGGGCGTGGGTGGCTATGCCAACACCGAAATCGGCCAGGTGATCACCCTGGCCTACCTGCAGGCCTACACCAACATGGTGGCCGAGCTGGGTGGTCTGCCGGCCAATGCATCGGCGGCCAACGCCGGCCAGGCCGTGACCATGCTCAAGGCCGGCCGCCTGCTGGCCAATGCCAAGGGCACCGGCGCTCCGGTGCGCTCGCTGGAGCCGGGCATGCTGCTGTACCCCACCGGCGTCAAGGAAGGCACCATGTGGGAAGTGGAAGACGAAATGGGCAACAAGGGCTGGGTCAATTCCACCCTGATGGAAACGGCCAAGTAAGCCGCCCGCGTGCCGGTTCCGTGCCGGCACGCGTCGCCTGCCGGACCGGCCTGCAAGGGCCGGCTCCGTCAAGTGCGGAGGCCGTCTGCAACGCAGCGGCTCGCCGATGCCGCTTTTGACTTTGATGAATACTCTTGGGTTTGTTGCCCTGCGGCCCGATAATGGGTCCATGGAAATCAAGTCCGACAACCCCGACCACGGCTTCCAGTTCCCCGGCCAGTTCGAGCTCAGCGCAATGGGCCCGGCCAACCGCGGCCTGGAGCACGAGCTTCCCCGCCTGCTGCTGGCTGCCGGCATTGATGTCGTCAATGAGCGCATCAGCTGGAAGCATTCGTCCAACGGCAAGTACGTGTCCGTCCGCATCGTGTTCAAGGCCGAGAGCCGCGAACAGTACGACCTGGCGCACCAGGCACTGCGTGACCACCCGGAAGTGAAGTGGACGCTGTAGCCGACAACTGCCCGGCCCAAGCCGCCCCCGAGGACCGCGCGCCGCGTCCGGCCCTGGTCCGCGACCTCGGCCGCCAGGCCTATGAGCCGGTGTGGCGGGCCATGCAGCGCTTCACCGACCAGCGCAGCGATGCCGACGCCGACGAGCTGTGGGTGGTCGAGCACGACCCGGTGTTCACCCTGGGCCAGGCCGGTAAGGACGAGCACGTGCTGGCGCCGGGCGAGATCCCGGTGCTGCACGTGGACCGCGGCGGACAGGTGACCTATCACGGCCCCGGCCAGATCGTGGTCTATCCGTTGCTGCGCCTGCCGCGGCTGGGCATCGGTGTGCGCGATTACGTGTGCCGCATCGAGCAGGCCATCATCGACACCCTGGCCGAGTGGAACATCGGCGCCGAACGCCGCGAGGGCGCTCCGGGCGTCTACGTCGGTGGCGCCAAGATTGCCGCGCTTGGCATCCGCGTGCGCCGCGGCTGCACCTTCCATGGCCTGGCGTTCAACGTGTCCATGGACCTGGAACCTTTCCACCGTATCAACCCCTGTGGCTATCAGGGGTTGCAGGTGACCTCGGTGGTAGACTTGGGCGGCCCCTCCGGGATGAATGCCGTCAAGCCGGTGCTGCTGGACCACCTGGCCCGCCAGTTCGGCCTGCTGCTGCAGCACACGCCGGAACTGCCTGATCTTTCTGCGGCCGCCTGACCGCCCCCCGGAACTGCCATGACTGAAACCACCGCCCGTTCCATTCCCCTGCAGATCGTGCAGGGCGACTCTCCGTCCGCCGCGCCGTTGCAGGCCGGGGTCAAGCAGCTGGGCGGTGACAAGATCAACCGTTCGCCGGTGCAGTTCGCCGACGCGCCGGTGCTGCGCAAGCCGTCCTGGATCCGCGTGCGCATTCCCTCGGGCAATGCCGTGCAGAACCTGAAGGCCAAGCTGCGCGAGAACCGTCTGGTGACCGTGTGCGAGGAAGCCAGCTGCCCGAACATCCACGAGTGCTTCGGCCACGGCACCGCCACCTTCATGATCCTGGGCGAGGTCTGCACCCGCCGCTGCTCGTTCTGCGACGTGGCCCACGGCCGCCCGAAGCCGCCGGATGCCAACGAACCGGCCAGCCTCGGCCAGACCGTGGCCGACATGGGCCTGAAGTACGTGGTGGTGACCAGCGTCGACCGCGATGACCTGCGCGACGGCGGTGCCCAGCACTTCGTCGACTGCATCACCGCCATCCGCGAGAAGTCGCCGGGCACCCGCATCGAAGTGCTGACCCCGGACTTCCGTGGCAAGGGCCGCATGGAGCGCGCGCTGGAGATCCTGGCGCAGAACCCGCCGGATGTGTTCAACCACAACATCGAAACCGTGCCGGACCTGTACCGCAACGTGCGTCCGGGCGCGGACTACCAGTGGTCGCTGAACCTGCTGAAGAACTTCAAGGCGCAGCATCCGGAGGTGCCGACCAAGAGCGGCATCATGCTGGGCCTGGGCGAGGAGTTCGAACAGATCAAGGCCACCATGCGCGACCTGCGCGCGCATGACGTGGACATGATCACCATCGGCCAGTACCTGCAGCCGACCGCGCACCACCACCCGGTGCTGAAGTACTGGACCCCCGAGGACTACAAGGCGCTGGAAGACTACGGCTACGAGCTGGGCTTCAGCCACGTGGCCTCCGGCCCGATGGTGCGCTCTTCGTACCACGCCGACGTACAGGCCAAGGGCGCCGGCATTTCCTGAGATGGGTGCGGACCGTTGGTCCGTACGCCTTCGCCAGCCATGGCCCGGCGCTGCCAATGGGTGTCACCACCATCCTGGTGGCTGCGGACCGTTGGTCCGCACGCCTTCGCCTGCATTCACAATTTGCTACACCGGCCCGGCTAGGCTGGTTTTCCACCGAGCGCGGCCGGGTGACAAACCCGGCAACTTTCGGCACTGTCGTGGTGTCCTAACACCCCGCAGTCTCCCCCTTGGCAAGGCGCCTTCGAGCACGTCAATGAAATTCAAAGCCCCCGCATTCCTGATGGCCCTGGCGCTGGTTGCGCCGCTGGCGTTGGCGGCCAAGGCCGACTCGCCCGCATTGCCCGCGGCGGCCACCGCCGATCAGGTGACCACCTCCAAGCTGGTGTACGGCCTGCTGTCCGACAGCCGTTACGCCTACCGCCCGCGCGCGCTGGACGAGGCCACCTCCAAGGACGTGTTCAAGCGCTACCTGGAGACGCTGGACGGCGGCAAGCAATACTTCACCCAGGCCGACGTGGCGCGCTTCGCGCCGTTCGAAGCCAACATCTCCTCGGCCATCCGTGGCGGCGAGCTGGAGCCGGCGTTCCAGGTGTTCGCGGTCTACAAGCAGCGGGTCGGCGAGCGCGTGGCCTATGCGCGCAAGCTGCTCAAGCAGGAGCCGGATTTCACCACCGACGAGCGCTTCGAATACGACCGCAAGAAGGTGCCGTGGGCGGCCAGCAGCGCCGAACTGGATGAGCTGTGGCGCAAATCGGTCAAGAACGACTGGCTGCGCCTGAAGCTGGCCGGCAAGAAGCCGGACGACATCCGCAAGACGCTGGACAAGCGCTACGCGACGCTGGAGAAGTCGGTCAACGAGCTGAAGGGCGAAGACGTCTTCCAGTTCTTCATGAATTCGTACACCAGCGCGGTTGATCCGCATACCGATTACTTCACTCCGCGCACCGCCGAGAACTTCAACCAGGCGATGTCGCTGTCGCTGGAAGGCATCGGTGCGCAGCTGCAGCGCCAGGACGATGTGGTGGTGATCCGCGAGATCATTGCCGGTGGTCCGGCCGCAGTGGACGGCACGCTGAAGCCGGGTGACCGCATCGTTGGCGTTGGCCAGGGCAAGTCCGGTCTGGTCGAGGACGTGATCGGCTGGCGCATCGACGATGTCGTGGCCAAGATCCGTGGCGCCAAGGACACCCAGGTCAAGCTGGAATTCATTCCGGCTGCCGAAGGTGCCGACGGCAAGCACCACACCCTGGTGCTGACCCGCCAGAAGGTGCGCCTGGCCGAACAGGCTGCCAAGGGCGAGACCATGACCATCCCGGCCGCCAACGGTGAGCCGGCACGCAAGATCGGCGTGATCAAGCTGCCGACCTTCTACCAGGACTTCGAAGGCCGTCGCCGCAATGCGGCCGACTACGCCTCGGCCACCCGCGACGTGGCCAAGCTGCTGGCCGGTTTCAAGAACGACAAGCTGGATGGCGTGGTGCTGGACCTGCGCAACAACGGCGGTGGTTCGCTGGATGAAGCCATCGAACTGACCGGCCTGTTCATCGAGCAGGGCCCGGTGGTGCAGGTGCGTGAGTCCGGTGGCCGCGTCACCGTCAACAGCGACCGCAACCAGGGCGTGGCGTGGGATGGCCCGCTGGCAGTGCTGATCAACCGCGGTTCGGCCTCGGCGTCGGAGATCTTCGCCGGCGCCATCCAGGACTACGGCCGTGGCCTGGTGATCGGTGAGACCAGCTTCGGCAAGGGCACCGTGCAGAACATCGTCGACCTCGACCGTTGGCCGAGCGGCGAGACCCAGCGCTTCGGCCAGGTCAAGCTGACCATTGCCCAGTTCTTCCGCATCAGCGGCAGCAGCACCCAGCACAAGGGTGTGGTGCCGGACCTGGCCTTCCCGGCCAGTGTCGATGCCACCGAATTCGGCGAGAGCACCTACGACAACGCGTTGCCGTGGACCCGCATCGCCGCCGTGCCTCACACCCAGTACGGCAACTTCGCGCCGCTGCTGCCGAAGCTGGAAACCCGCCACGACACCCGCATCGCCACTGACAAGGAGTTCCAGTGGTGGAACGAAGACGTGCAGCAGTTCCGCACCGAGGCCGCGAAGAAGTACATCTCGCTCAACGAGGCCACCCGCCGCGCCGAGCGTGAGCGCCAGGACACCCAGCGCAAGGAGCGCCAGGTGCAGCGCAAGGAACTGGGCCTGGCCCTGGACCCGCTGGCCGATGACAGCAGCGATGACGGCCTGACCGGCAACGAGCGTGACATCGTCAAGGATGCCGCGCGCGAGAAGGCTGCCGAGAAGCGTCCGGACCCGCTGCTGCGCGAGTCGGCCTCGATCCTGGCCGACGCCGTGAACCTGCTGGCCAATGACCGCCCGCTGTCGGCACAGGTGCTGCCGCAGTCCACCGGCGCCGGTCGCTGGGCCGACTGAGCCGGCAGGACGCGTGTGTATTCGAGGGGCCGGCATTGCCGGCCCCTTTTCGTTTGGGCGCCTCCGTCCCGTCAGCGCCGGGCCATGCCCGGCGATCCATGTGCCGGAAACGACTTAATCCCCTCCGTCCCCTTTTACGTGCATGAACCGGCAGCAACGGGGTGACCCGGTCATGCCGGCTTCGACCTGCCGCACACGGCCGCGGGACTACCCTTGGCGGTAACGTCCTCGCAGGAGTACCCATGCGGGCCTCCCGTCTTTCCAGTGCTGTTGTGGCGCTTGGCAGCGCCCTGGTCCTGTCGGCCTGTGGTGGCCGCGCCGCCGACAGCACGTTGCTGCGCGAATCCTTCGATTCCGGCGACACGTTCTCGCGTACGGTCGACGGTCGTCCCGGCGACGCCTGCGAAGCAGCGCGGCGCACCCTGCTCAGCCAGGGCTACGCCATCGCCCGTTCCGACGAAGCGCAGGTGGAGGGCAACAAGAACTTCCAGCCGCGCGAAGACGACCACGAGCAGCTGGTGCTGCGCATTTCCTGCGCGCCGCGTGGCAGCCAGACGCTGGTATTCGTCAGCGCGGTACAGGACCGCTATGCGCTGAAGAAGAGCCCAACGTCAGCCAGTGTCGGCGTCGGTGCGCTGGGCTCGGTGTCGCTGCCGTTCGGCAGCAATGACGACTCGCTGGTGAAAGTGGCCAGCAGCACGGTCACCGATGCCGGGTTCTATCAGCGCTTCTTCCAGCGCCTGCAGCAGTACCTGCCGGCGACTGCAGGCACGCCCGCACCACCACCGGCCGCGCTACCGCAACCTGCACCGGCCAGCACGGACCAGGGTTGAGGGTGCGCGCCAGTTTGATCGGCGTGGTTCTGCTGCTGGCGCCTGCGCTGGGCAGCGCGGCCATGGCGCCGGACTGCAGGCAAGGCCTGCTGCAGCGGCTTGGATGGCGCTTCGACGAGGCCATGGTCAGTGCACCCCAGGTGCATGGCGGTCCGGTATGCACGCGCGCGTCGCTGGCTGAAGCACAGGCGGCGGGCGATCTGCGCGTGCAGTGGCCGGCCGGAATGCCCGCTGCGGCCCGCCAGGCAGTGCTGCAGGAACTGCTGGATGACCCTGCGACGGTCTGTGCCTATGCCTTCCAGTTGGGCGCAGCCACGCACCGTGCAGCCTCGGCATTGCAGGCCAACCCCACCTTCCGCTTCTCCGGCCCGCAGCTGGGCTGGATCGGCTTCGGCCTGCAGGGGCCGCGCGCGCAAGGCTGGCAGCGCACGCGCAGTTTCGGTCGCGGCTTCGTGCCCAGCGCAGGCAACAGTCAGGCGCTGCAGGCCTTCTACACTGGTGCTGTGCGTGCCGAATGTGGTGTCGGTCGCCAGGTCGCGCAGCTGGCCACCCAACGCGAGCTGTATGGCGATGCAGCATTCGATACGGAGTTCGCTGCGGATGAGCTGTCGATCGGCACCTTCCTCGCCCTGCATGGGACCGACAGCATCCTGCTTGGCGCGCATGCCGGCGATTTCTTTGCCGATGGCAAGGCAGTGCGTACCTCGGCGATGGGGCGCCAGGCGTTCGTCGGTGTGCCTGGTTTCATCGAGCATGTGTACGACAAGGGCATGCTGGACGACCTGAGCAACCAGGCCGAGAACTTCGTGGTGGTCGATGTGGGGGCAGACGCTGCGCAGGCACTGGCGATGCACGGTGGGCTGGCCTGGTACGACCAGCGCAATGCCGAACTCTGGAAACTCGCGCAGGACATCCCGCGCATCGGCCAGCGCTACTTCGAGCGCCTGCTGTTCGAGCGCGATGCGGACCTTCGTGCACGGCTGGAACCGCGCTACCACGCCACGCTGGCACGCATGGACCAGCTGCTGGACGATCCGTTCTACCAGCAGTTCGTGATCTATGTGCACCCACGCGGTATACGTCCCATCGGCTACCACGTCGCCCGCCTGCTTGATCGCAACCCACGAACGCCGTTTTCGATCGACCTGGCGGTGCACAATCTGCATACCACGCTCTACCGGCGTTGGCGCGAGGCGCAGCTGCGCCACTGCGCGGCTACCGGCAGGCCAGGCAGCCTGACCCTAGACCCCAAATGAAGGTGAAACAATGGACATTGCAATGATCGGCCTCGGCCGCATGGGCGCCAACATGGCCCAGCGCCTGCATCGCGACGGCCACCGCGTCGTTGGCTACGACCCGGGCGAAGGCGCCCGCCAGCGCGCCGCCGAGGCCGGCCTGGACGTGGTGGATTCGCTGGCAGCTGCCGTGGCTGCGCTGCCGGTACCGCGCGTGGTGTGGCTGATGGTGCCGGCCGGCGAGACCGTCGACCAGACGCTGGGCCAGCTGACCCCGCACCTGGCCGAGGGTGACATCGTCATCGACGGCGGCAACTCCAACTACCAGGACTCGATCCGCCGTGCCAAGGCGCTGGCCGAGGACGACCTGGGCTATGTTGACTGCGGCACCAGCGGTGGCGTGTGGGGGCTGCAGGAAGGCTACAGCCTGATGGTCGGTGGCGAAGCGGCGGTGGTGGAGCAGATCGCACCGCTGCTGCGCACGCTGGCACCGGCCGAAGACCGTGGCTGGGGCCGTGTCGGCCCGTCCGGTGCTGGCCACTTCACCAAGATGGTCCACAACGGCATCGAGTACGGAATGATGCAGGCCTATGCCGAAGGCTTCGCGCTGATGGAGCGCAAGCAGGAGATGGAGCTGGACCTGGCCCAGGTGGCCGAAGTCTGGCGCCACGGCAGCGTGGTGCGTTCCTGGCTGCTGGACCTGAGCACCGAAGCGCTCAAGCGCAATCCGTCGCTGGATGGCATCGCCCCGTACGTGGAGGATTCCGGCGAAGGTCGCTGGACCGTGGCCGAAGCGATCGCACTCGACGTGCCGGCACCGGTGATCACCTTGTCGCTGCTGGAACGCCTGCGCTCGCGCGAATCCAATTCGTTCACCGACCGCCTGCTGTCGGCGATGCGCAACGAATTCGGCGGCCACGCCATCAAGAAGTCGTAAGCACCGCGGTGGGGTCAGAGCCCTTCGGCGTTGCCGAAGGGATCCGACCCCAGGCAGATCGGGGTCGGATCCTTTTCTGAAGGAAAAGGCTCTGACCCCATGCAGCCAGTCGAGCATGGCTCGACGCTACAAAAGCCCTCTCCGATCATTGCCACGTCATCCACGCATGGCGTGGATCTACTGGTCAGTCCAACGCGACCCGTCGGCCTTCACGCGCGCTGTCCATGCCGGCCTGCAGCAACCGCATCAGCTGCAGCGCCTGTACCGCGCTCACCGTTGGCTCGCCATCGCCATGCATCGCCGCCGCGAACTGCGCATACAACCGCCGGTAGTCGCCCGGCCGGTTGTCCACGGTACTGCGCTGCACATTGTCCTCGGCGTCGCAGCGCACCAGCTCACCATGCCGCGGGTCGATCCCCCAGCCCGGCGCACCGGGTGCCACACCTCGGCGTAGCTGCGCCTCCTGCACGTCCAGACCGTGCTTGATCCAGCTGGCCTTGCTGCCATGCACGCTGAAGTGCGGCGTCTGCGCTGCAACCAGCGAACCGGAATGGATGATCGCGCGATGCCGCGGGTAGTGCAGTACTGCGTGGAAGTAGTCGATGCCGGTACCACCTTCGCGCTGCACGGCCAGATCGGCATCGACCGCCTCGGGCCAGCCGAACAGCACCAGCATCTGGTCCAGCAGGTGCGGGCCAAGGTCGTACCACAGGCCGCTTCCCGGGCCGTCCTGTTCGCGCCAGCGCTCGCGCACCTGCGGGCGGTAACGGTCGAAGTGGGCGTGGCATTCGGCCACGTCGCCGAGCGTGCCTTCGGCCAGCAGCGCCTGCAGGGTGAGGAAATCCGCATCGAAGCGCCGGTTCTGGAACACGGTGGCGATGCGTCCGGCATCGCGTGCGGCAGCCAGCACCGTTTCGGCTTCCGCGACATCGAGCGCGAATGGCTTGTCGACCAGCACGTGCTTGCCGGCGGCCAACGCTGCGACCGCAAGCGGGGCGTGCTGTTGGTTCGGTGTGGCGATCACCACCGCATCCACTGCTGGATCGTCGAACACCTCTTGCGGCGTAGCGCGCACGTGTACGTCGCTGAACGCGCGCAGCAGGGTGCCGCGTTGCGAACTGACAATGCTGTGCAGCACCAGGCCCGGCGTGTGCTGGATCAGCGGTGCATGGAAGGCGCGGCCGGCAAGGCCATAACCGATCAGGGCCAGTTGCAGGTCGGGGCGCATGGCAGAGTTCCGGCAGTGGGAAGGGCAGGGTAAACGACGGGCCGTGGCAGGCCAAAACTGAACCGTTGCCGTTGGAAACGTTTCGATTCACGGCGGCATGACCGCAACGCCACGCCTGCTCCACGTGCGCTTGTCCAGACTGGCAGCACACACCAAAGGAGTACGACACGATGAGCAATACCACCCGTACGCTGATTGCTTCCGCCCTGACTCTGGGCCTGGCGCTGTCTTCCTCCGCCGCATTCGCCAAGGATCCGGCCGCGAAGAGCCCGCCGACCAGCACCCATCCGGCGACCCATGCCGATCGCCATGACTCCAACGAGCCGGTAACCGATACCTGGATCACCACCAAGGTGAAGGCCGATCTGCTGGCCAGCAGCAACGTTCCGGGCACCGAAATCAAGGTGGAAACCGTGAATGGCGTGGTCAGCCTCAGTGGCGCCGTGGCGAGCCAGGCCGAGAAGGAGAAGGCGGTGACCACCGCCAAGGGCATCAAGGGCGTGACCCGCGTCGATGCCGCTGCATTGAAGGTCAGCGCTGCTGCCAAGCGCTGACCCCGGTGGGCGCCCCGGCATGGGGCGCCCGCTGTTGCCTGGGGCCGAGCCCGGGCTCGGCGCTCCAGCGCCCGATTTCGAACCCGTTCAGCCAGCCACGCTGGAAATTCCAGAGTTGTGACCGCCTGCGCTATATTGCCGGTTCCGCCGCAGTGGGGGCCGGTAACGGCAGACGCTTTGCGGCTGTGCTGACGAGGAACTATGGCGCTGGTTTTCAGTGACGACATCTGGGACCGCTGGCGGTTGCCGGCTTTGGCGCTGGCCGCTGCCGCGATCATCGTGGTGCCGTGGTTGACCCTGCGCCACCTGCAGCAGGACAGTGAAGACGCGATGGCCTGGGTCAACCATACCCAGGCCGTCGGTGTGGCCCTGCAGCAGCTGCAGGCCGATGTGCGCGATGTCGAATCGGCTGCGCTGACCCTGTCCAAGGGTGTGGACGCGCCGGGCCTGCGCGAACGCATGGCCAAGGCCAATGAGCTCCCCGGTCGCCTGGCCGAACTGGGACGGATGACCCGCGACAATCCCGAGCAGTTGATCCGCATCGGCCGCATCGAGTCGATGCTGGAAGGGCGCATGGCGCTTGCCCGCGAACTGGCAAAGTCCGAGCCCAACAGTGACCAGCGCGAGCTGGTGCAGGACCTGAGCACGCGTTATCCGATCCGTGGCCTGGTGGAGGAGCTGCAGGCCAGCGAACAGAAACTGCTGACACAGCGCGCCGAGCAGGCCGCTCGCCAGCGCAGGCAGACCGAGCTGGTGTCGTGGAGTTCGCTGGTGGTGCAGTTGGCCCTGCTTGGCCTCGTGCTGTGGCTGCTGCAACGACAGATCGGCCGCCGCCTGCATGCCGAACGGCAGTCGCTGCGTTCGGCCGCACGTGCAGCCTCGGTGCTGCAGACCGTGCGCGAACCCATTGTGCTGCTTGACCGCGACCTGCGCGTGCAGCTGCACAATCCGGCTTTCGCCGAGCTGTATGGACTGCAGGATGAGCGCGCCGATGGCCTGTTGCTGGACACCGTCGGCGATGGCGCGTGGAAAGACCCGGTGATGCGCCAGCGATTGTCCGATGTGCTGCTGCGCGGCCGCGAACTGTGGGACTTCGAGCATGAACAGCGCGCTGCCGATGGCATGGTGCGCTACATGCTGCTCAACGCGCGGCGCATGCCGCTGCCGGACACCGACGACGAAGTGGTGCTGCTCACTGTCAGCGACGTCACCGTGCAGCGTGCCGTGCAACTGCGGGTGGAGGAACTGAACCGCCAGCTGGAAGGCAAGGTTGCGCAGGTCTCCGAGGTCAACAGGGAGCTGGAAGCCTTCAGCTATTCGGTCTCGCACGATCTGCGCGCGCCGCTGCGCCACGTTGCTGGATTCTCCGACAAGCTGTCACGCCATCTGGGCGACGCCGCCGATGACAAGAGCCGCCATTACCTGGAGGTGATCTCCAGTTCGGCGCGGCGCATGGCGACACTGATTGATGACCTGCTGGTCTATTCGCGGCTGGGCCGCGCGGCAATGCGCCAGCAGACGGTGGACATGCAGTCGCTGGTGGCCGATACCCGCGCCATGCTCGATTCCAACCTGCAGGCCGAGGCCGAGAGCAGCGGCCATGCGCACCATGTGGAGTGGAGCATCGCGCCGCTGCCGATCGTGGTGGGCGATGAGAACATGATCCGCCAGGTCTGGCTGAACCTGCTGGGCAACGCGGTGAAGTACTCGGGCAACCGCGAACCGGCAAAGATCCGCGTGGACTACCAGCCGCAGCCTGACGGCGGTCATCAGTTCACGGTCAGCGACAATGGTGCAGGCTTTGACATGGCCTACGCCGGCAAGCTGTTTGGTGTCTTCCAGCGCCTGCACAAGGCCAGCGACTATCCGGGTACCGGCATCGGCCTGGCCAGCGTGCGCCGCGTGCTGACCCGCCATGGCGGCCGTATCTGGGCCGAGGCCGAACCGGACGTCGGCGCCACCTTCCACTTCTACCTGCCTCCCGCGATCGACGCGGACAAACAAGGTCCCTCTGCATGACGACTCTGCGCACCATTCTTCTTGCCGAAGACAGCCCGGCTGATGCCGAAATGGCGATCGACGCCCTGGAAGAGGCGCGTCTGGCCAACCCCATCGTGCACGTCGAGGATGGCGTGGAAGTGATGGACTACCTGTTGCGCCGCGGTGCCTTCGCCAACCGCGAGGAAGGCCTGCCGGCGGTGCTGCTGCTGGACATCAAGATGCCGCGCATGGATGGCCTGGAAGTGCTGCGGCAGATCCGCGAGCATGAAGAGCTCAAGCGCCTGCCGGTGGTGATCCTGTCGTCCTCGCGCGAGGAAAGCGACCTGGCCCGCAGCTGGGACATGGGCGTGAACGCCTATGTGGTGAAGCCCGTGGATGTGGACCAGTTCTTCGGCGCGGTGCAGACCCTGGGCAAGTTCTGGGCGTTGATCAACCAGGCACCGGAACTCGAGTGAGCCCATGCCCTTGACCGGTCCCGCCCTGGGGGCGCTGCGCATCCTGCTGGTGGAGGACTCACCGGAAGATGCCGAGCTGATGTCCGAACAGATGCTCGATGCGGGGCTGGACGCCCGCTTCGAGCGGGTCGAGAGCGAGGCTGAACTACGCCAGGCACTGGCCGCGTTCCAGCCGGACATCGTGCTGTCCGACCTGAGCATGCCGGGGTTCTCCGGTGACGACGCGCTGCGCATCGTACGCGAGACCTCACCGGAAGTGCCCTTCATCTTCGTCTCCGGCACCATGGGTGAGGAGAACGCGGTGGCGGCGCTGCAGAAGGGCGCCAACGATTACATCATCAAGCACCTGCCGGCGCGCCTGCCGTCGGCGGTGGCGCGTGCGATCCGCGATGCCCGCAGCGCCATAGAGCGCGCACGGGTGGAAACCGAACTGATGCGCGCGCAGCGTCTGGAAAGCCTGTCGCTGCTCGCCGCCGGCCTCAGCCACGACCTGCGTAACATCCTGCAGCCGCTGCTGATCATGCCGGACCTGCTGAAGGCGCGTACCGAAGATCCGCAGCTGCACCACCTGGCCGATGTCATCGCCGAGTGCGGCCGACGTGGGCACGAGATGGCCGAATCGATGTTGTCGTTCGTGCGCGGCTCGCGCAAGCCGAGCGAGCGCATCGAGATCGATGGCCTGTTCGATGCGGTGGCGTTGCTGTTGCGCAGCAATGTGCCCGATGCGGTGCGGTTGGAACTGCAGGTGCAGGACGAGGGCCTGGTGGTCGACGCCAACTACACCGAACTGCAGCAGGTGATGTTGAACCTGGCGCTCAATGCGATCCAGGCGATGCCGAACGGGGGCCGCTTGAGCCTCACTGCCAGCCATGCCGGCCAGCGCGATGGCGTGGACTGGATGCACATCCGGGTGGCCGACGAAGGGATCGGCATGGATGCGGACACACTGTCGCATCTGTTCAATCCGTTCTTCACCACCAAGGCCGATGGCACCGGCCTGGGCCTGATCTCCTGCAAGCGCATTGTTGAAGGCGCCGGCGGCAGCATCCACGTCAGCAGCCAGCCGGGGCAGGGCACCTGCTTCGAACTGCGGCTCCCGATGCACGACGCCATTGATGGCAGCGAGCCGATCGAGCAGCTGGTAGCGCTGGGCAGCGGCCAGTCGATCCTGGTGGTCGATGGTGAGGCCACCCGCCTTTCGCTGCTGGGCAATGCGCTGTCCAGCCAGGGTTACCAGCTGCAGCTGGCGTCCGACGGCCCGGCCGCGCTGCGCTGGATGCAGCAGGAGGCGTTGCCGGCACTTGTGATCGCCGACGCCGGCTCCAAGCTGCTGCCGGCCAGCCAGTTGCTGGGCGAGATGGCAGCACTGGGCTATCGCGGCCCGGCGCTGGTGCTGGAAGACGCAGCGGTGGAGGTGGCGGCCGATGCATTCCCCGCTGGCGTGCAGGTGCACGTGCTGCGCAAGCCGCTGCAGATGCAGCAGGTGTTCCGCGCGGTGGCCGAAGCGCTGGGCTGATACCGCTGGGGTTCTGTAGAGCCGAGCCCATGCTCGGCTGCTGTTCGCATCGACCTCGACAGCCGAGCATGGGCTCGGCTCTACAGCACGGTTTCCCAGGGGAATCGCGGCAGGGCGTCCACCGCCTGTTCCAGCCGCCGCGACCAGTTCTGGTGGATGTCGGCATACAACGCCGAATCCGCGCCCAGGCGCAGCTGCTGGCCGATGCGCAGCTCGCCGTCGCGCAGCAGAGCGAGGTCGATCGGCAGGCCCACCGACAGATTGGAACGGATGGTGGAGTCCAGCGAGACGATTGCCGTGCGCGCGGCATCCTCCAGGCGCGTGGCCGGGCTGAGGATGCGGTCGAGGATCGGCTTGCCGTACTTGGACTCACCGATCTGCAGGTAGGGCGTTTCCGGCGAAGCGGCGATGGCGTTGCCGAGCGGGTAGATCATGTACAGCCCAGGCCGCTCGCCGGCGATCTGGCCGCCGAAGATCAGCGTGGCCTGGGTGTTGACCCCGTCATGGCCGTGTTCGCTGTGGCTGCTGTGCACCTGGCTGTCCACCAGCAGCTGGCCGACGTACTCGGCAGCTTCGAACAGATGGGTCATGTCGCGCAGGTTGGGCGTGCGCCGTTCACCAGCGTCGCGCCCCAGGCGCGACACCAGCAGCTGGGTGGTGGCCAGGTTGCCAGCCGCCATCAGCACGTAGGCTGCCTGGCCGGGGTACTCGAACACGTGCAGCTTGCGATGCACGCGCACATCGTCCAGCGAGGCATTGGTCCGGGTGTCGGCAGCGAAGACCAGGCCCTCGTCCACCTCGATTCCAACGCAATAGGTCATGTCGGTGCCCTATCATGTGCGTCCCGGATTGTAGGCAGGCCGCCGTGACGACGGCATGTCCACGCCCCCCAAGTGCCGTCACCTGAACCGCATGACCACCGTGCTCCTGAGCCTGGGCAGCAACGTCCAGCCCCGCCGCTACCTCCACGCCGCGGTGACGGCCCTGCGCGAGCGCTTCGGCGCACTGCAGGTGTCGCCCGCCTACCGCACTGCCGCGGTCGGCTTCGATGGTCCGGCCTTCCTCAACAATGCGGTGGCGATCGAGACCGACCTGCCCCTGCAGGAACTGGACGACTGGCTGCATGCGCTGGAAGACGCGCATGGCCGCGACCGCAGCGGGCCGCGCTTCTCCGACCGGACCCTGGACATCGACGTGGTGTTCTATGGCGACCTGGTGGTGGAAGGGCCCGGCCACCTGCGCATTCCGCGCCCGGAGCTGAAGCATGCCTTCGTGCTGAAGCCGCTGGCCGACATCGCGCCGGACTTCATCGATCCGGTCAGTTGCCAGGACCTGGCTACGCTGTGGCGTGCGCACGCGCAGTTTGGCGAAGCGTTCGAGGTGGTGGACCTGGAATGAGGGAGGTGGCCGGCCAGCGGCCGGCACTACCTCAACTTACTGTGCGCCCACCATCCACGCGCAGGGTGTGGCCGGTGACGAAGCTGGCTTCGGCCACCAGCCAGTAGACTGCCTCGGCGATCTCCTCGACCGTGCCGATCCGTGCCAGCGGCGTGCGTGCCAGCAGCGCTTCGCGGGCGAAATCATCCTTGCCCTGTTCCGGCCACAGGATCGCACCCGGCGCGACTGCATTGACCCGCACCTTCGGCGCCAGCTCCAGCGCCAGCGAGCGGGTGGCCATCTCCAGCGCGGCCTTGGCCATGGTGTAGGCGATGTGGTCGCGCATCGGGTCGGTGCCGTGCAGATCGGTCAGGTTGACGATGCAGCCCTGCTGGCGGCGCAGGTAGGGCGCCGCCGCCTGTGACAGCAGCAGCGGCGCGCGCGCATTGACCGCATACAACTCGTCCATTGCTTCGGCGGTGACCTGGCCGAGCGGGGTGGGGAAGAAGTTGGAGGCGTTGTTGACCAGCGCATCCAGCCGCCCGAAGTGGGTGACGGCCTGTTCCACCAGGTCGGGCAAGGCGTCGGCGTCACGCAGGTCGGCCTGCAGGGCCAGCACGCTGCCGGGGCGCACGTTGTCGAAATCGAACGCGGCCTGCTGCAGCTCGGCGCTGGAGGTGTTGGCATGCAGCACCACCGACCAGCCACAGGCGTGGAACTGGCGGGCGATGGCCGCACCGATCCGGCGCGCGCTGCCGGTGATCAGGACCACGGGGTGGGTATCGCTCATCGAGGGTCCTCCAAGGCTCGGCTATCCTGTGCACCATTGTCACCGCATTCGAAGACGCCATGCAGCCCACCTTCCCCCTGCCCGAAGCCGATGCCCTGGCCCACAGCGACCAGCTGGCGGCCGCCCTGCGCGCCGAAATCCTTGCCCAGGGCGGGGCGATGCCGTTCTCGCGCTTCATGGAGCTGTGCCTGTACACCCCCGGCTGGGGCTATTACAGCGCCGGCGCGAGCAAGTTCGGTGGCAGCGGTGACTTCACCACCGCGCCCGAGCTCGGCAGCCTGTTTGCCGGCAGCGTAGCCAATGCGCTGGCACCGGTGTTCGCCCAGCTGGGTGCGCAGGCGCGCATGCTGGAACTGGGCGGCGGTACCGGCGCCTTTGCCGAGGCGGTGCTGCTGCGCCTGGCCGAGCTGGATGCGCTGCCGTCGCGCTACGCCATCCTCGAACCCAGTGCCGATCTGCGCGAGCGCCAGCAGCAGCGCCTGCAGCAGAACCTGCCGGCCGAGCTGGCCGCGCGCGTGGACTGGGTCGACCGCCCGTTCGAGGAGGACTGGGAAGGCGTGGTGTTCGCCAACGAGGTGATCGACGCGCTGCCGACCCCGCGCTTCCTGATCCGGGATGGCGAGGTCTACGAGGAAACCGTCGAGCTTGATGGCGAAGGCAATTTCATCCGTGGCGCGCAGCCGGCCGACATCCTGCTCAACGGTGCGGTGCGCCATATCGAGCGCTACCTGGAAAAGCCTTTCGCCGAGGGCTACCGGTCCGAGGTGCTGCCGCAGCTGCCGTACTGGCTGCAGGCGGTGGCGGGCGGCCTGCAGCGCGGCGCGATGCTGTTCGTCGACTACGGTTACAGCCGCAGCGAGTTCTACCAGCACGACCGTGACGATGGCACCGTGCGTGCGTTCTACCGCCATCACGTGCACAACGACGTGCACCGCTGGCCGGGCCTGCAGGACATCACCGCGTCGGTGGATTTCACCGCGATGGCCGAGGCCGGCATGCACGGCGGTTTCGAGCTGGCCGGCTACTGCAGCCAGGCCAGCTTCCTGCTCGGTAACGGCCTGGACCAGGTGCTGCTGCTGGCCGAGGAGCGTACCGACGAGGTCGGCCGCATCCAGCTGCGCGACCAGGTGAAGAAGCTGACCCTGCCGACGGAGATGGGCGAGCGCTTCCAGGCCATCGGCCTGCAGCGTGGTGTCGACTTCGAACCGGCCTTCGAGCTGGGTGACCTGAGCTGGCGCCTGTGAGCGAGGTGTTGCCGGTGATCAAGCCGCTGCGGCGGCCGCGGTTGTGGGCCACGTTGTGGGCGACCGCGGTACTGCTGGTGATCGTGGTCTGCCTGATTCCACCGCCGCCGATTCCGTTGCCGGAAAACAGCGACAAGGGCGAGCACTTCCTCGCCTACTTCATCCTGGCTGGCAGCGCGGTGCAGCTGTTCCGCCGCGGGCGTCCGCTGCTGTGGGTGGGCGTGGGACTGGTGTTGATGGGCATCGGCATCGAGTTCGCCCAGGGCGCGTTGACCAGCAACCGTACTGCCGACCCGATGGATGCCATCGCCAACACGATCGGTGTGCTTGCCGGCATGGCCACCGCACTGACCCCGCTGCGCGATCTGCTGCTGCGCTGGCGCGGGTAAGGTTCCTGTAGAGCCGAGCCCATGCTCGGCTGCCTTTGGGAGGAAGCCGAGCATGGGCTCGGCTCTACAGTAGATCCACGCCATGCGTGGATCGATTGCACCAGGACAGGCCTGGGGTCAATTCCCCAGCGTCACCTCATCCAGCACCCACATCGCCGGGCGCGTATCGCCGGTGAAGTTGATGCACAGGTCAGCGATGCCCTGTGTACCCGTCGGTAGTGCTGCACGCAGCGTGACGAAGCCATCGGCATCGGGCTTGGCCGGCAGCGCTGCTTCGGCGAGCACCTTGCCGCTGCAGTCGCCGCGACGCACCTGCATCTCGCCGTGCGCGCGCCTGGCCTTCTCGAAGCGACGCTTGGGTTCGTCGTGGGCCAGCTGGAAGTAGTACGGAATGCGACCGGCACGCACTTCCACGCTGCCAACACCGTCCAGCTGCGCCTGCGGCCAACGCCAGCACGGCTGGAAGATGTCCACGTTGAACACCGCACGTGTTCCCTCGCGCGGGCCATCGTCTTCCAGGCGCAGCACCAGCCCCTTCTTGCCCACGCAGCTGAGCAGTTCATCGCTGCGGCGGCTGAGCAGCGATTGTGCGCTGAACGCCGCCACCGTCGGCTTCGCCGCCAGCATCTGGCCCTGGTAGAACGCGCCCGCCTGTACCGTAGCAGGCAGCGTCGCGGTCAGCGGCTGCTGGTACAACGGCGACTGCGCGGTCACCGGCTGGCCGTCGGTGCTGTAGCGCACCTCATACCCCAGCGGATTGGCCAGCGACACGGTCACGGTGTTCTTCGCGCGATCATCGGTGTAGTCCACGCCCACTTCGAACGGGGTCTGCGCGTAGGCCAAGCCCCAGGCGCGGTAGCGTTGCAGCTGCGCGGGCAGGCGCGCGAGGAAATCGCGGAAATCGCGATGTTCCGGCGTGCTCCAGCCGGTCTCGGCCACGGCGGCCAGGCGCGGGAACAGGTTGTGCTGCAGGCGTGCATAGCTGCGCGTGTGCTCGGTGAACATGTTGGCCTGCAGGCCGAGGATGTGCCCGCGCTTGTCGGCGGCCAGCTCGGCCGGAACCGGTTCAAAGTTGTACAGCTTGCCGAGGTTGACCTGGGTCGGGCGGCCCGGGGGCTCGTTCGGCGAGGCCGTCTGCAGGTAATCCAGATAGAGGTAACCGACCGGCGACATGATCACGTCATGGCCGGCGCTGGCGGCGGCCAGGCCGCCTTCGGTGCCCTGCCACGACATCACCGTGGCCTGCGGCGGCAGGCCGCCTTCAAGGATTTCATCCCAGCCGATCAGGCGCCGGTCGTGCTCCTCCAGGAAGGTCTCCAGTCGCTTGATGATGTGGCTCTGCATGGCCATCTCATCCTTGATGCCCAGCGCACGCATGCGCTGCTGCACCTGCCTGGAGGCTTTCCACTGGTCTTTCACTGCCTCGTCGCCACCGACGTGCACGTACTTCGCCGGGAACAGCGCGATCACTTCTTCCAGCACGTTCTCGAGGAAGGTGACAGTGCTGTCTTCCACGTTGAACAGGTTCGGGAACACACCCCATTCGCTGATCGGCTTCAGCGGGGTGTTGACCGAGCCCAGTTCCGGGTAAGCGGCGATCGCAGCGGTGGCATGGCCGGGTACGTCGATTTCCGGAATGACCTGGATATGCAGCTTGGCCGCATAGGCGATGACTTCGCGGATCTGATCCTGCGTATAGAAGCCACAGTACGGATGTTCCTGGCCGCTGACCGGATCGGTGCCACCGTCACCGGCTGGCAGGCGGCAGCTGCCGACCTCGGTCAGCTTCGGGTAGCGCTTGATCTCCATGCGCCAGCCCTGGTCGTCGGTCAGGTGCCAATGGAAGGTGTTGAGCTTGTGCGCGGCCATCGCGTCGAGCACGCGCTTGATCTCGTCCAGGCTCTGGAAGTGACGTGCGGAATCGAGCATGAAACCGCGCCAGCTGAAGCGCGGCGCATCCTGGATCTGCACCGCCGGCAGCACGCCGTTGCTGCCGCCGGTGGCCAGCTGGGCGAGGGTGGTTGCGCCATAGAACAGGCCGGTCTCGTTGCCGGCCTGCACCAGCACGCCCTGCGCGGTGCTTTCCAGCGTGTAGCCCTCACCACTGTCGCGGAAGGTCGGCACGATCTGGAAACGGATGCCGCCACTGTGGGCGGCGATCTTGCCCTTGGCCAGTGCAAGGTGCGGTCCGCCGCTGCGGGCCAACAGATCGCCGAACTGGGTGGCGACCCGCTGTGCGGCCTCGCCTTCGGCGTGCAGCACGGTATCGGCGCGCACGGTGATGCCGCTGCCCTGGCCGGGCTGCACGGTAGCCGGGGCGGGAATCAGCATCAGGCTGCCGGCGCGCAGTTGCGGACCGGGTGCTTCAGCGGCCGGCGTGGGATCGGCAGCGAGTGCCGGCAGGGCCGGCAACAGGGCGAGCAGGCTGCCCAGCAGCACTGCGCTGCGCATCCGGGCGCGGGAAGGCTTGACCATCGGGACGACTCCTTGGAACGGTGCGATGAACGCTATACATGAAAAACGCCGGGCCCGGAATGACCCAGGCCCGGCGTGCGTGCACGACTCGGCGATGTTGCCGCCGCTGGATCAGTACTTGAAGCGGAAGTTGAGGTAGTACTGGCGACCGTTGCTGTAGAACGAGGTCGGGATGGCCGCGGTCTGGTAGTACTTGTAGGTCGGGTTGTTGAGGTTCAGGCCATCCAGGCTGATGCTCAGCCAGTCGGTGGCCTTGTAGCTCAGCGATGCCGACAGCGTGCCGAAGTCATCCTGGTAGTACGGGTTGGTGCCCGACAGGCTGATCAGGAACGAGGAGCGGCGGGTATAGCTGACGCGGGCACCAAAGCGCTCGTTCTCGAAGTAGGCACCCACGTTGTAGGTGTTCTTCGAGGTGCCCAGCAGGTTGTGCGAGCCATCCGACCAGGTGTGCGAGGTGGTGCCGTTGGCATAGGTGTAGTTGGCATTGATGCCGAAGTACTCGCCGATCGGCTGCTCGTAGGCCACTTCCACGCCGGTGACCTTGCCGTCGGCATTGATCGGGGTGGAGATCTGGTAGGTCTCAAGCTGGTTGGTCAGTTCGCTGTACAGCTGGCGCGAGACCACGTCGAAGGCGATGTAGTCCTTCAGGTTCATGTGGTACGCGCCCACCGACAGCAGGCCGCGCGGCATGAAGTACCACTCCAGGTTGGCATCCAGATTGGTCGACAGGGTCGGCTTGAGGTTCGGATTGCCGCCGCCGCCGGTGCGGTTCAGATCCGAGCCGTACGAGGAAGCGCCCAGTGCCGAGTAGTCCGGCAGGGTCTGGGTCTGCGAGGCGGCGACGCGCAGCACCAGCGAGTCGTCCAGGTCGAACTTGATGTTGGCGCTGGGCAGCACACGGTTGCGCTTGTTCTGGAAGGCCAGGCGCTCCCACATGCCGAACAGGCTGCTGACATCGGCATCGGCGGCCTTGCTGACCGCGTTGTAGGTGTCGATGTCCTGCTTGATGTTGACGTAGCGCAGGCCGACGTTACCGCTCCACCAGTCGCCGCGGAAGTTGGCCTGCACGTAGCCGGCGAAGTTCTTTTCCTTCACCTTCCACTCGGCGCCATAGTTGTGGCGACCGGTCGGGCCATCATTGCCGGCCAGCCAGGTGGAGTTGTTCGTCACCGCGTCCTTCAGCGCGCCCGGGGTGAAGTACCAGAGGTTGCGCGGGAAGGTGCCGCCGATGTCACCGGCAAAGCCGCTGGGGTAGTTGGCCGTCGCACCGTTCTTCAGCGCGCTCCAGATGTCACCCGGGGTTGCACCTTCCGGCGACAGCGCTTCGCGCTTGTGGTCGGCGAAACGCAGGCCGAAGTCGATCGAGCTCAGCACGCCGCCATCATTGAAGTACTGGTTGAAGTCGAGCGTGGCCCACTTCTCCTTGTCTTCGGCGGTGACCTGCTGGTTGCCCCAGGTGCCGAAGCTGGTCACGCCATTGGGCGAGATGTCGCCGCCGACATTCCAGTCGATCGGCGAGCCATTGCCGTGGGTGGCCCAGCTGGCGCCGCCGCCGTTGGCCAGGGTGACCTCGGCGATGTACTGGCGCGGCGTCTCGCCGGTGCCCTTGGTGCTGCCGGCCTGGAACTTGGCGGTCAGGCTGTCGTTGATCTGCCAGTCGGCATCGAAGGTGACATAGCTCGACTTGGCCTTCGACTCGCGGTAGATCATGTCGTACACCGCATAGTCGGTGCCCGGCACGCCCTTGTAGGTGGCGTTGGTCAGCACGCCGTCCTTGACCACATAGCCCGGATCCGGCGCCTGCGACTTGGCGAAGCTGTTGCCGAACATCATGAAGTTGCGGTTGTAGTTGTTCGCCTTCAGTTCGGAGCTGAAACCGTTCAGACCGAGGGTGAGGTTGTCGCTTGGCTTGAACTGCAGCGAGACCAGGCCGCCCTTGCGCTCGCGGGTCTGTTCGAACAGGGTCGAACCCAGCAGGCCCGGAACGTTGACGCCGACCAGGTCCGGATTGGTCTTGGCGACCGGATCGCCTGCGCCGATCTTGAAGAAGCCGCCCGGGATTTCCTGCGCTTCACGGCGCAGCTCGCGTTTCTGGCTGAAGCCCTGCACCATCACGCCGAAGGTACCTTCGTCGTTCTTGTAGTTGAACAGTGCCGAATACTGCGGGTCGTTCGACTTGGCCTGGTCCGAACGCACCATGCCGATCGAGCCTTCAGCGGTGAACTGCTTGGAGAACTCCAGCGGCTTGCGGGTGATGATGTTGACGGTACCGGTGGTGCCGCCGTCCTGCAGCTTGGCCTGCGAGGACTTGTTCACTTCCACCGAGCTGACCAGTTCCGACGGCAGCAGCGAGTAGCTGACGCTGCGGCCGACATTGTTGCCCTGGCTGAGCACGAACCAGTCGGCCGAGCCGACGGTGTGGCCGTTGATCAGGGTCTGGGTCAGGCTCGGGCTGGTGCCGCGCAGGCTGACACGGTCGGCTTCATCGAAGCCACCTTCGTCGGCGCTGGACGAGCTGATGTTGACGCCCGGCAGGCGCTGCAGGGTGTCGGCGACGTTGTGCGCCGGCAGCTTGCCCACGTCTTCGGCGGTGACCACTTCCACGCGCGCATTGGCTTCGCGCTTGGTGTCCAGCGACTTTTCCATCGAACCACGGATGCCCGTGACAGTCACGGTGTCCAGATCGGTGGCGGTCTGGGCGGCATGCTGCGCGTGTGCACTGAAGGCGATGCAGCTGACGATGGCGGCCGAAAGCAGGGTCTTGCGGGTATTCATGATGTCTCTCCTCATCACTCGATTGGATGCCGGCGGCGGTGTTCGATTACGGGTTGCGATGACATGCGCGGGGCGGCGGCGAAGTCCCGTGCGTTGGCGTGCCACGTACTGCGTGCTGCGATTGCGTTGAAGCCTGTTGCGGTGTCAGGCGGCGGACTGCTGCTGCAGGTACCAGCTGGCAGCGCCGACCACGCCCAACTGGCCGTGTTCGACGACCTTCACCGGTATGCGTGCCAGCGCTTCGCCCATCGGCCCCTTCTGCAGGTAGCGTTCGACGAAGGTACTGGCATGCAGGTATTCGCGGATCTGCGGCAGGATGCCGCCGGCCAGGTAGACGCCACCGTGGGCACCGTAGAACAGGGCCATGTCGCCGATGGTGCTGCCGAGCAGGCCGCAGAACACATCCAGCGCCTGGCGCGCGTGCGCATCGGTATCGGCCATGGCGGCGGCAGTGACCGCATCGGGACTGGCCAACGTCGGTGCCTGCCCCTGCAGCGCGCACACCGCGCGGTAGAGGTTCATCAGGCCCGGGCCGGAGATCGCATGTTCGATCGACACATGGGCGCGGTCGCGCTGCATGTGGCGGACGATGGCCATTTCAAGTTCCGTGCTGGCGGCCAGGGTCGGCTGGCCGGCTTCGGTGGGAAGCACCACCGGGCCGTGCGCAGTGGGAATCCACAGTGCCGCACCGAGGCCGGTGCCGGGGCCGACCACCAGGGTCGGGCCACGTGCGGCGGTGTCCGGCCCGCACAGGTGCAGCACGCCGCTGGCGTCCACCTGCGCGGCGGCATAGGCCACCGCTTCGAAGTCGTTGACGATGTAGACCCGCTGCAGGCCGACGTCGGCTTCCACCTGGCGCGCCGACAGCGGCCACGGCAGGTTGGCGGTGATTACCGTGCCGTCCTCGCGGGCGTAGCCAGCGCTGGCGACCACGCAATGCGTGGGCCGCGGGCCTTCACCCAGGAAGTCGGACAGGATCGCGCTGAGGCCGCCGTGGTCGGCGTTGCGGTACTTGCGGTACTCCAGCACCTGCACCGGGTGGGCGGCATCACCGCTGGCCTGGACCCGGGCCACACGCACATGGGTGCCACCGACGTCGGCGGCCAGGAACGAGGGCGCGATTCGGGACAGGACATGGGCCGGGGCGGGGTGGCTGGCGGTCACGCGGGCTCCTGCTGCAGGTGGGGCCGGACCCGGGAAAGGGGGCGGCGATTGGGCGGAGTCTGTAACCCCGCTGACAACGATGTCAACGAGTTCGTGACACTTTCGTTGCTGCGCCGCAACGAATGCGGGATGCAGTAAACGTTTACACGGCGTGAGCATGGGTTTCACGCGGGAACCTTTGCTGCACGGGGCTCAAGGGCTCAAGCGCATTCAGCAAAACGCGCTGTGATCAGGTTGCGCAGTGCAGCACGAGGTTCACAGGGCTGCGCATGGAAGTTGACAAACCGCAGCTGTCCATCGAAAGAATGTGACAACGTTGTTCCCAGCCACTCTCCGACGCCGCGTTCTGCGGCCGTCGCCGCAGGAGCCCTCCTGATGTCCGCCGTCCCCGCTGCAAGCGCGCGCCCGAACGTGGCCACCTCCATCGCCATCGTTGGCGTGTTGTTCTTCCTGATCGGCTTCTTCACCTGGCTCAACGGCCCACTGATCACCTTCGTCAAGTTGGCCTTCGAACTCAGCGAGGTCGGCGCCTTCCTGGTGCTGATGGTGTTCTACCTGTCCTACTTCTTCCTGGCCCTGCCGGCGTCGTGGATCCTGCGCCGCACCGGCATGAAGAAGGGCCTGAGCCTGAGCCTGCTGGTGATGGCCGGTGGTGCCGCGTTGTTCGGCGAATTCGCCACCCAGCGCTGGTACCCGGGCGCGCTCGGCGGCCTGTTCGTGATCGGCAGCGGCCTGGCCCTGCTGCAGACCGCGATCAACCCCTACATTTCCATCCTCGGCCCGATCGAGACGGCGGCACGCCGCATCGCGCTGATGGGCATCTGCAACAAGATCGCCGGCATGCTCGCCCCGGTGCTGATCGGTACCGTGGTGCTGCATGGCATCGGTGATCTGTCGGCCACGGTAGCCGCTGCCGATGAAGCGACCAAGGCGCAGCTGCTCAACGAATTCGCCGCCAAGATCCATGCACCGTACCTGGCCATGGCGGGCCTGCTGGTGCTGCTGGCGGTGGCCGTGCTGTTCTCGCCGCTGCCGGAAATCAAGTCGTCCGAAGCCAACGCCACGCCGGTTGCGGCCGGTGCCGCCGAACGGCGCAGCATCTTCCAGTTCCCGCACCTGTGGCTGGGCGTGTTGTGCCTGTTCGTCTACGTGGGCGTGGAGGTGATGGCCGGTGATGCGATCGGTACCTACGGCCATGGTTTCGACCTGCCGCTGGACCAGACCAAGATGTTCACCTCGCTCACCCTCGGCGCGATGCTGGTCGGCTATGTGGTCGGCCTGCTGCTGATCCCCAAGGTGGTTTCGCAGTCGCGCTACCTGACCATTTCGGCGGTGCTGGGCGTGGTGTTCTGCCTGGGTGCCTGGGCCACCCACGGCTACGTATCGGTGGCCTTCGTGGCCCTGCTGGGCTTCGCCAATGCCATGATGTGGCCGGCGATCTTCCCGCTGGCGATCCGCGGCCTGGGCCGCTTCACCGAGACCGGCTCGGCACTGCTGGTGATGGGCATTGCCGGTGGCGCGATCATTCCGCAGCTGTTCGCCGTGCTCAAGCAGCACATCGACTTCCAGCTGGTGTTCGTGCTGCTGATGGTGCCGTGCTACCTGTACATCCTGTTCTACTCGGTGATCGGGCATCGCGCTGGCCTGCCGCAGGACAAGGCCTGATCGGCGATGATGGACGGCAGCCAACCCCAGGGAAAACCCATGCGCAGAGCGACCATCAAGGACGTTGCGGAGAAAGCCAAGGTCTCGCTGAAGACGGTCTCGCGCGTGATCAACAACGAGCCCTCGGTGATGCAGGCCACCCGCGCGCGGGTGCTGCGTGCCATCGCCGAGCTCGACTACGAACCCGATCCGTCCGCGCGCAACCTGCGCAGCGGCACCACCTTCGTGATCGGGCTGGTCTACGACAACCCGAACCCGTACCACATCATCGGCGTGCAGAACGGCGTGCTCGCCGCCTGCCGCGAGACCGGGTTCGGGCTGCAGATCCATCCCTGCGATTCCAGCTCGCCGCTGCTGGCCGATGAACTGGCCGATTGGGTGCAGCGTTCGCGCCTGGCCGGGCTGGTGCTGACCGCGCCGATGTCCGAGCGCCGCGACCTGATCCAGGCGCTCACCGCACGCGGCATCAAGCTGGTGCGCATCATTGCCGCCACCGAAGACCCGGCCGACGGTGCCTGCGTGTTCGTCGACGACCGCGAGGCCGCCTACGAGATCACCGAGCATCTGATCCAGCTGGGCCACCAGCGCATCGGCTTCCTCTGGGGCGGCAGCTCGCACCGCTCCTCGGGCGAACGCTATGCCGGTTACGAAGCCGCGCTGAAGGACTACGGCATGACCGTGGACAAGCACCTGGTGGTGCAGGGCGACTACACCTTCGACGACGGTTTCCGCGGCGCGCGCCGCCTGCTGGCGCTGCGCGAACCGCCCACTGCCATCTTCGGTTCCAACGACGAAATCGCCGCTGGTGTACTGGCAGCAGCGAAGTCGGCCGGCATGAACGTGCCCTACGACCTGTCCATCGCCGGTTTCGAGGACAGCCCGTTCTCGCGTCAGTCGTGGCCGCCGCTGACCACCGCCAAGCAAGCCACCGAAGACATCGCCCGCCATGCCGCGCGCCTGCTGATCGCGCAGCTGCGCAGCGACGCCTATGACGATGCGCCGGCACCGCTGCATAACCAGGGCTTTGTGCCGCAGCTGGTGGTGCGCGGCTCGACCGCGCCGATGCGCCCGGCCGGCGCACGCCCCCTTCCTTCCGATCCTGCCTGAGCCTGCCATGTCGCTGTCAGACCCCACGTCCACCCTGATGTTCGCCGAGGCCGCTGAAGCGGCCGACGTGGTCGCGCGCCAGTTCTCGCGCAACCACGCCACCATGGAAACCCTGGCCGCCAGCCTGCGCGCCTCGCCGCCGCCGTTCGTGGTCACCTGTGCACGTGGCAGCTCCGACCATGCCGCCACCTATGGCAAGTACCTGCTGGAGACCCAGCTGGGCCTGGTGGTCGCCTCCGCCTCGCCGTCGGTGGGGTCGGTCTATGCCGCACCGCTGCAGCTTCGCGGTGCCCTGTTCATCGTCATTTCGCAGTCGGGCAAGAGCCCGGACCTGCTGCGCAACGCGGAAGCTGCCAAAGCAGCCGGTGCGCGCGTGATCGCGCTGGTCAACGTCGAGGATTCGCCGCTGGCGCAGCTGGCCGATACAGTGATTCCGCTGCATGCCGGTGCCGAAAAGAGCGTGGCGGCGACCAAGAGTTACCTGGCGTCGCTGGCCGCACTGCTGCAGCTGGCCGCGTACTGGAAGCAGGACAGCAGCCTGCGCGCCGCGCTGGACCTGCTGCCGGATGCGATGCGTGAGGCCTGGCAGTGCGACTGGACGCCGGTGACCGAGGGTCTGGTCGAGGCGACCAACCTGTTCGTGCTCGGCCGCGGTCTGGGCCTGGGCGCAGCGCAGGAAGCGGCGCTGAAATTCAAGGAAACCTGCAGCCTGCACGCCGAGGCCTACAGCTCGGCCGAGGTCAAGCATGGCCCGATGGCGCTGGTTGGCCGCGGTTTCCCGGTGCTGGCCTTTGCCCAGCCGGACGAGACCGGCGCCGGCACCCGTGCGGTGGTCGAAGAATTTACTTCGCGTGGCGCGCAGGTGTGGATGGCCGGTGCTGGTGGCAACCTGCCGGTTGCCGCCGCGCCGCACCCGCTGTGCGCACCGCTGCTGACCGTGCAGAGTTTCTACCGCGCGATCAACGCGCTGGCGCTGCGTCGTGGCTTCAACCCGGATCTGCCACCGCACCTGAACAAGGTTACGGAGACGGTGTGATGGCAACGGTCCTGCGCAACGCCCGCATCCTCGCCGGCGACGAATTCCGCGATGATCTGGCAGTGGTGATCGAGGAGGGTCGTATCAGCGCGCTGCTGCCCGATGCAGCGCCGCAGCTCGGCCACGCCGCCGAGCAGGTGGACCTGGGCGGCGGCTGGCTGCTGCCCGGCTTCATCGATGTGCAGGTCAATGGCGGCGGCGGTGCGCTGTTCAACAACACGCCGGACGTGGCGGCACTGCGTACCATCGCGCAGGCACACCGGCGCTTCGGCACCACCGCGATGCTGCCAACGCTGATCAGCGACGATGTGGGCGTGATGCGCGAAGCGATCGCCGCAATGCGCGAGGCGATCGCGCAGGGCGTGCCGGGCGTGATCGGCATCCATCTGGAGGGGCCGTACATCGCGCCGGCACGCAAGGGCACGCACGATGCCAGCAAGTTCCGCGTGCCGGACGAAGCGGAGATTGCGCTGGCCGCGTCGCTGGACAACGGCGTGACCCTGCTGACACTGGCACCGGAACGCGTGCCGCTGGAAACCATCCGCGCGCTGGTCGAGCGTGGCGTGATCGTTGCCGCTGGCCACACTGCAGGCACCTACGAGGAGATCCGCGCCGGTCTGGATGCCGGCGTACGCGGCTTCACCCACCTGTACAACGCGATGTCGCCGCTGCAGGGCCGTGAGCCCGGCGCGGTAGGCGCTGCGTTGGAAGACCGCGACAGCTGGATCGGCATCATCGTCGATGGCGTGCATGTGCACCCGGCCAGCCTGCGCGTGGCGCTGGCGGCCAAGCCGCGCGGTCGCCTGCTGCTGGTGACCGACGCGATGCCACCGGTCGGCGCCGACGACCCCAGCTACGTGCTGTATGGCGAAACCATCACCGCCATCGATGGTGTGGTGCGCAATGCCGCCGGTTCGCTGGCTGGTTCGGCGCTGGACATGGCCACCGCCGTGCGCAACACCGTGCAGCTGCTCGGCCAGCCGCTGGCCGAAGCGGCGCGGATGGCCTCGACCTATCCGGCACAGTTCCTCAATGTCGACGACCGCCTGGGCCATATCGCCGAGGGTTACCAGGCCGACCTGGTGCTGCTGGATGATGCCCTGCAGGTGCGTGGCACCTGGATTGCCGGACAGTACGAGGCCGCCTGATGAGCAATACGCAGCCACGCCGTCTGGGCTCGATCGATGCCCTGCGCGGCATCACCGTGGCGGCGATGCTGCTGGTCAACAACCCGGGCGACTGGAGTGCGGTGTTCGCACCGCTGCGTCATTCGGAATGGCATGGCTGCACGCCGACCGATCTGGTGTTCCCGTTCTTCCTGTTCCTGGTCGGCGTGTCGATGGCCTTCAGCGTGGCACCGCGCGCGCGGGATGCGGCGGCACGGCCGGCATTGGCGCGCGGCGTGCTGGAGCGCGCATTGCGCATCCTGCTGGCCGGTGCGCTGCTGCACCTGCTGATCTGGTGGGCGCTGCATACCCATCACTTCCGCATCTGGGGCGTGCTGCAACGGATCGCCGTGTGTGCTGCGCTGGTGGGTGTGCTGGCGGTGTATGCGCGGCCGCGCGTGCAGGCCGGTGCGCTGGTCACGTTGCTGGTGGGCTATACCGCGCTGCTGCTGGGCATCGGTGATCTGGCGCCATGGACCAACCCGGCCAGCCGCCTGGATACCACGCTGTTCGCCCCGTGGATCTATCAATGGCACGCCGATACCGGGCTGGGCCACGACCCGGAAGGCTTGCTGAGCACGCTGGGTGCGCTGGCCAGTACCGTGCTCGGTCTGTTGGCCGGAGGCCTGCTGCGCAGCGGACGTACTGCGGCGCTGGCAGGGCTGGGTACAGTGACCGCCGTGCTGGGTCTGTTGCTGGCCGTGGTGCTGCCGTTGAACAAGCAGTTGTGGACGCCCAGCTACGTGCTGTGGACCGGCGGTCTGGCGGCGCTGGCGCTGTGGCTGGGCCATGTGCTGATCGACCAGAAGGGCTGGCCGGCGCTGGGCCGTCGCTTCGGCGTCAACGCGATCACTGCGTATCTGGGGGCATCGGTGATGTCGGTGGCCTTGATGGCGACTGGTGCCTGGGGCTGGATCTGGCAGCAGCTGGCCGCCGTCATGCCGCAGGCGCTCGAGCTGGCATCGATGCTGCAGGCGCTGGCGTTCGTCGCGCTTTGGTGGGGCGTGGCGTGGTGGCTGGACCGGCGGAAGATCTATCTGAAGATCTGATGGCGCTCATCCACGCATGGCGTGGGTGGATCCACCATGAGGGGCAGTAGATCCGCACCATGCGTGGATGCTCCCCGCGCGGCGCGTGACAGCCGCAAAGATGAACAGTTTCAGCCACGTAGCGGTGAGGTGATGCCTGATCAAGTTCGCATCTGAACTGTGATAGCTGGCACGCAATTTCACCTATCGGAACAGTTCACCACACGGCAGACTGCCTGCGCAGTACCGCATATCCGCAGTTCCTGATCCCTTGTCCAGGAGTGCCGTATGTCCCGTGCCATCCCGCGCGCAACGCGTATGCGCCGCCTCACCGCTTCCGTACTGCAGGCCCTGGCCGTCCCGTCCGTCATGCTGCTGAGTGCCGGCGCCGCCTGGGCGGGCTGTGACAACGCCACCCCGGCCGCAGGCCAGACGGTCACCTGCGACGCCAACGCGCCGAACCCGCAGACCGTTCCCATCACCGCCAATGGCGCGGCCGGCATCACCGTCAATGTCGCCAGCGGCGCACAGCTGCAACAGAGCGGCGGTGCAAGCGCCATCTCGCTGGTCGGCGCAGGCGGGCATCTGTTGTCCAACCTGGGCACGATCAGTTCGGTCGGCGGTGTGGCGGTCCAGCTCGGTGGCGGCAGCCGTGTCGAAAATGCGGGCAGCATCAGCACCGGCAACAACACCGCCCTGCAGTTCGTCGGTGCGGGCGACAGCGTGCTGGTCAACCGCGGAACGATCAGCGGGCGCAGCGGGGTGCAGTTCGGTGCCGGCAATGATCGCCTGGAGATGCAGGCCGGCAGCATCAGCGGCGGGGTCCTGCAGGGCGATGGCAACGACGTGCTGCTGCTGGGCAATGGCACGGTCGACAGCGTCGACCAGGGCAACGGCGATGACCAGATGACCGTCACCGGCGGCACCGTCACCGGCCTGGTGGCGCAGGGCAGTGGCCGCGATGATTTCGTCATGAGCGGCGGCACGATCGGCGCGCTGCAGCAGGGCGACAACATCGATACCTTCCGCATGAGCGGTGGCCGCATCATCGGCGCGTTCGAGGATGGCGACCAGGCCTGGATGACCGCTGGCCGCATCGGCCGCGTCAACATGAAGCTGGACAAGAACCTGTGGGACCAGTCCGGCGGCACCGTGGATGGCAATGTGGTGACCGGCTTCGACACCGACACCATCATCATCTCGGGTACGGCCTACATCGGCGGCAACATCAGCGTCAGCGGCGGCAATGACAGCGTGACCATCACCGATGGCACCGTGCGTGGGCAGGTACTGCTCAGTACCGGTAATGACACCTTCAACTGGAATGGCGGCGGCATCGTCTACGGCGCGATCGACCTGGGGCCGGACGACGACGTGGCCAACCTCAGCAACCTCAACCAGGGCAATCTCGGTGCGGTGCCGCTGTTCGACGGTGGCGCGGGCAACGACAGGCTCAGCTTCAACAACGTCAAGACCACGGGTGTAGGCCGCTTCCAGAACTGGGAGACGATCAGCCTGGCCAACAGCACCGAGCTGTCCTTCGATGGCGATCTGGTGCTGGGCGACAGCGCAACCGGCACCGGCACGCTCACCGTGGATGACACCAGTACCGTGTATGCGGGCAGTGGCGGCCATGCCATCCGTCCGTTCAACAGCGCCGCACTGGTGGAAATGGTCAATGCCGGGCGCATCGACCTGACCGGTACCGGTGCCGGCGACGTGTTCACCGTGCGTGGCAATTATCGCGGTGATGGCGGTGGCCTGTACCTGCGCACCGTGCTGGGCGCGGACAATTCCACCAGCGACCGTCTGGTGATCGATGGCGGTTCCGCCACCGGCACCACCGGCATCGGCGTGCTCAATGCCGGCGGCAGCGGCGCCGCCACGCTGGCCGACGGCATCCTGGTGGTGCAGGCCTTGAATGGTGGCCGCACCGCGCTGGGCGCGTTCTCGCTGTTCGCACCGGTCGCGGCCGGTGCCTACGAGTATTTCCTGTTCAAGGGCGGTGTCAGTGCCGGTACCGGCGAGAACTGGTACCTGCGCTCCACGCTGGTCAGCGGGCCGACGCCGGCACCCAATGGCGGCGGTACTGCCATACCACCACCACTGACGCCGCCGGTGGCACCACCGCCGCCGATCGCCCCGGCGCCGCCGCCGCCGCCCGAAGGCGCCACCGACCCGGACCTGACCGCAGGCGAGACCGCGCCGCCACCACCGCCACCGGAACCGGCGCCGGTGGCGCCGCCCAGCGATCCGGCCGTGCCGGACGTGCCGGTGGCCGGTGGTGCGCTGCCCGGAACCGGTACGCCGCCGACGCCGGGCGCACGCCCCGCCGAGGGCGCAGTGGTACCGCTGTACCGCGTGGAGACTGCGACCTATGCCGTGGTGCCGCCGCTGCTGCGTGAGACTTCGCTGGCCAGCCTGGGTACCTTCCACGAGCGCCAGGGCGAGCAGCGCCTGCTGTACAACCAGGGCACATTCCGTACCGCCTGGGGCCGCTTGGTGGGCCAGAGCAGCGAGATCCACTGGAAGGGCGATGCGCAGCCCGGCTTCGATGGCGATGTGATGGGCCTGCAGGCTGGTCTCGACGTGTGGGCTGCGGCGTCTGACAACCACCGCAACCAGATCGGCGTGTTCGTCGGCCGCACCCGCGCGCAGGGCAAGACCACCGGCCTGGCACTGGGCTGGGAGAACGTACAGGTAGGCCAGAACCGCCTGGACGACAAGCACGTGGGCCTGTACTGGACCTTCACCGACAGCAGTGGCGGCTACATCGATGCCGTGGCGATGCAGAGCCGCTACGACGGCCGCGTGCGTTCCTCGCGTGGGCTCGGCTTCGGGATCAAGGGCGATGGCACCAGCGTGTCGGTGGAGGCCGGCAAGCCGCTGCTGCGGTTTGGGCAATCGGCTTGGTGGTTGGAGCCACAGGTACAGGTGATCTGGCAACGCACCTCGCTGGATGACCGACGCGATGAAGTATCGAGCGTACGCTTCGACAACGACAACGCCTGGACCGGCCGCGTCGGCCTGCGTCTGGCCGGCGATTATCAATTGGCCGACAACGGCTGGCAGCCGTATTTCAAGCTCAATTACTGGCATGGCCGTTCCGGCGAGGACCGCATTCGCTTCGACGACGACGTGATCGTCAATTCGCAGCGCTCGCGCGCGCTGGAAGCCGGCGTGGGTGTGGTCGGGCGTTTCAACCGCACCATCAGCGCCTATGCCGTGGCCGACTACACGCGCGAGCTGGGTGGCGACCGCAACGAGAAGCGCCGCATCATCGAAGGCAACATCGGCCTGCGCGCGGACTGGTGACGGCTTGTGTTCTGGCGTGTGCCGACCAAGGTCGGTACACACCCCGAACCGACGCCATTGACCTGCTCTGGTAGGTGTCGACCTTGGTCGACACGAATCCCTCTGCTGCCGTGACCCTATGGAGCCGAGCACAGACTCGGCTCTACAGCACACTGGCGCGTGGCGAAATCGATCCCGCCATGGCTATTCTACGGCTTCGATACATGACACGGAGCCGTCGTTGCTGGACCTAAGGAATGTTCGTGCCGCCATGCTCGCCACGTTGCTGCTTTCATCTTCGGCCGCTGTTGCAGAGGAAGCAGTGGAGCTACCGTCGCCCGAAGCACGTGAACAGATGCTGCAGCTGCTGGAAGCCCAGTCCCTGTACCGCGACCGCGTAGATTGGAATGACGTGCGCGCGCGCCTGACCGCCGCAGGCGATGACCGCGCGCAACAGCGCCGTGTTCTGGATGAGGCCACAGCACGCAGCAGCGGAGGCCACGGCCGCTGGTTCTCGCCGAGCGAGCAGCGTCAGCGTTCCGAACGTGCCCAGCGCTTGAATGCCGCTCAGGCGACCGCCCTCGCTGCACCGGCACAAGCCAGCGCCCGCATCGGTGTTCTGCGGGTGAGCCCCTTCGTGGAAGATCTGCAACGCAGCGAACCGGAACGCTATGAAGCACGCAAGTCCTACGCGCTGGCGTTGCAGGAGCGTATCGCCGGCCTGGATGACGGCACGCGGTGCGGCTGGGTAGTGGATGTAAGCAGTAATGGTGGCGGCAACATGTGGCCGATGTTGTTCGGTTTGTTGCCATTGCTGCATGGAACGCCGGATGCGCAGGGGGCGTTGATCGGCGCCTTCCGTAGTGCCGATGGATTGCTGTGGTGGCGGCAGAGGGAAGGTGAAGTCGTGCAAGGCAATGCCTCGATGCTGCGTTCGCGGCAGGGCGCGTATCGGTTGCTTGCGGGGACGGCACCGGTGGCGGTAGTGATGGGGGCCGGCACGGCGAGCTCCGGCGAAGCAGTGGCACTCGCGTTTCGAGGGCAACGGGGAAGTCGCAGTTTCGGTCAGCCCAGCGCAGGCTTCTCTACTGGCAATCGACCCACGACGCTAGTGGACGGCACCACCTTGTTGTTGACCCACAATGTGATGACCGATCGTAACGGCCAAGGCGACGGTGGCAGAATGCAGCCGGATCAGGCTACGGCCAGCGGACAGGCCACCCTTGCCGCCGCCCAAGCCTGGCTGCTGGCCCAGCCCGCCTGCCAAGGCCGCTGATCCATGATCCTGATCGGCCAACAGGAACGGGTGCTGATCGTCGGCCCCACCGAAGCGCACCACTGCCTGCGCTGCCAGACGGAAACCGAGTTCGCGCCGCAGCTGCGCTACAAGATGGCGCGCATCGACCTGCTGTTCGGGTTCACCTACCAGCGCCGCTACGAACTGGCCTGCACCCGGTGCGAGCACGGCTGGGTGCTCGATACCGAGACCATGGACCAGCAGCTGGGCGGGGTGCCGATCCCGTGGCGGCACCGCTTCGGCCTGCCGTTGATGCTGGTGGGGGTGGCCGGCCTGGCGGCGTTGGGCTGGCTGTGGCGGCACGGATTCCTCGGTTGAGGACCGGGCCTGTTAAAGTCTGCCCTGCAACCACGTACCGGAACCGACCATGGACCACGACACCCCGTTCGAACCCCTCAACGACCTCGAGGTGCGCCTGCTGCAGGCCCAGGACGGCACGCTGACCGCAGCGCAGTTCCTCGACGGCCTGCTGACTTCGACGGCGTTCGTGCTGCTGGACAAGGCCATTGGTGAGGATGGCGCCTGGGACGAAAGCATCTCGCCGCTGGTGCTGACCAGCGAGAGCGGCGAGCCGATGTTCGCGGTGTTCACCGCCCCCGAGCGCGCCGGCCTGTGGCACGAGCAGCTGCCGCAGTTCGCGCATGCCATGCCGATCGCGGTGCACGCGCTGCTGGCCGGTATCGGCGACGGCGTCGGCCTGGTGCTGAACCCGGGCCTGGACGTGGGCATGGAGATGATTCCCGATGCCGTGGCCCAGCTGAAGCAGCGTGCGGCGGCGATCACCCGTGGGATGGCGCACTGAATCCAGTGATTGTCTGGTTGCCGGCCAGCGGCCGGCACTACCCGTTGTGCCGGACGGCGGCGATGGCTTGCAAGCGCGTCCTGTTCAATGGAGAGGAGCATCGTGGGCAAGCGTTCCAACCGATCGCTATGGGTCCATGAAATCGGCCTTCTTGCGGGTTTGGCACTGGCAGCTGCGTTCATCACCCGGTTCAATCCGGTGGAGACGCTCCGGTTGGGTGGATGGCTGTTCCTCTTGATGCAACCCATCTTGTTGGGAGCTCATGCTGTCGACTACTTCTCGCGCAAGCGCCGTCGATAGACGGGTGATGTGAAGGTGCCGGCCAGCGACCGGCACTACCCGGTGCTTCAGCGTGCGGCGGCGATGGCTTTCACGCGCGCCTTGGCAAGCGCTTCACCGATGGCCGGGCCCTTCAGATGGGTGGTATCCAGGTCCCGCGCCTGCACTGACAGCGCCGCCTGGTGCAGGCGCTTGAGCGTTTCGCCCTGCGGGTAGTCGGCGTCCTCGAAGCCGAGCCGGCCTCGCTTGTCGGCCTCGCAGCACAGTGCGATGCGCGCCACCCGTTCCGGTCGGCGCAGCGCATCACAGCGGCCCAGCAGTTCCAGCACGGTGGCATCGCGCAGTTCGTCGATGCGGTGCACGTTCAAGTGCTCGCGGCACACCGCTTCAGCCAGCTGCTGGTGCTCGGCGGGAATCTTCAACCGCGCGCACAATGCCTTCAGCGGCTTGATGCCACGCTGTTCGTGCATGATGTGGCGCGGCCATTCCTCCGGCGGTGTCAGGCCCTTTCCGAGATCGTGGGTGAGGGCAGCGAAGCCGACCAGGTCATCACCCGGTGCCAGTTTCGCGGCCATGTCGCTGACCATTTCCTGGTGGATGCCGGTGTCGACTTCCGGGTGGAATTCGGCACGCTGCGGCACGCCATACAGTGCTTCCAGCTCGGGCAGGATCGGGCCCAGTGCCTGCGCATCGTGCAGCGTGCGCAGGAAGGCGGAGGGTTGGGCACTGACCAGTGCTTTGCGCAGTTCCTGCCAGACGCGCTCCGGCACCAGTGCGTCCAGCTCGCCACTGGCGGCGACCTCGCGCATCAGCGCCATGGTCTCTTCGGCGACGGTAAAGCCCAGTGGCGCGAAGCGCGCCATGAAGCGTGCCGCGCGCAGCACGCGCAGCGGATCCTCGACAAAGGCCGGACCGACATGACGCAGCACGCGTTGCTCGATATCGCGAACGCCGCCGTAAGGATCGACCAGCATGCCGGTCTCCTCATCGCAGGCGATCGCATTGATGGTGAAGTCGCGGCGCTGCAGGTCTTCTTCCAGCGTCACTGCGGGATCGGCATCGACCACGAAGCCGCGATAGCCACGGCCGGATTTGCGCTCGGTGCGCGCCAGTGCGTATTCCTCGCCGGTCTTCGGGTGCAGGAATACCGGGAAATCGCGGCCGACGGCGGTGTAGCCCTGCGCTTCCATCTGCGCGGGCGTGGCGCCAACCACCACCCAGTCGCGGTCGCCGGCAGGGCGCTGCAGCAGGCGGTCGCGTACGGCGCCGCCGACAAGATAGATCTTCATGGGGGGATGATCGCATGGCCGGTGCAGATGTTCCGGTAGTGGCGGCCGCTGGCCGGCAATCGCAGCCATCCCGAAGCTGCCGGCCAGCGGCCGGCACTACCGACGCAACGGCGTTACGGCAGGCCGCGCCACTCCGGCACGAACAGGCCGGCCAGGAACCACAGGCCGTAGACGATCCACAGGCAGAGGAAGTACAGCTTGATCTGCGCTTCGTCCCACAGGCTGCCCCAGCTGTCGACGAAGGCCAGCGACTTCCAGCCTTCCATCCAGGCCGCGCCACCCCAGCGCAGCACCCAGGTGGCGAACAGGCTCCAGGCGGTGAATATCCCGATCCAGGCCAGCAGGCTCATTGTTTCCCCCTCCCCGGGAATGGATACCGGGTGGTGCCGGCCAGCGGCCGGCGCCACCGCAGTGCGATCAATCGCCGCCCTGGTCGGCGTTTGCGGCGCAGCTGAAGCGCTTGCGCTTGTCCACCAGGCGGCCCATCAGGCGGTCGCTCAGCGGCAGTGCATCACCGTTGAGGCGCCAGTCGTAGATCACGCTGAAGGCCAGAACACGGGCGACGTACTCGCGGGTTTCCTTGTAGCTGATGGTCTCGATCCACAGGTCCGGATCGAAGCCTGGGCGCTGGCTCTGCCAGCGTGCGGTCGGGGTCGGGCCGGCGTTGTAGGCGGCGATGGTCACGTACGGCAGGCCGTCGTACTTGTTCATCAGCTGGCGCAGGTAGGCGGTGCCGATGGCGATGTTGGTGTCCGGGTCGTACAGGCTGTCGGCACCGCCGTAGCCGGTCAGGCCGATCGACTTGGCCACGCCGGCACCGGTGGCTGGCAGCACCTGCATCAGGCCCATGGCGTTGGCAGGCGAGCGCGCACGGGGGGTGAAGGTGCTCTCGGCGCGGATCTCCGCCGCCACCCAGGCCGGGTCGATTGCGTTGCGCGCCGATTCGCGGCGGATGGTGGCGTCGTGGTGCAGCGGGAAGCGCAGGTCGTACAGGCGCTGCTCCTGCGGCTGCT
The DNA here is from genome assembly GCF_032911525.1 of Stenotrophomonas veracruzanensis. Lineage (NCBI taxonomy): Bacteria > Pseudomonadati > Pseudomonadota > Gammaproteobacteria > Lysobacterales > Lysobacteraceae > Stenotrophomonas > Stenotrophomonas veracruzanensis. Next base: position 309,275 of record NZ_JAWJTI010000001.1, read on the forward strand.
TGCCGAGCGCGAACACGGCGCGGTCGAACCAGCCGTTGTCCTGCGCGACGCGCACGGCGAGGCGACGCTGGGTGTCATCGAAGCGCGACAGCGCACTGTTCCATTCGGCCACGGCCCAGCCGGCACGGTCGATCTGGTACAGCGCCATTGCGCGCTGGATGGCCGGGTCGCGCGCGATCACCGCCTGCGCCTGTGCGCTGTCGTTCGGCTTCCAGGGGCACAGGGTATAGCCCTGCTGCAGCTTGTCGGCGGCCAGGAACCCGTGGAAGGTCGGTGCACGTGCCGCATCGCGGAACAGCGGCTGGGCCTGCTGGGCCTGGCCGGTCTTTTCCAGCATGCGGCCTTCGAAGTAGCGCCAGCGCGGGTCGCTGCGCTGCTTGCTGCCCATCTTGCGGATCGCGGTCAGCGCTGCCGGCCAGTCGCCGCGCGACATCGCTTCGCGCACGCGCCATTCGTGCAGGCGTTCGTCATACGCCGATTCCGGCACCGCGTTGAGGCGGCGTGCCGAATCGGGCAGGTAGGAAGCCACCGTCCACAGCGCGATCTGGTACAGCACCTGGCCCTGCTGCTCGGCACTCAGGCCCAGCGCCTGCGCGTACTGCGGCAGCTGCTGTTCGGTGGCGCCCGGGTCGGCCTTGGCCAGCTTGGCCAGGCCATCGGTGGCGATGCGCCGGCTGCGCTCGTTGCGCGGCCAGTTCAATGCGCTGGCATTGGGCTTGTCGACAAAGGCGGCGTAATTGTTGGCCAGCGCCAGGTCGGTGGCAGGCAGGCCACGTGCGGCGCTGCGCATCACGGCCGGCTGCTGGGCGTCGGCGGCGGCATCGATGCGTTCCCAGCGCAATGCGTCACTCAGTCCGCCCTGTGCCTGCAGTACGGCGAAAACGGCGTCACAGCCGTCTGGCAGCGACTTGCCGTTCTTGCGCCACAGGTCCTGCGCTTCACTTATCCACTGCGGATCGACCTTGCCGGTCACCTGCCGTGCGGTCAGCTGCGCACAGCGCAGGCCGGCGTTGTCGGTGGGAACCCAGTTGGCGAGCAGGGTGGGCCAGTCCTGGCGGCGTGCGACCGAGGGCAGCCACACACTGCGGAACGTGTTGGCCACGGCCTGGCCGTCATAGCGCTTGAGGAAGGCTTGCGCCTGCGCGGAATCGACGGTGTCGATGTTGCGTCGCAGGTTGGCGTATTCCAGCCAGCCATAGGCCGGATGGCGGCTGAGCGCAGCGGCCTGGCCGGGGTCGAACTGGCCGCGTTCGGCAGCTGCGATCGCAGCCTTCAGCTGCGCGTTCTGGGCGTCGAGGGACTGGGCATTGGCGCAGCCGATCAGCAGCGTGGTGGCCAAGGGCAGCAGGGACAGGGCAGTTGAAGTGCGTCGGGTCATGGCGCTGAGCATAGCGGGCGATGGCTGAATTCAGTTTCGCATTGCGTGCACGCGATGGGTCGGCAACGGCAGCTGAATGCCACAGCGCTGGGCACTGCCTTGCAGGTCCGCAGGCACCGTAGTGTCGACCTCGGGCGAACGGCCCGGCTGCAGGGAGCGGCACATGGCGTTCAGTAGCGCAGGAAGAAGCGGCCCGCTGGCGGACATCAATGTCACGCCACTGGTGGATGTGATGCTGGTGCTGTTGATCATCTTCATCGTGACCGCGCCGATCGTGGCCCGGCCGATTGCCGTGCAGTTGCCACAGGCCACCGATCGCGTGGTCGACCGTCCCGAACCGCCCCCGCCGATCGAGCTGCGCCTGGACGCATCGAACCAGCTGAGTTGGGATGGCCAGCCGATGGCCATCGGCGATCTGCAGGCGCGCCTGCAGGCACAGGCGGGCGAACATGCCGGCAACCTGCCGGAGCTGCGCATCGCCACCGATCCGTCAGCCGAGTACGAAGGCATGGCGCGGATCCTGGCTGCCGCCGAGGCCACCGGCATGGAGCGCATCGCCTTCGTGCAGTGAGTTTCGTGCGGTGAGTCCGGCAACGGGCGGCCTGCCGATGGCAGGCCGCTCCTACTGCGAGGGAACGTGGCATGCGATACGGGACACAGCGCGCGGCCCCACTGATGGTCATCCCCAATCTGGCACCGCTGGTGGATGTGTTGCTGGTGCTGCTGGCGCTGGTGATCACCACGCTGCCGATGGCGCAGGCGACCGGCCTCCTGGCGTTCCAGCAGCGCACCTCGTGCCCACCCTGGCCGGCGTCCTCACCCCAGCCGATCAATTTGCGCATCGATGCAGCGGGGGCGGTGTTCTGGAATGGCCAGCCGCTGGACGCTGCTGCGTTGCAGCGGCACCTGATGCAGGCGCAGCAGATGCCGCAGCAGCATCGCCCCTGGGTGCACCTGGCGACCGCCGACGACACCGACTACGGAGACATGGCACGCGTGCTGCTGGCCGTAACCCAGCATGGGCTGCGCGTCGACGCGCCCGGCCCCTAGCACCTGCACCGACAAGTCCCCTTGATGAGCTGTGCCGGATCTCGGCGAGCGCTGTCGCAGCCGGCATCAAGGCTGCACGCTGTGAACAGTATCGTCCGGTCATAACCTGCAACTATCTGACGCAATCGCCTGCCATTTGCGTCAATTCCGCGTGAAAGAGTGTCGATCGTCACGCCGGGATTTTTACCACTTGTTTACAAAGGAGACGCTGCCGCCATGCAGGGGGGCGCGGCAGTCCATGTCCCGACATTCCTTTGGAGAGAGAGCGAATGAATCACCTGCACCACCGCCCGTTGGCGGTTGCCGTCGCGCTGTGCGTGATGACCCTGGCACCGTTGGGTGCCGCTGCACAATCCACCACCAACCTGGATGCGGTGGAAGTCACCGGTACCCGCATCAAGCGCGCTGAAGTCGAAGGCCAGGTGCCGATCCAGACGCTGACCCGCGGTGATATCGAACGCACCGGCCTGACCTCGATCGGCGAAGTCCTCCAACAGCTCACCGGGTCCGGTTCCGCGCTCAACGCCAAGTTCAACTCGTCGGGCAACTTCGGCTTCCCACCGGATGGCAGCGGTGTGGGCGCCGGCTCGGCGCAGGTGGACCTACGCCATCTGGGGGCCAAACGCGTGCTGGTGCTGGTCGATGGCATCCGCTGGGTCAATGAATCGTCGGCGTCCGGTGTGGGCTCGGCCACCGATCTCAATACCATTCCGCTGGCCATCGTCGAACGCATCGAAGTGCTGGAAGATGGCGCGTCGTCGCTGTACGGCTCCGATGCCATTGCCGGTGTGGTCAACATCATCACCCGTCGCGATTTCGATGGCGGCCAGGTAACGCTGAACTACGGTGAATACAGCAAGGGCGACGGCACGCAGAAGGGCGTGGACCTGGCCTGGGGCAAGAGCGGTGACCGCTACAGTCTGTTCCTGGGTGCCAGCTGGACCAAGCAGGACCCGGTGTTCGCCAAGGACCGCGAGCAGTCGCGCTTCCCGATTCCAGGCACCGGCCTGGCCTTCGGCAGCGGCGGCATTCCACAGGGCCGTTTCATGTTCACCGATCCGAACACCGGGGCGGTGCAGAACATCGTGCCCAATACCGGCGTGAGCAACCCGCGTTACGACGGCAGTGCCGGCTGCACGCGCACCGATGACTATCACTGCTTCACCAGCGCTGATCGGTTCAATTTCGCCGAATACAACATGGTGCTGACACCCTCGGAGCGTAAGGGCCTGTTCGGCCAGTTCCGCTTCGACATCACCGACAACGTGCAGTGGTACGTCAAGGCCCTGGGCAACCGCCGCGAGTCGACCAACCAGGCCGGTCCGGAGCCGCTGTTCTTCGGTCCCGATGGCGCCACCGGCAATCCGCTGGCCGACAACATCACCGTGTCAGCACTCAACCCGTACAACCCGTTCGGCTTCGATCTGGTTTCCGGCGACAACATGAGCCTGATCGGCCGGCGTCCGGTGGAAGGCGGTGCGCGCGTGTTCAAGCAGAAGGTGGACACCACTTACTTCGCCACCGGCCTGGTCGGTGACTTCCATGCCGCCGACCGCAGCTGGTACTGGGACGTCAACGGCATGTACAGCAAGAACAAGGCCGAACAGACCAACTACGGCAGCTATGACATCTACAAGGTGAACATGGCGCTGGGCGATCCGGGGGTGTGCGCGGCCACGCCGGGCTGCGTGCCGCTGAACATCTTCGGCGGCGTCGGTTCGATCACCCCGGACATGCTGAAGTGGATCCAGCCGGTGGTGCGCGATCGCAGCCAGAACGAGCTGAGCCTGTTCACCGCCAACCTGTCCAGCGAGCTGTTCTCGCTGCCGGCCGGTCCGGTGTCCTTCGCCACCGGCTTCGAGTACCGCAAGTACAAGGGCTCCTACCAGCCGGATCCGCTGACGGTGATCGGCCACTACAACGGCGTGCCGTCACAGCCGACCTCCGGTTCCTACGACGTCAACGAGGCCTACCTGGAGTTGAGCGTGCCGATCTTCGCCGATTCCTCGTTCGGCAAGAAACTGGACCTGAGCCTGGCTGGTCGTTATTCGGACTACTCCACCTTCGGTGGCGAGTTCACGCCCAAGTACGGCCTGCGCTGGCAGGTGACCGATGACTTCGTGCTGCGCACCACCTACGCCGAGGGCTTCCGCGCACCGTCGATCGGTGAACTGTACGGCTCGGCGGCGCGTGCCGACCTGCAGCTGTTCGACCCGTGCTCGGTGGGCCTGGGCGGCACGCCGCCGCGTGGCAGCGCGGCCAACTGTGCCACGCTGGGCGTGCCGGCCGGCTTCCAGCAGGCCAACTCGCAGATCTCGGTGACCACCGGCGGCAACCGCGAGCTGGAGCCGGAACGCTCGCGCAGCTTCAGTGCCGGTTTCGTGTGGAGCCCGTGGTTCGGCAACAACGCCTCGTGGTCGGAGCGCTTCGATGTGGAGGTGACCTTCTACCGCCATGCCATCGACGGTGCGATCCAGGCGATCAACGCGCAGACCCAGCTGGACCTGTGCGTGGATACGCTGGATCCGATCTACTGCAATGGCATCACCCGTGCCAGCACCGGTGCGGTCAGCAGTTTCAACAACCGCCTGACCAACCTGGGGTCGATCAAGACCGATGGCTGGGACGTGGACCTGTTCTGGACCCTGCCGCAGACCTCCATCGGCCAGTTCAAGCTGGGTTGGAAAAACACCTTCGTCGGGCGTTACGAGGCCACCGGCGCGGCCGGGCAGAAGCAGCCGCAGAAGCCGGGTGTGGAAGTGGCTGACAGTTCGATTCCGGAATGGACCAGCAATGCCAGCATCGGCTGGACGTTGGACCGCTGGAGTGCCAACTGGACCGTACGGCACATCTCTGAGCTGACCGAAAACTGCGGTGACGCTGCTGCCTTCCCGGTGTGCAGCGACCAGGCCGCAGGCACCAACACACTGTCGGCCACCACCTTCCACGACATGCAGGTGGGCTACAAGATCGACTGGATGAAGGGGCTGCAGCTGACAGCTGGCCTGAACAACGTGTTCGACAAGGATCCGCCGATCTGCCTGTCGTGCTCGTTGAACGGCTACGACGCCTCGACCTACGACATCCCGCGTGGCCGCTACTGGTACCTGCGCGCGGATCTGCGCTTCTGATGAAGGTGCGGCGCCGGGCTCGGCCCGGCGCCGCCTTGCTGGTGTAGAGCCGAGCCCGCGCTCGGCTGATTCTCTGAGCCGAGCATGGGCTCGGCTCTACAGGTGCGGGGCGATCGTGCCCCGCGCCTGCTCAGAACGCCCAGGTGAACGTCAGCGAGCCGTTGCGGCCATCACCGAACGCGCCGTAGCCGTTGATCTGCGACAGGTACTTCTTGTCCAGCAGGTTGTTGAGGTTGGCCTGCACGCTGAACTCCGGCGAGATGCGGTAGCGCACGAAGGCGCTGACCAGTGCATAGCCGCTCTGCTCGATGCGGCCGTAGGCCGGCACCGGATAGTAGATGCGGTTCTGCCAGTTGGCACCGCCACCGACGGTCAGTGCCTGCAGCGACTGCGGGGCGTAGCTGGTGAACAGCTTCAGCGCGGTCTGCGGCAGGTTGGTATTGATGTCGGCACCGTTGATGTCCTTGGCCACGTAGCGCGACGCACCGAAGGTGGCATTCCAGCCCGGGGCCAGTTCACCGTTCAGCTCGAACTCGAAGCCACGGCTGACCGTGCCACGCGCGGCGCGGTAGGCGGTTTCGCCGCCGGTACCGCCGATGACCGGCTCACCGGTGGACTGGCCGACGTTGTCCTGTTCGATGCGGAACACTGCCAGCGAGGCGTTCAGGCGGTTGTCGAACCAGGCACCCTTGACGCCCACTTCGTAGCTCTTGCCATCGACCGGTTCCAGGTAGCTGCCGTTGCGGTCCTTCAGCGTCTGCGGCTGGAAGATTTCGGTGTAGCTGGCGTAGGTCGAGTAGGTGTCGTTGATGTCGAACACCAGGCCGGCATACGGCGTGGTGACCTTGTGCGCGCGGTCGGCGCCTTCGCCTTCGCTCTTCCAGTCGGTGTAGCGGGCGCCGATGATCAGCTTCAGCGGATCGGCCAGCGACAGGCGTGCGGCGGCGTAACCGGCCTTCTGGGTGATTGTGCCTTCGCTGGCCAGTGCCAGCGGGTTCCAGTTCGGCTCGCTGATGTTGCCAGTCCAGTTCAGATAGCTGGCGAACGGGTCCCAGGTCTGGCCCGCGCCACCGACCTGGTAGTCGCCGTAGTTGGCGTACTCGCGCTTGTTGTAGCTCAGGCCGGCCATGAACTGATGTTCGCGGCCGAACAGCTGGAACGGACCGTCGACATAGCCGTCCACGCCGGTGACCTTGCGCTCGGTGTTGTAGAAGCCCGCCGAGGGCGAGATGCCCGCGCCGGTGGTCTTGTCGAAGTACGACGCGCCGCTGGTCCAGTCGTTGTACGCCGGGTAGAACAGCTTGTCGTCGGCCTTGGTCTCATCGTGGGTGGCGCCGACCTTGAACTTCCAGCCATTGCTGAAGGCATGCTGCAGGGTGGCGAAGGCGCGCTTGCTGGTGGTATCCCAGTAGGTCCAGTTCGGGCTGGCGTTGAAAGATTCGTCGTAGCCCGTGCGCGAGCCATCGGAGTACAGCATCGGGAAGCCGCCCCAGGTCGCGCCGTTGGCGCGCTTCTGCTGGTAGTCGTAGCCCACGCTCAGCTGCGTGTCCGGGGTCAGGTCGGCGTCGATGACCGCATAGCCCAGCGTCTTGCGCTGGTTGTAACGGTCCATCTGGCCGTCGGTGTCCAAGTAGCTGCCGATCACGCGGCCGCGCACGGTGCCGCTGGCGTTGAGCGCGCTACCCACGTCAACGGTGGTGCGGGTACGGCCCCAGCTGCCGACGTTCACCGACACGCTGCCGGCCAGCTCGGCGCTGTCGGCATGCTTGCGCACCAGGTTCACCGACGCGGACGGATTGCCAGCACCGCTGAGCAGGCCGGTGGCACCACGCACCACTTCCACGCGGTCATACAGCGCCAGGTCCAGGCCGGAATCGCCGTAGCTCCAGTTCTGCACCATCTGCGTCGGCAGGCCATCGAACTGGTAGGCATCGATGTAGAAGCCGCGCGCGTAGAACTCGGTGCGCTCGCTGTCGGACTGGGTGCTGGTCACGCCGGTGGTATTGGCCAGCACGTCGATGATGTCGTCCAGCTTCTGATCTTCGATGCGCTGGTGGCTGATGATGCTGACCGACTGCGGGATTTCGCGCGGCGCCAGGTCGAAGCGGGTACCGGCCGAGGTGCGGCGCACCGAATAGCCTTCGGCGCGCTCGCCCTTGACCACCACCTTGTCGAGCGTGGTCGGGTCGGCGGCGGTGTCGGCGAAGGCGGCCGGGGCCACGGCGCAGAGAACGGCGAGCACGGCAACGGACAGCCGCTGCGGCTGCAGGGTACGGAAGGCGGGACGGGTCATGGGGGTCCTGGACGAGCACGCGCGTTCGGCCGTCATCCAGGAGGCGATGCGCTACGGGTAGGGGAAGGGCGGGCAGGCCGTCCTGGCACCACCGGAAACGAAAGAAATGGTAATACGAACTATTCCTATTTACAAATCATGAACAGATCGGTCCGCGGGTACGCGGTGGCGGTCAGTGCAGCAATGGCAGCGGATCGCGGGGGCCGTTCGAGCCGTAGATGCCCCAGTGCAGGTGCGGGGGCGTGCCCTTGGCATTGCCGCTGTCGCCAACATGACCGAGAAGGTCTCCTGCCTGCACCACCTGGCCGCGCGACAGACCCTCGGCCCAGTCCTCCAGATGCGCGTAGTAGTAGCGCTCGCGCCCGGGCCCGATCACCCACACCTGGCGGCCGCCGAGTCCGCGCTCGCTGACATCCGCAACGACACCGGCCGTGGCGCTGCGCACTGGCGTGCCGCGCTTGGCGAAGATGTCGATGCCGGCGTGGGAGCGGTCGCGGCCACGTGGCGCACCGAAGGTATCGGCGATCTGGCGTGGCCGCACGCCGTCCACCGGCACCGGCAGTTGCGTGGCCGGCGGCATACGAGAGAGTGTCCACAGCAGTTTCGGTGCAGCGGCCCATGGGCTGTTCCACAGCGCCATCGCGGCGACGAGGGCGATGGCCAGCCACAGGCCGCGCAGCAACCAGCGGCGAAGGCGGTGGGCAGAGGAGGGCGGTGTACTCATGGTATCGAAGTGTAGAGTCGAGCCACGCCCGACTGCTTCAGCTTTGCGGTCAAAAGGCAGTCGAGGCTGGCTCGACGCTACAGAGCCGGTGTCAGCGGGACTTCGAAACTCCGCTTCAACGTGCCCAGTGCCACCGAGGTGCGGAAGCGCTCGATGTTGTCATCGCCACCGAACAGGCGCTCGGTGATCGCCTCGTACTCTTCCATCGACGCCGCCGAAAGCAGCAGCAGGAAATCGCCATCGCCGGTGATCGAGTAGCACTGCTGCACGGCCGGGTCGTCCTGCACGCGGCGCTTGAACGGCGCCACGCGTTCGCGCTGCTCGCTGACCACGCGCACCTCCACGATGATGGTCAGCGGTCGCCCGACCTTGGCTGCAGCGACCACCGCCACATTGGCCGCGATCACGCCGCTGTCCTGCAGGCGCTTGATGCGGCGCTGCACGGCCGGCGTGGACAGGTGCACGGTCTCGGCGATTTCGCGCTGCGGCAGGGTGTTGTCCCGCTGCAGCAGGTCGAGGATGGCGCGATCATAGCTGTCGAGCACGGGGGCGGTGGCCATGGCGAGCAGAAGTTGCACGAACGGGCTGTCAATTGAGCCAAGTGCTCGGCGCCGGCGCAATAGACTTTGCCCATGCAGACCTCACGACTCGCGCCGATGTTGCCGGCGCTGGCGGTGCTTGGCTCGGTCACCTCGCTGGCCATCGGCACCTCCTACGCAAAACACCTGTTCCCGCTGATCGGCGCCCAGGGCACCAGCGCGCTGCGCGTGGGCTTCTCGGCGCTGTTGCTGCTGCTGTTCTGGCGGCCGTGGCGCTGGAAGACCAGCCGCGTGGATGCGATCACCATCCTGCGCTACGGGCTCACCCTGGGCCTGATGAACCTGCTGTTCTACATGGCCCTGCGCACGATTCCCTTCGGCATCGCGGTGGCCATCGAATTCACCGGGCCGCTGACGGTGGCGATGCTGTCATCACGACGCCCCATCGACTTCGTCTGGGTGGGCTGCGCGGTGGTGGGGTTGCTGCTGCTGTTGCCGCTGGGCGGTGGCCCGGCGCTGGACCCGGCCGGCGTGCTGTATGCGATGGGCGCAGCGGCGTGCTGGGGCCTGTACATTGTGTTCGGCAAGCGTGCCGGCCACCTGCACGCCGGGCATTCGGTGTCGCTGGGGCTGCTGGCAGCGTCGCTGGTGGTGGTACCGGTGGGCGTGGTGCATGCCGGCGCCGCGCTGCTGGACCCGAAGATCCTGGCGGCCGGCCTGCTGGTGGCGCTGGTCTCCAGCGCGATCCCGATGTCGCTGGAAATGATGGCGCTCAAGCGCCTGCCGAAGGAGACCTTCGGCATCCTGATCAGCATGGAACCGGCGGTGGCCGCACTGTGGGCCATGCTGCTGCTGCACGAGCACCTGCATGGGCTGCAGTGGCTGGCGATCGGCTGCACGGTGCTGGCCTCGGTGGGCAGCACGACGACCGCGCGGCGCCTGAAGGCACCCGTCACCGCCTGAAAAAAGGGGACGGAGGGGATTAAGTCGTTTATGCCCCGATTTAGGGGGGGCGCCGGGCGGCGGCCGGCGCAGAGCGTGCGGACCAACGGTCCGCACCTACCGTAAGGGCGAGTCAGCGCAGGGCGTCGGCCGGGACGTCGATCTGCATCGCCAGGGCGAGGTGATCGGAGAACGCGGCTGGTACGGCTTCCACGGTACGAGTCTGCAGGCCACTGCTGACCAGGATGTGGTCGATGGCGCGGTCGGGGCGCCAGCTGGGGAAGGTCGGCACGATGCAGCCCGGGGGCTGCAGCCGGGTCTTCTGGTACAGCACCTGCATTTCCGGGCGTTCGGCCAGGCAGTTGAAGTCGCCCATCAGCACCGCGTTGGGGTGGTCGGACAGCAGCTCGGCGATGAAGCCCAGCTGCGACATCCGCGAGCCCGCGCCCAATGACAGATGCGCCACCGCCACCGCCAGGCCATCGGTACCCTCGCCGAACTTGGCCAGCAGCACGCCGCGCCCGCCGATGCGGCCGGGCAGGGCATGGTCCTGCACTTCCACCGGTTCCAGCTTGCTCAGCAGGCCATTGGCACTGGATGCCACGCCGCCCATGCGCCGGTTCGGCTGGTGGCTCCAGTAGTTGAAGCCGGCGCGCTGGGCCAGGTAGTGGGTCTGGTTGGTGAAGCCCGAGCGCAGGCTGCCCGGGTCGGCCTCCTGCAGGCCGACGATGTCATGGTCGCGCGCCAGGGTGGCGATCGCGTCCAGGCTGCTGCGCTTGCGCCCCGCCGGCAGCGCATGTGACCAGCTGCGGGTCACATAGTCGCTGTAGCGGCGGGTACTTGAGCCGGCCTGGATGTTGGCCGTCAGCAAGCGCAGGGTCCGTGTACGGGGGGAATTCACGGCCGGGAAATGCTTCTCTTGGATCAGTGAGCCTGGGCCGCACCGCGTTCGCGGGCGATCAGGTGGTCGGCGATGCGCAGCATGTCCGGGAAGCTCTTGCCCTTCACCAGGTACTTGCCGTTGACGATGATCGACGGGGTGCCGCTGATCTGGCTGCGCTGGGCGAACTGCTTGGCCGAGTTGGTCTTGGCGTTCACCGCGAAGCTGCCCATGGTGGCGGCGAACTGCTTCGGATCCACGCCATAGGCGGCGTAGAACTTGGCGATGTCTTCCACCGAGTCACGGCCGCGCTCGCCCTTCAGGGTCTTCTGCGAGTGGATGGCGGCGTACAGCGCTTCGTGGGTCTTTTCCTGCACGCCCAGGGTCTGCGCGGCGTAGAAGGCACGGGCGTAGTCATCCCAGGTGCCGCCGAACATGGCCGGCACGTAGACGAAGTTCACGTCGCTGGGCAGGCCGGCCTTCCACGGGCCGACCAGCGGCTGGAATGCGGCGCAGGCCGGGCAGACGTAGCCGAAGATCTCGGTCACTTCGATCTTGCCGGCAGCCGGCTGGAACGGCTGGCCGTTCGGGATCACCTGGTAATCGGCGCCTTCCACCGGGGCCGGGCCGGTCAGCGCGGCGGTGGTCGGGGCCGGCGCCGCGGCGGGGGCGGCTTCGGCCGGGGCCTTTTCGCCTTCGGCGGCAGCCGGAGCGGTGCCTTCGCTGCCCGTGGCCGGCGCAGCGGCCGGTTCGGCGGTGGCCGGGGCGGCTGCCGGTGCGGCCGGGGCCGCGGTGGTGTTGGTGCTGCCGTCATCAGCCTTGCAGGCAGCCAGGATCGGCAGCAGCGCTGCGAGGGCGAGGGCGTAACGGATCTTCATGGAAACGTCTCCAGCATCTGGAAAGGTGGGGGCCGGCGCCAGGCGCCAGCCAGGGGGAAATGATGACATGCGGCGGCGACAGCGCCGTGTCGAGGGTGGGCGTTGGTTCAGCGGCCGCGGGCGGCGCGGGCCTGGGCGATCAGCGCCGAGGCGATGCGCAGCTGGTCGTCGAAGCTGTTGCCCCGCACCAGGTACTGGCCGTTGATGATGATGGCCGGGGTGCCCGGGATCTTGGTGCGCTGGGCGAACGCGCGCGCGGCCTCGACCTTCTTCTGCACGGCATCGCCGCGCAGGGCCTGGAGGTAGCGGTCCGGGGTCACGCCGTAGGCCTTGTAGAACGTGGCGAGCTCATCGGCCGAGACGTTCTGCATCGGCAGCGATCCCTGCTCGTGCAGGGCCTTGAACACGGCAGCGTGGCTGCGCTTGGCCACGCCGACTTCGTCGGCGGCGTAGTAGGCCAGTGCCCAGGCATCCCAGGCGCCACCGAAGGCCGCCGGCACCGGGGTGAAACGCACGTCGGCCGGCAGCTTGGCCGCCCAGGCTTCCAGCTGCGGTTCGAAATGGGCGCAGTGCGGGCAGGTATAGCCGAAGACCTCGACCACCTCGATCTTGCCGGCCAGCGGCTGGAACGGGCCCGGCTGGGCGATGCGTTCGTAGTCTTTGCCCTCGACCAGCGGGGCATTGGCGGGGGTTGCGGCGCAGGCCACCAGGGGCAGCAGCACCAGCACGGACAACATCAGGCGGGAAATCAACCTCATCGACACGCATCTCCGTTGAAAAAAGCAACGCCGGCGCGGTCGCCGGCGTGAAGGAAACATACCGCAGGCGAGGGCCGCGGTGGCGGCCCGGGCCGACCAGCGGTGGTCAGGGCGCGGCAGCCGGTTGTACCGGCGTGGTCGCCACGGCCACGTCGTCGGCCTTGTTGTGCAGGCCCTGCAGGTAGCTCGACAGCGCCTGCACCTCCTGCTCGCTGAGCTTCTGCGCGACCGTGGCCATGATCTGGAAGTGCGTCTTGTCGGTCTCGTTGGTCTGGCCGGCCTGGTATTCCTGCAGGCGGCGCGCGACATAGCTGGCGTGCTGCCCACCGAGGTGCGGATAGGCCGGGCCGGGATTGCCGGCACCGCTGGGGCCGTGGCAGGCCATGCAGGCCGGCAAGCCACGCTTGGCATCGCCGCCGCGGTACAGCTGCTGGCCGATCTCGTAGAACTTCATGCCCTTGTAGGGGCCGTCAGTGACCGCCGTGTCATCGGCGATGCCGGCGGTGCCCTTCTGCGTGGCGAAGAACGCACCGATGTCGCGCATGTCCTGCGGGGTGAGGTTCTGCACGAACGGCACCATCGCCACCGCCGCACCGGAGCTGCGCTGCCCATTGGCGATCAGGGCCATCTGCTGGGCCACGTAGCGTTCGCTCTGGCCGGCGATGGACGGGTACATCTCCACCGTGGAGTTGCCATCGGCGCCATGGCAGGCCGCGCAGGCCGAGGCCTTGGTCTGGCCGGCCTTGGCATCGCCCCAGTGGGTCTTGCTGAAATCCACCTCCAGCGAGGCGGTGTTGATCGGCCCGTTGTCGGGCAGCGGGGTCAACGTGGTCTGCGCGAACGCAGCAGCGGCAACGACTACAGCAGTGGCAAGGGCGGATACGGCAAGAACGCGAGCGTGGCGCATGCTGAAGCTCCGTATGGACCGGGCCGGGCGGTGGCCGCCGGCATCGCCCGGATTATCAACGCCGTTTCCGCACACGGTCAACGCAGCAGTGCAGCAAAATGCCCGCAAAGGCCGCCGGCACGGGCGCGCGGCGCCGCAACATGCGATCCTAGGCACATGTCATTGCTCATCGAACGCGCCCGTTACCACCTTTCGGCCCACAACGTGCGGCAGCTGCCGCCCGACGAAGGGGCCGAAGTGGCCTTCGCCGGCCGCTCCAACGCCGGCAAGTCCAGTGCGCTCAACGCGCTGACCCGCCAGAACGCCTTGGCCCGTGTCTCCAAGACCCCCGGCCGGACCCAGCAGCTGGTGTTCTTCCAGGTCACCCCGGAAGCGCATCTGGTCGACCTGCCCGGTTACGGCTACGCCAAGGTACCGCTGGACCTGCAGGCGCACTGGCAGGCCTTCATCGACAAGTACTTCCGCACCCGCGAGGCGCTGAAGGGCCTGGTGGTGGTGATGGACATCCGCCATCCGCTGAAGGACTACGACCGGCAGATGCTGTCCTACGCCGTGCAGCGCGGCCTGCCGGCGCATGCCCTGCTGACCAAGGCCGACAAGCTCAGTCGCAGCCAGCAGATGCAGTCCCTGCAGAAGGTGCGCAAGGAACTGCAATCGGCCTACGGCGACAGCGTCAGCGTGCAGGTGTTCTCCGGCGAAGACCGCACCGGCGTGGACGAAGCCCGCGGCGTGATCGGTGGTTGGCTGGGGCTGGAATAAGGCATTGCCGGTCGCCCGGCTGGCAGCCGGGCGCCACCGATCGACTTCCTGGTAGTGCCGGCCGCTGGCCGGCAACCTCACCGACCGTGGTGGGCACCTCATTTCAACGGCGAATACTCCGCCGGCACCCACGCATAGGCCTTGCCCTCGCCACGCACATGGCCCAGGCCGGGGAACGGCAGGTGCGCACCGGCCACCCACCAACCATTGGCGGTGGCCTGCTGCAACAGCCCCCGCCGGCTGGCGATGGCCGCCTTGCGGTCCGAATCCGCCTCGAATGCCGCTTCCGGATGCGCGAACTGCACGGCGTGGAAGTGCAGCACATCGCCCCACACCAGCAGCGACTGGCCCTGGCTGTCGAACCGGTAGGAGACATGGCCGGGGGTGTGGCCATGGGTGTCCATCGCCACCGCGCCGCCGGGCAGGGCATCGCCGGGGCTGAAGGTGCGCAGGTGGCCGCTGGCCTGATACGGCGCCACCGCGTTGCGTGCCAGCGGGAAGGCGAAGCGCACACCCTTCGGCGCGGTGGCCTCGCTGGCAGGGTTGAGCCAGTAATCGGCATCGGCCTTGGACAGCCACACCGTGGCATTGGGATAGGCCGGCTTGCCCTGTGCATCGAGCACGCCACACAGGTGGTCCGGATGGGCGTGGGTCAGCAGCACCTCATCCACCTCGGTCGGGTCGACGCCGGAGGCGCGCAGGTTGCCCGGCACTTGGCCCAGGCCGGGGCCAAAGCACTGCGCGGTGCCGGTGTCGACCAGGGTCAGGTGGTTGCCCTGGCGCACCAGGAAGGCGTTGATCGCGGTCTGCAGGCCTTTCTTGTCCTCAGGTACATAGCGGCCTTCGAGCAGGCGGCTGACCAGCGTCGGCGGCACGTCCACCACTTCCTGCCGACCCAGCGCGACCACGCCGTCGAACAGGGCGGTGACCTGCAGCGCACCGATGCGCTGGTGGTAGACGCCGGGCACCTGCTGGGTGGGGGCGGGCGAGGTGGCTTCGGCCAACGCGGCCAGTGGCAGGGACGACAGGGCCAACAGCAGGGCGCCGTGCAGCGGCAGGTGACGCAGGGTCATGGCGGTTCTCGGTGGACGACGGACGATTCCGTTGCTGCATAGCGTGCCGTGGCCGACGTGTGCGCGGCGCTCAAACCACTACGCGGAATGCTCAGGGAAGGGGTGTTGTCTGCAGGGCTGCGCCCTGCACCCGCAGAGGCAACGACAACTGCCGAAGCAACAGCCGAAGCAACAGCCGAAGCAACAGCCGAAGCAACAGCGACAGCGGGCTATCCGTGGGATGGCGGGGTGGGTCCGGTTGCGGGAGACGCCGTAAACCCCTCCATGGGGGCTTAGCCGCGGCTTGCTCGTGTGCGCTGTCCTGCGCACACGGCAAGACCGGGGCGGGGCATCCTGCCCAACCCGCCCGAGGTATACCTCGGGCCCATGCCGCGGACACTCCCGCAACCGGACCCACCCCGCCTTCGACAGTTTTCCGCGATCTGTCGGAACGACGTATTGCCCTGGTGGGTGTCGACCTTGGTCGACACAGTAGATCCACGCCATGCGTGGATGACTCATTTGATATCTGACAGATGTGTCGACCAAGGTCGACACCTACCAACAGCCGCCGGAATCTGTCGAAGGCGGGGCACTGTGGGTTTGCGGGGTGTGAGCCGCATGGATGCGGCGACCAAGCCCCCATGGGTGAGGGCGCTTTGCTTGCGAAGCACTGCTTCGCAAGCGCCCGAACGCACAGCCGCCAGCGGCTGGGCCGGCCTGTGGGTTTACGGCGTCCCCGCAAACCCACAGTGCCCCGCCATCCCACGGAATGCACGCTGTTGCTGTTGCTGTTGCTCCGCCTCTTGCACTCGCTTCGGCAGGTGCAGGGCTGCAAGCCCTGCCGAACCCCCTCAAATGTCTGTGGGAGCCAGTCCGTACTGCTCGGCGAAGCGCTTGCTGAAACTCGCCGCAGACCGGTAGCCCGCGCGTGCGGCGACGGTCTTCAACGGCAGGTCGGTGGTATAGAGCAGCTGCATGCCATGCGCCAACCGTGCCTCGGTGAGCAGCTGACGCAGGCTGGTGTCCTCGGCGGCGAGTCGACGGCGCAGGGTGGCGCCGCTCAGCGCGAACTGCTCTTCCACGTCGCGCGATTGCCAGTCGCGTGCCGGTTCGGCGGCGATGCGGTCGCGGATCTGTTCGCCTAGGCTCGGTGCCTGCGGCAGCAGCAGGTTGCCATGGCCCTGCCGGCACAGCGTCAGCACCAGTGAGGCCAGGGCCAATCGTGCTTCACTGTAGCGGCCGTCCTGCAGCGATTGCCGCCACTGGCGCAGCACCGTAGCGTGTTCGATCAACGGCAACCGCGCCATCGACTGGCCCGGCGCGGGAAGTTCCTCGCTCCACAGCGTGCGTGCGGCTGCCAGCACCTCGGCACACAGTGGCACGATGGCACTGAGATAGCGGCCAGTGCGTGGATCGGGGCTGTTGACCACATCGATGCGGCAACGCTGGGTCAGCAGCAGGATGTCGCCGGGAACGAACTCCAGCGACTGGTGTGCGGTACGCACCTGCTTGCGGCCTTCCAGCAGGATCGCGAACTGCGGTTGCGGAATCTCCACCGAGCTGGCGCCATGTTCGCGACGTGCGGTGATGCAGGCATAACCTTCGGCGCGTGCGCAGCCAGCCAGGCTGGCCATCTCGGCCAGCAGTGCGGTGGCCGGGGGCAGCATGGCGGTCATGTCACGTGCGCGCCGAGCAGGCGACCGACGCCGGCGGCCGCGGCCATCGCCAGGGCGCCCCAGAACATCACCCGGATCGCGCCGCGTACCGGCGGTGCGCCGCCGGCCCGAGCCGCCATCGCGCCGGTCAGGCACAGGCCGAGCAGGGTGCTGGCCGTGGTCATCATCGCAACCTTGTCCACCGGCGCGAGCAGGGCGGTCAGCACCGGCAGTGCCGCGCCGCAGGTAAAGGCTCCGGCCGAGGCCAGTGCCGCCTGCAGCGGGCGCGCGCGCAGGGTATCGGTGATGCCCAGCTCGTCGCGTGCGTGGGCGCCCAGCGCATCGTGGGCGGTAAGCTGTTCGGCCACCTGCCGTGCCAGCGCAGGCTCCAGGCCGCGGTGGCGGTAGATCGCGGCCAGCTCTTCCAGCTCGCTGTGCGGGTCTTCGTGAAGTTCGCGCTTTTCCATCGCCAGGTCGGCGTCTTCGGTGTCGGCCTGGGTCTGCACCGAGACATACTCGCCGGCGGCCATCGACATCGCGCCGGCCACGGTGCCGGCCACGCCGGTGGCCAGGATGGTCGCAGCCGAGGCGCCGCTGGCGGCCACGCCGACCACCAGGCCGGCCACCGAGACGATGCCATCGTTGGCGCCCAGCACGGCGGCACGCAGCCAGCCGACACGCTCGGAGCGGTGCAGTTCGGGGTGTCGTGAATGGCGGCTCATGGCCTTGAGTGTACGAGGGTCAAGAGGGCGTCGGTAGGATGCTGAAACCCGTCACCGTCGCATGACGCAACCGGTCGCCACGCTATAGTGCGCCCTTGCGATGGAAGGCCCCGGGCCCCACATCCCCCGCCACCGTCCAGCGAGCCCTCCCCTTGTCGAGCCCCAGCCACGTCGCCGATACACCCATTACCGACCGCTCGCAGCTGGTGGAGGTGCTCGCCTCCGGCGAGAAGCCCCGCGCGCAGTGGCGCATCGGCACCGAGCACGAGAAGTTCGGGTTCCGCCTGGATGACCTCCGCCCGCCGACCTTCGAAGGTGAGCGCGGCATCGAAGCCCTGCTCAACGGTCTGGTCCGCTTCGGCTGGGAGCCGGTGCAGGAAAACGGCAACACGATCGCCCTGCTGCGCGATGGCGCCTCGGTGACGCTGGAACCGGCCGGCCAGTTGGAACTGTCCGGCGCGGCGCTGGAAACCATCCACCAGACCTGCGTGGAGACCGGCACCCACCTCAATGAAGTGGCGCAGGTGGCCGGCGAACTGCAGCTGGGTTTCCTCGGCATGGGCTTCCAGCCGAAGTGGAAGCGCGATGAGATGCCGTGGATGCCGAAGGGCCGCTACAAGATCATGCGCGCGTACATGCCCAAGGTCGGCTCGCTCGGCCTGGACATGATGACCCGCACCTGCACGGTGCAGGTGAACCTGGACTACGCCACCGAAGCGGACATGGTGAAGAAGTTCCGCGTGTCGCTGGCGCTGCAGCCGATCGCCACCGCGTTGTTCGCCGATTCGCCGTTCACCGAAGGCAAGCCGAACGGCTACCTGAGCTACCGCTCGCACATCTGGACCGACACCGATGCCGACCGCACCGGCATGCTCGACTTCGTGTTCGAGGATGGGTTCGGTTACGAACGCTATGTCGATTACCTGCTCGACGTGCCGATGTATTTCTCCTACCGCGATGGCATCTACCACGACGCCAGCGGACAGAGCTTCCGCGATTTCATGCAGGCCAGGCTGCCGGTGCTGCCGGGCGCGCTGCCCACCCTGCGCGACTGGTCGGACCACATGACCACCGCGTTCCCGGAAGTGCGCCTGAAGAAGTACCTGGAAATGCGCGGCGCCGATGGTGGCCCGTGGAGCCGCCTGTGTGCGCTGCCGGCGTTCTGGGTGGGCCTGCTGTACGACGACACCGCACTGGATGCCGCCTGGGACCTGGTCCGCGACTTCACCCTGGCCGAGCGCCATGCACTGCGCGACGGCGTGCCGAAGCATGCGATGAACCTGCCGTTCCGCAATGGCACCGTGCGCGACCTGGCCCGCGAAGCAGTGAAGATTTCCGTGGAAGGCCTCAAGCGCCGTGCGGCGCGCAATGCCGATGGCCAGGATGAAAGCAAGTTCCTGGATGTGCTGCAGGAGATCGTCGAGTCCGGCCTGACCCCGGCCGAACGCAAGCTGGCGCTGTTCCATGGCCGCTGGCACGGCGATGTGGATCCGGTGTTCCGCGAGTTCGCGTACTGAGTGGATTGCGGTAGTGCCGGCCGCTGGCCGGCAGCCTGGCAGGGTCGCCGGCCACGGCCGGCACTACCAGAAAAAAACCCCGGCATTGCCGGGGTTTTTTTCGTTTCCACACCCGCCCTGGATCAGGCGGCGTTCTTCATCGTCGCCATGTCGATTACGAAGCGGTAGCGCACATCGTTCTTCGCCATGCGTTCCCAGGCTTCGTTGACGTTCTTGATGTCGATCATCTCGACATCGCTGACGATGCCGTGCTCGGCACAGAAGTCCATCATTTCCTGGGTTTCGGCCATGCCGCCGATCGCCGAGCCGGTCAGGTGCTTGCGGCCGAAGATCACGCTGCCGCCGGTCAGCGGCGGGTCCAGCTCGGTCAGCACGCCGACCAGGCACATGGTGGCCTCGCGCTTGAGCAGGCCCATGTACGGGTTGGTGTCATGGCCGACCGGGATGGTGTTGAGCAGGAAGTCGAAGCTGCCGGCGTGCGCCTTCATCTGCGCGGCATCGCGCGAGACCAGCACTTCGTCGGCGCCCAGGCGCTTGGCGTCGGCACCCTTTTCCGGCGTGGTGGTGATCATCACCACGTGCGCGCCGAGCGCCTTGGCGAACTTCACGCCCATGTGGCCAAGGCCACCGAGGCCGATCACGCCGACCTTCTGGCCCGGGCCGACCTTCCAGTGGCGCAGCGGCGACCAGGTGGTGATGCCGGCGCACAGCAGCGGCGCGGCCGCCTTCAGGTCGAGGGTGTCGGACACCTTCACCACGAAGCGCTGTTCGACCACCACGTGGTCGGAATAGCCGCCGTAGGTCGGCGCGCCGCTTTCGCGTTCACGGCCGTTGTAGGTCCAGGTCGCGCCTTCGGCGCAGTACTGCTCCAGGTCGTGCTGGCAGGCGTCGCAGTGGCGGCAGGAATCGACCATGCAGCCGACACCGGCGTGGTCGCCCACCTTGAAGCGGGTGACGTTGCTGCCGACCTCGGTGACGCGGCCGATGATCTCGTGGCCCGGCACCATCGGGTAGATCGAGCCACCCCAGTCGTCGCGGGCCTGGTGCAGGTCGGAGTGGCAGATGCCGCTGTAGAGGATCTCGATACGCACATCGTCCGGGCCGACCGCGCGGCGTTCGAACTCGTACGGGATCAGCGGGTCGGTATGTGAATGGGCGGCGTAACCACGGGCGAGGGACATGGGGAATCCTTGGCAGGGTTTGTCGAAAGGCGTTTTACAATACGCCCCGTAACCAGCGGCAAGAAGCCCGGATATCGGCATGATTCATCAAGTGAAACTGCACAATCATGGCCACTGACAACCTCTCCCACCTGGCCGCGTTCGCGGCGGTCGCCCGCCACCGCAGCTTCCGCCGCGCCGGCGCCGAGCTGGCGCTGTCGACCTCGGCGGTGAGCTATGCGATCCGCGCGCTGGAAGAACGCCTGGGCGTAGGCCTGTTCCATCGCACCACCCGCAGCGTGGCCCTGACCGAGGCCGGGCAGCGCCTGCTCGAGCGCCTGCAACCGGCACTGGGGCAGGTGCATGACGCGCTGGAGGAGATGAACCAGTTCCGCGCCGCACCGGCCGGGCTGTTGCGCATCAACGCCACCCGCGCCGCGGTGCCGACCCAGCTGGGGCCACGGCTGGCGCGCTTCCTGCGCGCCCATCCCGACGTGCGGGTGGAACTGACCGAGAACGATGGCCTGGTCGACATCGTTGCCGAGGGCTATGACGCCGGCGTGCGCCTGCACGAGTTCGTGCCCGAGGACATGGTGGCGGTGCCGATGGGGCCGCCGCTGCGCGGGCTGATTGTCGGCTCGCCGGACTACCTGCGTCGGCACCCGGCGCCACAGCATCCGCGTGATCTCGCCGCGCACGAATGCATCCGCTTCCGCTTCGCCAGCGGGCATCTGTACAAGTGGCAGTTCGAGCGTGGTGGGCAGGCGCTGGAGATCGATGTACCCGGGCGGCTGACCCTGTGCGAGCAGGGCACCGTGGTCAGAGCGGTACTCGATGGCATCGGACTGGCCTACGTGCTGGAAGACACCGCGCGACCGTACATTGAATCGGGGCAGATGGTGGCGGTGCTGGAAGACTGGAGCGAGCCGTTCGCCGGTTTCGCGCTGTACTACCCGAAGCAGCGGCAGATGCCGGGTGCGCTGCGCGCGTTCGTGGACATGCTGCGCGAGTGAGGTGCTGCAGACGTGCCGACCAACGGTCGGCACCCACCGGGGCAGGCAATTGCCGACCAACGAATCGGGATCGGCCGGTAGATCCACGCCATGCGTGGATGGAGCAACCCTACGCCCCCTGCAACACCGGCCCCAACAACGCCAGGCACTCACGCAGGTGCGCGTCCACTGGCGCATCCTCGGCCACCACGCCGATCACGCGTTCGCGCAGCGGCTCGGCTACGGCCATCGCGAGCAGCAATCGCGCCATGCGAACAGGATCTCCCTCGCGCAGCAGCCCGCGTTGTTGCTGTCGCGCCAGCCAGTCAGCCAGCAGCGCTCGGCCGCGTTCAATGCCGTTGTCCAGGTAGGCCTGCAGCAGCGCGTCCTTGCCGGGGAAATCGGTGGCCAGCAGGCGGAACACCTGCACCGCCTGCGCCGACAGCGCCTGTGCGCACACCGCGTGCAGGATGTCCTGCAGCAACGGCAGCACCTCGTCGGCATTGCGCGCATCGCGCTGCAGTTGTGGCGCGAAGCCGTCCGTCCACTCACGCACCGCCAACCCGACCAGTTCCTCGCGGTTGCTGGCATGCCGATAGACGGTCTTCTTCGCCACCCCGGCATGCGCCGCCACCGCTTCGACGGTGGTGGCCTCGTAACCCTGCGCCAGCAGCAGCTCCAGCGTGGCCTGCAGCACGGCGTGGCGGACTTCGGCTTCCGGTCGGGCAGGGCGGCCGCGACGGCGGGTCGGTGATGTGGGTTCGGGCAGGGTGGTGCTGTTCATTGCGCCCATCTTACCGCACCCATCAAATTGCGAAACGGTGTGCGTTTCCGTATTGTCAGGTCTCCCAACCCGTAGGACACCCCGATGGATACCGCTGTGAACGCTCGCCCCTGGCTGGACCACCACGATCTGCTGGACCCGGCGCCGATGCATCTGGAAACCGGCATCCAGCGCCGCGAAGACGGCACGCTGCTGGTGGCGGTGCGCACCGATCTGCACGGCTGCAAGGGCCGCATGCTGGACTGGTGGTTCACCTTCTTCGAGACCACCCAGCACATCCGCTGGTGGCATCCGGTCGATCATGTCGAGCATCGCGGCTGGGACGCGGCCTGGCAGCGCGGGCGCAGCTACCACGGCGCCAGCATCCATGCGGTGGAATCGCTCGCTGACATTCCGCCGGTGGCGGCGCGCCTGAAGTTCCATGACCCGCGCACCTTGCTGGTGCCCGAACGCCTGCAGGCGGCACAGGATGCAGGCCATGTATCGGCGGTGATCGCCGCGCGCATCGGCTTCGGTGATCACGTGCGTCTGGATGTACAGGGCGATCCCTGCGATGGGCAGATGCTGCATGTGGCGCGCGATACGCCGTTTGGCTGCGTGCTGCGCAGCCGCTTCGTGCTCGGCCTGGATAGCGCCGATCCGCGTCGCGATGCCGGCGACGCGGTCGGCCTGGGCCTGCTCAGGCACTGCTATACGGAGTTCAGTTTCCTGTCGCGGCTGCTGCCTTCGCTGTACTACGGCGAGCGCGCCAACGGCGAAGCAGTGCCGTTGCCGTGGTGAACGGCGCGCCGGTCATTCAACCAGCGCATCGTAGCCTTCGCCACTGAACTGGATCAGGCAGAAGCCATGCCCGAACGGATCGGCCAGTACGGCGATGCGTCCCCAGCGACGCTCGCGCACGGACTGCTCGAGTGTCGCCCCGGCCGCAACTGCACGTGCCAGCGCGGCTTCAATGTCATCCACCACCCAGTCCAGGTGCAGCGGCGTCCAATGACGCTCGTAGTCGCGCACGTCGCCGTCTTCCGTGGCGGCGCTGCCGGCGTCGTTGTGCAGCAGGTAGAGCGGCGTTGGCCCACCGAGCAGCTCCACGGCGCCCGGGCCGAGACGGCGGCCGATGCGCAGGCCGAAGGCCCGGATGTAGAAGTCTTCGGCGGCGGCCAGGTCGGGCACGTCCATGTTGACGATGAAGCTGTGGGCAGTGGCGTTCATGGTAGCGATGGGCGGCATCCGGTGGTCGCAGTCTAGTCCTGCCGCGTGGTGCCGCCGGTTCATCTCCTGCGCGAATTCGGGCAAGCTGGGCGGTCTCCATCGACAAGGACATCCATGAGCGCGCTATCCGGCATCGAACAGGCCACGGGCCAGACCTTCCCGCCCCTGTTCAAGCAGTTGCATGCAGCGGGTCGGTTGAGCTGGGGTGCTCCCCATCCGGAATGGTCCGAGGTGGTATTCCCGGCGCTGCAGGCAGAACCGCCGGTGCTGCTGTACGCCCAGGACTATGAGCCGTTGGAGGACGATGAACTGCTCGAGGCGTGGCAGGAGCTGACCGCGGAGGATCATTACAATCCCCTGCGCACTGACCTGCAGTTGCTGCCCTTTGCGCGGACCGGCGCGGGTGACAGTTACTGTTTCTGGAGCAACGCGCCCGGTTTCAGCGAACCGCCGGTGGTGATGGTGTGGCATGACGACGACCGTGCCGACGTGCTGGCCGCCAGCTACCAGGATTTCGTGTTCCGCAAGATGGTCGAAGCGGTTGCCGACTACCAGCGGCCGTACACGCTGCTGTCGCGCGGCGAGCTGGCCGGGAATCTGCAGCGCTGGCTGCAGACTCACCATTCCTTCCTGCGCGGCGACCAGTACGCGGCATTGCAGCGGCTGTTCGCCCGCGTTGACGATATTGAAGAAGGGAACTTCAGCGAAGACGAGGCACAGGCCATCGTCGCTGAAGTGATCGGCTTCGAGCGGCTGGACGAGTCGTTCGCCTACGTGCGCGAGGACGCCTGAAGGCCGGGGTCGGAAGGCCGGGGTCGGATCCGGGCGCAGCGTGGCTCTGACTCCTTGTTCGCCGAGCAGGGGTCAGAGCCCTTTCCGTTGGAAAGGGATCCGACCCCGTGCGGGATCAGCCTGCGGCCGGGTAATCGAGATAGCCCGCCTCGCCGCCCCCGTAATAGGTGCTGCGGTCGGGCGTGGCCAACGCGATGTTGCGCTGCAGGCGTTCGACCAGATCCGGGTTGGCGATGAACGGCTGGCCGAACGCGGCAAGGTCGATGGTGCCGGCCTCGACCAGCTGCAGGGCGCGTTCGCGGGTCATGCCGCCGGCCAGGATCACGGTGCCACCGTAGGCCTGCTTGAACTGCTGCAGGAAGGCCTCGCCCAGCACCGACTGGCCCGCCTGCTGGTTGTCGTTGAGATGCACATAGGCCAGGCCGCGCTTGCCCAGTTCCTCGGCCAGGTACAGATAGGTGGCCTCGTTGTCGGGGTAGAACGGCATGTCGAAGGTGAGATTGTTCGGTGCCAGGCGCACGCCGATGCGCTGCGCACCGATGCGCTGGGCCATCGCATCGACGGTGTCCAGGATCAAGCGCGCGCGGTTGGGCAGCGAGCCGCCGTAGTGATCTTCGCGCTGGTTGATGACCGGGTTGAGGAACTGTTCGAACAGGTAGCCGTTGGCGGCATGCAGTTCGATGCCGTCGAAGCCGGCGGCGATGGCGTTCTCTGCGCCGCGCACGAAGTCGTCGACGATGCCGGGGATCTCTGCGGTCTCCAGTGCACGTGCCGGGGTGGGATCGGCGTGGCCGCGGCTGCCATCGTCCAGGTAGACGAACGAGGTGTTCTTCGGTGCGCTGGCTACCGGGCGGGTACCGGCGCTGACCGGTTGCCTACCGTCGGGCTGCAGCGAGGAATGCGACATGCGGCCGACGTGCCAGAGCTGGGCAAAGATCGTGCCCTGAGCGGCATGCACCGCCTCGGTGACGAGCCTCCACCCAGCCACCTGCTCGGCAGACCAGATGCCGGGCACGTCGATGTAGCCCTGTCCCTGCGGCGAAACCGGCGTGCCTTCGCTGATGATCAGGCCGGCGCTGGCGCGCTGCCGGTAGTACTGTGCGGTGAGTTCGTTGGCGACCGCTCCGGGGTTGCGGGCACGGGTCATCGGCGCCATCGCGATGCGGTTGCGCAGGGCGGTGCCTGCAAGGTCGAAGGGGCGGAACAGCGCGGCGGTCATGTCGGTCATCTCGGTGCGGGGGAAGGCGCCAGCGGCGCGATGCACACAGGATGGAGTTGACATGCAGGCGCATAAAGCGCTTCGATCTCCCCGGGTGCGGGACTATTTGTCCCCAATGGAGCGCGATGGATGCTGCCGCTGGAATCGTTGAATGGCCTGGTCACGTTCGTCACCACGGCCCGCTCGGGCAGCTTCACCGAAGCCGCCGACGCGCTGGGCATCTCGCGCTCGGCGGTGGGCAAGGCCATCGCCCGGCTGGAAACACGGCTGGGGGTCCGCCTGTTCCACCGCACCACGCGGCGTATTGCGCTGACCACCGACGGCGAGGCGTACTACGCGTCGTGTGCGGCGGCGCTGGAAGAAATCTCTGCCGCCGAGGCCTGCCTGGGATCGGCCGGCCTGCCCAGCGGACGGCTGCGCATCGACATGCCGTCCTCGTTCGGGCGGCTGGTGATACTACCGGTGCTGTTGCGGCTTTGCCGACAGTACCCGGACCTGCAGTTGACCATGACCTTCACCGATCACTTCGTCGATCCCGTCGAGGAAGGCATCGACCTGCTGATCCGCTTCGGCGGGCTGCACCAGGCCGAGCATCTGGTGGCGCGGCGGCTGGGGCACCAGCGCCTGGTTACCTGCGCATCGCCGGAGTACCTGCAGGCACATGGCGTGCCGCGCACGGTGGAGGAACTCGCGCAGCACCGCAGCATCGTCGGCTTCCGCCATGGGCAACCGGTGTGGTGGCGGATCGGCAGCGAGGAGGACGAAGGGACATTCATCCCGAATGCGCCGTATCAACTCAATGACGGCGACGCGGTAATTGAAGCGGCCATCGCCGGGCTTGGTATCTGCCAGATGCCGGTTTCACTGGTACGCCGCCACCTGGAATCCGGCGCGCTGCAGTCGGTGCTGGACACGCACATGCAACGGCATATCGATATCCATGCGCTGTGGCCGCCGACGCGCCACCTGCGGCCCAAGGTGCGCTACGTGGTGGATGAACTGACCCGGTTGGCGGGTGAGGGTGTGTTTGATTGAGCGTAGGGCATCAGTAGCTGACGATCCGGGCGGACGTGTCTTCGCCTTCCTGAAGTGCTTCAAACACCTCAGCCAGGAGCGCAATCAGATCGCGTCCATGTGAGGTGACGAAGCAGGTCGCCAAGGCTGTCGATGTCGGGAGCGATATCGTCTCCCCACGGTGGATGCTGGGTTCGATCCTCGTGCGACCAGATGGCACAGGCTGGCGGCAGTTCGGCCAGTTCACAGCGGATGACGTGCATCTCTGAAAGTGCGATGGCCGCATCTGATTTCTGCAGCCAGCCAGCGTAGAGCTGCTTCATGATGACCGGGAAGCGGCTTCCCCATCCATCCGGTTCCAGGTTGCCGGTGATCGTTGAGAAGAACGCATACAGAAATTCGCTGCTGCCGATCTCATCGGTGATGCGACCGAGTTGGACGCCAATGCCCATTGTTTGATCCCAGGTGTTGCAGACACCAGAGCTTGCCTTACACAGCTTTGATGGCTGCCGTGTTGCCGCAAGTATTTGATTTGGCTTGCGTAAAAGCTGCCGTCGCGGAGATTCAGGACGCCATTTGCGTCAAACCAACGGCTTCTATATATACTATCCCCCAGTATAGTTCCGAGGTGGCCTCGCCATGCCGCACTCCCCCGAAGAGAAGAAGAAGGTCCTGGCCCGCGTGCGCCGCATCCGCGGCCAGTGCGATGCGCTGGACCGCGCGCTGGAAGCCGGTGCCGACTGCGGGCCGGTGCTGCAGCAGATCGCCGCCATCCGTGGCGCGGTCAACGGCCTGATGTCCGAGGTGATGGAGGCCCATCTGCGCGAGGAGTTCGGCCAGCCTGCGGCCTCCGATGAACAACGCGCCGAACGCGTGCGCGACATGAGCGCGTTGATCCGCTCGTACCTGAAATAAACGATGGCGCAACATGGCGCCGCCCATCCTGTCATTGCCTGTCTTTGGAGAAATCACCATGAAGTCCCGTGCCGCCGTCGCCTTTGGTCCCGGCCAGCCGCTGAAGATCGTCGAGATCGACGTCGCCCCGCCGAAGAAGGGCGAAGTGCTGGTCAAGATCACCCACACCGGTGTCTGCCACACCGATGCGTTCACCCTGTCCGGCGATGATCCGGAAGGCCTGTTCCCGGTGGTGCTGGGCCATGAAGGCGCCGGCGTCGTGGTGGAGGTCGGCGAGGGCGTGACCAGCGTCAAGCCCGGCGACCACGTGATTCCGCTGTACACCGCCGAGTGCGGTGAGTGCCTGTTCTGCAAGAGCGGCAAGACCAACCTGTGCGTTTCGGTGCGCGCTACCCAGGGCAAGGGCGTGATGCCGGATGGCACCAGCCGCTTCAGCTACAACGGTGAGCCGCTGTACCACTACATGGGCTGCTCGACCTTCAGCGAGTACACCGTCGTTGCCGAGGTCTCGCTGGCCAAGATCAACCCGGACGCCAACCCGGAACACGTCTGCCTGCTCGGCTGCGGCGTCACCACCGGCATCGGCGCGGTGCACAACACCGCCAAGGTGCAGGAAGGTGACAGCGTGGCGGTGTTCGGCCTCGGTGGCATCGGCCTGGCGGTGATCCAGGGTGCGCGCCAGGCCAAGGCCGGCCGCATCATCGCGGTGGATACCAACCCGTCCAAGTTCGAGCTGGCGCGCGAATTCGGCGCCACCGACTGCATCAACCCGAAAGACTTCGACAAGCCGATCCAGCAGGTCATCGTTGAAATGACCACCTGGGGCGTGGACCACAGCTTCGAGTGCATCGGCAACGTCAACGTGATGCGCGCGGCGCTGGAATGCGCGCACCGTGGTTGGGGCCAGAGCGTGGTGATCGGCGTGGCCGGTTCGGGCCAGGAGATCTCCACCCGTCCGTTCCAGCTGGTGACCGGCCGCAAGTGGATGGGCACGGCCTTCGGTGGCGTGAAGGGCCGCAGCCAGTTGCCGGGCATGGTCGAGGACGCGATGAAGGGCGATATCGAACTGGCCCCGTTCGTCACCCACACCATGGACCTGGACAAGATCAACGACGCCTTCGACCTGATGCACGAAGGCAAGTCGATCCGTTCGGTGGTCCATTACTGAGGCGCGGCGTGAGCTGGTTCGATGCCCTGCGCGGGCCGCGTGCGGACGATCCTCGCGCGGCTTTGGTCGATCCGATCGAGCAGGCCCTGCGTGCACTGGGCTGGGTCGAGGGCGACGTGGGTCCGCCGCGCGCGGTGGACTCACCCTTCGGCATCGATGAAATGCCGTTCGAACACTGGCTGGCGCAGGTGTTCCTGCCGCGTCTGCACGAAGCCCGCGCTGATGGCCAATGGCCACCGCGCAGTGACGTGGCGGTGGCGGCGTACCGCAACCTGGACGGCCAGCCCGGTGTCGAACCCTTGCTGCGCCTGTTGGCGCAGCTGGATGAACGGATCAACCAAGGCATCCACGCCGGGCGTGGATAAGCCGACCAAGGTCGGCATCTACCAGAAGCACGCGTGCGCTGACGCGCCGCGCAGGAGAGCACCATGGAACGCATTGAACACCGCGCATGTTTTGGCGGCTGGCAGGACGTTTACCGCCATCATTCCACCACGCTGGGCTGCGACATGCAGTTCGCCGTGTACCTGCCACCGCAGGCGGAAACACAGAAGCTGCCGGTGCTGTACTGGCTGAGCGGCCTGACCTGCACCGAGCAGAACTTCATCACCAAGGCCGGCGCACAGCGCTACGCCGCCGAACACGGTGTGATCATCGTTGCGCCTGATACCAGCCCGCGCGGTGATGACGTGTCCGATGCCGAAGGCTACGACATCGGCAAGGGTGCCGGGTTCTACCTCAATGCCACCCGTGCACCGTGGGCGAAGCACTACCGCATGCACGACTATGTGGCGCAGGAACTGCCGGCGCTGATCGAGGCGAGTTTCCCGGCCACCGATGCGCGTGGCATCAGCGGCCATTCGATGGGCGGCCATGGTGCGCTGGTGATCGCGCTGCGCAACCCGGGGCGCTACCGCAGCGTGTCGTCGTTCTCGCCGATCGTTGCACCCAGCCACGTGCCGTGGGGCCAGAAGGCATTCACTGCCTATCTGGGTGACAACCTGGCCGACTGGGCGCAATGGGACGCCTGCGAACTGATTGCGGCGGCCAGCGAGCGGCTGCCGTTGCTGGTCGACCAGGGCGAGGCGGACGAATTCCTGCAGACCCAGCTGCAGCCGCAGCGCCTGCAGCAGGCCTGTGATGCCGCCGGCCATCCACTGACCCTGCGCCTGCAGCCCGGTTACGACCACAGCTACTACTTCATCGCCAGCTTCATTGGCGAGCACATCGCTCACCACGCCCGCGCCCTGCAGGGCTGAGGGCGTTCCGGTAGCGCCGGCCGCGGGCCGGCAACCTGCGGTCCTGTGATTCCCCGGGTTTGCCGGCCAGCGGCCGGCACTACCATCGCGGTGCATTCGGAGTGTCGTTTTGCCGCAGTGGATCACGCCGCTGTGGCGTGCCGGCGCGCTATCGTGCGCGCAGACGGCCTTGCGGATCGGGGGTATGCATGCCGGTAGTGCTGGCGCTGCTGTATGTGCTGTGCCATGGCCTGGTGCTGGCCCTGTGGTCTGGCCCCGCCGGGGTAGGCTCCTTCGTTTTCCTGACCGGCGCGCCGCTGCTGGCTGCGGTCGCCTGCCTGTGGCGGGCCCGCCGCGACCGGGCGGCGCTGGGCTGGCGGGCCACGGCGTTGGCGCTGCTGCTGTGGGCCGGCGGCATGGCGTTCAACATGATCGACGCGCTGGGCGCCGGCCGCGCCGATTTCACTCCACGGGCAAGCCTGTTCCTGTACGTGCTGTACGGTGTGCCGCTGGTGTTCATCCTGGCCCGGGCGCGCCGGGAGCGGGTCAGCATCAGCCTGATCGATGCGGCGATGGCGGCGCTGCTTGGCGTGCTGTTCTTCGTGCATGCGCAGTCGTTCGCCGCCCGCGTGGACATCGACGACCACGCATTGTCCAACATGCAACGCATGTTCGATATCCAGAACCTGTGTATTGCCGGGTTCGCCGTGGTGCGCTGGCTGGCCGGCGACGTGCCAGAACGGCGCAGGTTCTTCCGCGCACTGGCGCTGTACGCGCTGGCCTATCTGCTGGTGGCCTACTACATCAACCATTACACATCCGACGATGCATTCGGTGCGTTCAACGATCTGGTGATCGACATGCCTTTCCTGCTGATCGCCTGCCTGGCGCTGGACACGGCGCCGGACGCAGGCACAACGCCGCACCCGCGGCTGGCGCGGACGGTGCAGGCCGCCGGTCCGATCATCCTGCCCTTGCTGCTGCTGGTGGTCGGCACGCTGGTGGTTGATCATGCGCGGCCGTTGGCGGTGGCGGGCTTCGTCGTAGCTACCTTGGGTTTCGGCCTGCGCAGCGTCCTGCTCCAGGCGGATCTGCTGGAGCGCCAAGCGGCGCTGGATCAATTGGCGCGGCAGGACGGTCTGACGGGTGTGGCCAACCGCCGTGAATTCGATGCGCGGCTGATGGCCGAGTGGAATCGTGCGCGACGCAGCGGCACTGAACTGGGTCTGCTGCTGGTGGATATCGACCACTTCAAGGCCTTCAACGACCAGTACGGCCATCCGGCCGGTGATCGTTGCCTGCAGGCGGTGGCCGGGGTGCTGAAAGCCATAGCCGGTCGCGGTGGTGACAGCGTTGCGCGTTATGGCGGTGAGGAATTCGCCGTCATCGTGCCCGGAAGCCCGTTGTCGGGCGTGCTGGCGCTGGCCGAGCGGCTGCGTGAGGCAGTGGAAGCGCTGCCGTTGCCGCAGGGGTCGGTCAGTATCAGCATCGGCGTGGGCTACCTGCACCCGCCGGCTCTGGCCAGCGCCGATCAGTTGCTGGCGGATGCCGATGCAGGCCTGTATGCCGCCAAGCGGGCCGGTCGCAACCAGGTGATCCTGCATGCGCACGTGCTCGACGACGAAGGCAGCGCGCACGGCAGGATGGATTGCTGATCCGGATCTGTCCGTAACGCGCGCTGAGGGCGCATTGCCGCCGGACTGCATCACGCCGTGGTCGCGCAGAATCGACCTGCTGGAAGTTCCGATCACCCAGCGCATCACGCTGGACCGTGAGGTCGCGCTGGGTAGTGGCTGGAGGTGGTTGAAACGCCGCCCGATCCGGGGGGGGATGCCTGCTGCTCAGGCCTGGGATCTTTCCCGTTTGCGGAATAGTAGATAGGGCCAGATACCGATCAACATCGCCGATATCAGCGTGCCGCAGACACGTGCGAAAACCGGCTTCGCCGGGTCTGTCCAGACCATCGAGAGCAGGAGCAGGCCGAACACGATCGTCGGGCCACCCAGCAGGATCATCGCGAAGATCTTCACTCGCCTGCTTGTGGGAGCGTTGGCCAGCTTGCCAACCATGTCGGTGCCGCCGAAATGCACCTGCAGCGCATCGCTGGTCGAGCGAGCAGGCTGCGGCTTGGCCGGTTCAGGTGGGGCCACCGGTTGCTGAAGATCCACTTCCTGCGGTGCCTGAGGCAGCAGGTCGGACAGGTTGGTCTGCCCGATGAGGGCTTTCAGCTTGGGGTCCATGTGCAATCCGTGCATCCGCTGTTGGCGGCGGCACGATAGCAGCGTGTGCCAGGTACCGTCGAGCTTGTGCGACGGCCCCCGGGCATGGCCCGGCGCCACCGGATGTTGCATGGATCGCGGTAGCGCCGAACGAGAAGCGCCAACCAAGGTTGGCAACTACCAGATCCAAGCCTCAACGCACGTCGCGCAGTTCCCAGTGGCTGCCGGCCAGCAGGCGCAGGCGCTGCTTGAACACGTCACTGTCGATGCGGGTGGTGGCGACGAGGTTGATGCGCAGGTCCTTCTGCTCGCCGGTCACGGTGGCATCCGGGTCGGTCACGCCCCACTGCGGTTCCACCGCATCCGGGTCGGGCTGCTTGGCCTTCCAGCGCTCGAACAGCGTACCGCTGCGCAGGGCGTCCTGCAGCTCTTCGGCGAAACCGGCGGCGCCCTGCGAATGGAAGGACAGGTCAGGATCGTTGCCGCGTGCCTTGGACGGGTCGGGCAGGCTGATGTGGTACTGCGCAGGCATGGAGTTCTCCTTGAAGTGCGGCAAGACTGGCACAACCGCGGTGGAATCGATGTGCAGAATCCGGCCGTGGCCGGCGCTCATTCGAACCGATGTGGCCCATCGGCGAAGCCCACGGTGACCGCGCCCTTGCCGACGTTGACCATGCCGGTCAGGCTCATCACCGATTCGTACACGGTCACGCCGTGGCCGGCGCAGACCTCCTTCATCTGTGCATAGCCGGGCAGGGTGCGCAGCTCGTCCAGTTCGCCGCCGTAGCTGACGCACACCGTCGGTGTCATCAGCCCGGCACGCACACGTTGGCCGACCACCGCGAACAGCTTCTGCACGGCGTTGTCGAAGCCCTTGATCTTGGCCACCGGCCCGGTCTCGCCGCGGTAGCCATGCAGCACCGGCTTGATGTCCAGTGCGCTTCCCAGCGCTGCACTGAGCAGGCCGACACTGCGGTCACCCTTGTGCCTCGCACGTGCGCGCATGTAGTACAGGTCGCGGGTAACCATGTAGCCATGCACGTTGCCCGCCAGTTCCTCCAATCGTTCGCGGATCTGCTGCACGCTGGCGTTGCTGTCACGCAGGCGCACCGCTTCCACCGCCGTTACCGCCTGGGCAGCGAACAGGTTCTGGGTGTCGAGCACGCGCAGCGCGAACGGCGAGTTGTAGCCCGCTGCCTGACGCACCGGTTTGTAGTCGTTGAGGATGGCGAAGCTGGCCTGCAGCGCGTTGTCGTGGATCGGGCTGCGGGTCTTGGTGATGGTCATGCAGAACACGTGGTCGTAATCGATCACCAGCTGCTGCAGGAACAGGTCGCGGATCTGGTTGACGCTGAAGGGGATGGTCTCCGCCTCGGCGCCATGTTCGGCCACATGCGCGTGCAGGAAACTCAGGGTGGCCTGCTCATCGCGATGATCGGCCAGCACGGCTTCGCCGATCCGTACGGTGATCGGCAGCAGCACGATGTTGTGCTCGGCAATGAAGGCCTGCGGTAGGTCGCAGGCCGAGTCGACGACGATTCCGATGCGCATCCGCGGCTCCCCCTCCAGGGCGGTTGTAGGTTCGGAAACGTGAAATCTATCTCAAAATCTGCCGTGGCGCGCGAGGGAAACGCGCCACGCCCCGTTCAGCGACTGCGTTGGACTGCCACCGGCAGGCTGGCCAGGCGCTGCCATTCAGGTTGCTGCAGCAGGCCCGGATCGGCCAGTACCGCGGCCATCAGCGGATGCGCATCGTTGCCCCAGAACAGTTCCCCGTCGATCGCCAGGGTCGGCACACCGAACACCCCGGTGCCAATTGCGGCCTCGGTGTTGCGCCGCAGCTGCTCCTTCACCGCCGGGTCGGCGGTGGCACTGGCGACATCCTCGATACCCAGCCGCGCGGCCGGTTCGCGCAGGGCCTCAGGGCTGTCGCCCGCGTGGCCTTCGCGCCAGATCCAGTCGAACAGCACGTCCACCGCTTGCGTGCCGGCGCCGGCGGCCAGGCACAGGCGCAGGGCGGACAGCGGGTTGAATGGGTGGCCCGGCGGGAAGTGCAGCGGCGTGCCCTCGGCCTGTGCGTTCCATAGCAGCTGGCGGTACATGAAACGACGCTTGGCCGGAATCTCGGCCGGGCCCAGGTTGCCCAGGTGATGCAGTACCGCACCGAAGACGATCGGCACGGTCTGGATCTGCCCGAACTGTGGCAACTGCTTCAGCTTCTGCCAGTGCAGGTAGGAATAGGGCGAGACGAAGTCGAAGTACCAGCGCAATGTCGCCATCGGTGTGTCCTCGTGTGCGGTCAGGGCTGCGCGTTGCGCTGCAGGTAGCGGTCGCGCAGTTCGGTCTGGCGCGAGCGCATCGGCATCGCACGGCCGCCCAGCCAGACCTGTTCGGCGTAGTGCGCCACATCCAGCGGGTCGCCTTCCCACAGCACCAGGTCGGCACGCTTGCCCGGCTCGATGCTGCCGATCTGGTCGGCCACGCCGAAGGCCTGCGCCGGGACCCGGGTCAGCCCGGCCAGGCCGTCGGCCCACGGCAAACCGTTGGCCACCGCGTTGCCGGCCAGCTGGCGCATCTTGCGCGCGTTGTGGGTGGCGTCGCCGCGCTGCACGAAGGAAACCGCCACGCCGGCACGCTGCAGGCGCGCGGCGTTTTCCAGGGTGGCACCGAGCTGGTCGAAGCTGGCCGGCAGGTTGGCCAGCACGTCGACGAACACCGGCACGTGCGCAGCGGCCAACTTCGGCGCCACCTGCCACGCTTCGCTGGCACCAGCGATGGCGATCTTCACCTTTTCGCGGGTGGCCCAGCGCAGCAGTTGGCGGATGTCGGCGGCGCGATCCACCTCCACCACGATGCGGCCCTGGCCGGCCAGGTAGCGGCTGAGTGCGCGACGCCCGGCCGGCGTCAGCAGTGCGTGCGGCGAGTCCGCAGCCACCTGTCCGCGTGCTTCGTCGATCATCTGCTGCAACAGCATCCATTGCGCGGCGCGTGAATGCCCGGTCAGTTCGGAGGCTGCCGCGCCGATGCGCAGGAACAGGGCGCGCGGGCCGATCGGGTCGATGCTGCCATCGAGTCGCATCACACCGCCCTGGCCGGCGACGAAGCCACCGCCCGGGGTCGCGCCGAGGGCGGTGAAGCCGATGCCTTCCAGGCGCGTCACCGGAATCAGTACCGAGGCCGGGTTGTAGGCCAGGGTCACGTCGAACTCGGGTCGCAATGGCTGATCGCTGATTTTCAGCGAGCTGTCGACGGTACTGGTTTCAACCAGGACCTCCTCGATCCCGGTCTCGGTGATGCCACCGAACAGCGCCGGTGTCAGCGGGCGGCCATTGGCCTCCACCACGGTTGCGCCAGCCGGTGCCGACAGCCCGCTGCCCACCGCGCGGATGATGCCGCCCTGCACGAGTACATCGGCGTTCTGCAGGCTGCCGCGCGCGCTGGCGGTATGCACCGTGGCGTTGCGCACCAGCAGGTCCTGCGCCTGCGCGGATGCGCAGATGCAAGACAACGCCATGACCGTAGAACCGAGCCATGCCCGGCTGCCCTTCGCGGCAGACTGCACCAACTGCTTGAGCGCCGCCATCAGCGCACCTCCTGGCCAAGCTGGAAATCGGAACGCGGCGTCGCCGCCAGTGCGCTGCGGTCGTACAACCTGCGGCCATCAATGAAGACCTGCTCGGCCAGTGCATACGAACTGAACGGGTTGCCGTTCCAGACCACCACATCGGCCATCTTGCCGGCTTCCAGGGTGCCGGTCTGCCCTTCGATGCCCAGCGCCTTGGCGGCGTTGGCGGTCATCCAGGTGATGGCGTGCTCGGGCGTGATCTCCGGCATGCGCGCGCGTCGCGCGGACGCCATCACCTTGGCCGCTTCCTGGTTCAGGCGCTGGATGCCTTCGGGTGAATCGGAATGGACGATGGCGCAGCTGTTCTTCGGCCGGTCGACCAGCGCGATGTTCTCCGGAATGCCATCGAAGGCTTCCATCTTGAAGCCCCACCAGTCAGCCCACAGCGCACCGCAGACGCCGTCGGCGGCCAGCCGGTCGGCCAGCTTGTAGGCCTCCACGCCGTGGTGGAAGGCGGCTACCTTGAAGCCGAATTCCTTGGCCAGATCGAGCATGGTGGCCATCTCGTCGGCGCGGTAGCAGTGGATGTGCACGCGGATGTCGCCTTCGATCGCGCCGGCCAGCGTGTCCAGCTTGAGATCGCGCTTGCCGCCGGCATCACCGGCGCTGTCGCCCTTGTCGCTGCCGAACCAGCCCTTGCGCTTGGCCGGCTTCGGCTTGTTCTTGGCGATGTAGTCGGCGGCATCGATGAAGGCGGCACGATAGCCGGCCACGTTGCCCATGCGCGTGGCCGGGGTCACGCCCTTGCCTTCGCCATAGACCCGCTTGGGGTTCTCGCCGCAGGCCATTTTCAGGCCCCAGGGTGCCCCGGGGAACTTCATCGCCTGGTAGGTGACGGCCGGGACGTTCTTCAGGGTCACGCCGCGGCCACCCACCAGGTTGGCCGAGCCGGGCAGCACCTGCATGCTGGTCACACCGCCGGCCAGTGCGGTGGCGAAGCCGGGGTCCTGCGGCCACACCGAGTGTTCGGCCCAGACGTTGGCGGTGACCGGCGCGGTCATCTCGTTGCCGTCGCTGTGCGCGCCGACGCCGGGGCTGGGGTACACGCCCAGGTGCGAGTGCACGTCGATCAGCCCGGGGGTGACCCACTTGCCCTGTGCATCGATGCGGGTGACGCCGTCGTCGGCCTGCAGCTGGGGCCCGACGGCAACGATACGGCCCTCGCGCAGCAGCACGTCGGCATTGTCCAGGCGCTGGCCGGTGCCGGTCAGCACAGTGGCGTTCTGGATCAGTACCGGCGCATCGGGATGCGCCTGGTAGGTGCTGGGGTAGGGATCGGCGACGAAGCGCGAGGCGCCCACCGCCGGAGCCGTGCTCAATGAGAGCAGTGCCAGGGCTACCCCGGCGCGCAACAACGTCGATGCCATGCAGTTCCCCTTGCAGTCCGGTCCAATCTTCGACGCTAGCCCGGAGGCGGCGGGCTTGCCAAGTGACCTTCTTCACAGGCCTGCCGACGGTGGCTCGACGGCACCGGCCGGGTGCCTGAAAATAGCCGGTCCCCCGCCGTACCGGACTGGCCATGAAGAGCAAGCAGGAAATCGTCGACAACTGGCTGCCGCGCTACACAGGCGTGCCCCTGGACCAGTTCGGCCAGCACATCCTGCTGACCAACTTCGGCGGCTACCTGCATACCTTTTCCGAGCTGACCGGGGCGCCCATCATCGGCCTGGACCGGCCGATGGCCAGCGCCACCATCGATGGCATCACCATGATCAACTTCGGCATGGGCAGCCCCAATGCCGCGATCATCATGGACCTGCTGTCGGCAGTGATGCCCAAGGCAGTGCTGTTCCTGGGCAAGTGCGGTGGCCTCAAGCGCAAGAACCAGCTGGGCGACCTGGTGCTGCCGATCGCTGCGATCCGGGGCGAGGGCACCTCGGGTGACTACCTGCCGCCGGAAGTGCCGGCGCTGCCGGCGTTCGCACTGCAGCGTGCGGTCTCGACCATGATCCGCGATCTCGGCCACGACTACTGGACCGGCACCGTCTACACCACCAACCGCCGGGTCTGGGAACACGACGAGGCCTTCAAGGAACGGCTGCGGGCGATGCGCTGCATGGCCATCGACATGGAAACGGCCACCGTGTTCGCCGCCGGCTTCGCCAACCACATTCCCAGCGGCGCGCTGCTGCTGGTCTCGGACCAGCCGATGATCCCCGACGGGGTCAAGACCGAGGCCTCCGACGCCAAGGTCAGCTCCCAGTTCGTGGAAAACCATATCCAGATCGGTATCGAGGCGCTTAAGCTTATCCGGCGCAACGGCAAGTCGGTCCGCCACCTGCGCTTCGACGAATGATGATGATGGCCTGGCGCGGCGCGCCGGCCCTGGGGAGTAGGTGATGGACGTTGCCGCGCAAGTGGTGGATTTCTGGAAGGAAGCGGGCCCTGCGAAGTGGTTCACCCGCGACGATGCCTTCGACGCGCAGTTCCGCGGATTGTTCCTGGATGAACATTACGCTGCGGCGTCGCGCGCGCGCGAGCATTGGCTGGGCAGTGCCGAAGGCGCGCTGGCGTTGATGCTGCTGCTGGACCAGTTCCCGCGCAACTGCTTCCGCGGTACCGCCCACTCCTATGCCACCGATGGCCTGGCGCGGCATTACGCCATGCGCGCGATCGAGGAAGGGCTGGACCTGCAGCTGGTACCGAAGCTGCGTGCCTTCATCTACCTGCCGTTTGAGCACTCCGAGGATCCGCTGGACCAGGACCGTTCGGTGGCGATGTTCGATGTGCTGGGTGACAAGGAATACCTGCAGTACGCCGAACTGCACCGCGACATCATCCGTCGCTTCGGCCGTTTCCCGCATCGCAATGCCGTGCTCGGCCGCATTCCCTCGCCGGAAGAACTCGATTACCTGGCCGAAGGCGGATTTGCCGGCTAAGAAAAAGGGGACGGAGGGGATTAAGTCGTTTGTGCCATAAACGACTTAATCCCCTCCGTCCCCTTTTTCAGTGCCGATCAGTACTTCGGCACGCCGTTGTCCACGTCTTCCGACCAGGCATTGATGCCGCCGGTGACGTTGAACACCTTGGTGAAGCCCAGGGCGCGGAACTGCTCGGCGGCCTGCGCGCTGCGGCCACCGTGATGGCACATGAAGGCCAGCGCGGTGTCCTTCGGCAGGGCTTCCAGCGCGGCACGGCCGTTGCCGTCGAAGGTCTTGAACGGCACGCCCACTGCGGCGATCTCACGCTCGTCGGCCGGGCGCACGTCCACCAGGGTGATGTTGCCGGCACGCACCAGGTCGTCGGCATCACGCACGCTGATTTCCTGCACCGGCTTGGGCGCATTCGGGTTGTCGATGGCCAGGCCCTTGCCGCGGATGTCGTCCACCCAGTCGATGGTGATGCCGTTGGCGCGACGGGCGCTGGCCAGGTCGAACTGCACGCGCAGGCCGTTGGACTCGGCGGCGATGGCGCCTTCATCGTGCGGGGCCAGCTGGAAGTTCGGCTGGAAGCCGGCGTCGATGCTCAGCTGCAGGGCGGCGCCCGGGGCGTCGGCCAGCGCGCCCTTGAGCATTTCCACGGCGGCCGGGGTCACGGTGATGCTCGGCGGGGTGCGGTCCGGTGCGGCCAGGCCCAGCACGCTGCTCAGCTCGCCGCTGGCCGCCATCTGCAGCACGATGTCGCTGCCGCCGACCAGTTCGCCGTCGATGTACAGCTGCGGGATGGTCGGCCAGTCGCCGTAGGCCTTGATGCCTTCACGGATTTCCTGATCGGCCAGCACGTTGACGTGGGCGAACTCGACGCCGAGGTCCTGCAGGGCGCCCACGGCCTTGGCCGAGAAACCACACTGCGGCATCGACGGCTGGCCCTTCATGAACAGCACGACGCGGTTGGCGTTGAGGATGGATTCGATGCGCGAACGCAGGGCGGGATCGAGGGACATGGACGTCGGGGTTCCGGGAATTCGAATCATCAATTCTAACCCCCATGGCATCATGGGGGATGAGCAGCGCAGGAACATTGCATCGCATCCCGGCACGCCCCTGGCGCTGGCTGCCCTGGCTGGTGGCGTCGCAGCTGGCCGTGATCCTGGCCTGGGCGCTGGCCGGCTGGCAGTGGGGCCTGCCGCTGCTGGTGGCCAGCCATGCGCTGTTCGTGGTGCCGGTATTCCTGCCCAACAGCCGTTTCTATGCACCGGTGCTGAGCCGGGTGCCGGATGCCGGCAACAGCGTCTGGTTGACCATCGATGACGGCCCCAGCCCGGAAACCCGCGCCGTGCTCGACCTGTTGGACCGCCACCAGGCCCGTGCCACCTTCTTCCTGGTGGGGGAACGTGCGCTGGCGCAGCCGGAACTGGTGGCCGAGATCCTGCACCGCGGCCACGACCTGGGCAACCACAGCCACAGCCACCCGCAGGCGCGTTTCTGGCGGCTGGGCCCAGCCGCGATGCGCGCCGAGATCGAAGGTTGCCAGCACGCGCTGCAGGCCTTGGGGGGCCAACCGGTGCGCTGGTACCGCTCGGTGGTGGGCATGACCAACCCGTTCGTGGCACCGGTGCTGCAGCGGTTGGGCCTGGTCCGGGTGGGCTGGAGCGCGCGCGGCTACGACGGGGTCGGCTGCACCACGCAGGGCGTGCTCGACCGCCTGCTGCCGGACCTGCGTCCGGGCGCCATCGTGCTGCTGCATGAGGGGGCCGCACACGGCCACAACCTGGAGATCATCGAGCGCGTGCTGCAGGCGCTGGACGAGCGTGGATTGAAGGCGCAGCTGCCGACCCTGTAGCCCCGGGTTCTGGTCGCTTGGAGCAGCCGAGCATGGGCTCGGCTCTACATCGCGGGGCGTTCGGCCACCAGCAACCAGCTGTTGAACGGCGTGCGTCCATGCAGAGGGCGCGGTGCCGTCACCTGCAATCCGGCTTCGGTCAGCGTCGCCTGCAGCACGTTCGGCTCGGGGTAGTGGCAGGGTCGCGTGTCCATCCAGCCGACCAGCCAGGCCAGCCGGTCGGCCACCCGCGTGGTGCGGTCGCGGCCATCGCCGGTGGCGAGGGGCGTACGCAGCAGCAGGCGCCCACCGCGGGCAACACGCGCACTGGCGGCGCGCAGCAGCGCCTGCTGCGCACCCGCTTCCAGGTACTGCAGCACATCCAGCAGCAATACGTGCCCGGCCCGGGCCGGCAGCGGCGCCTGCAGGTCCAGACAATCGAAGTGCACATCGTCAAGCTGGGTGGCAGCACGCCGGGCGCGTGCGATCTTGGCGGCATCCAGGTCCACACCGAGGTAGCGCCGGGTGTCGCCGCGCTGGCGCAGCACGTGGGCAAACAACCCCAGCCCGCAGCCCAGGTCCAATACCGGCTGCCCGTCATCGGGAAGCTGCTGCAGCGCGCCGCCGTACAGGGGATCGCTGCCGAGCTTGCTGCGGGTATAGAAGTAATCGCTGCGGTTGCCCCAGACCCGTACCGGGCGGAATGCCTCGGCAATGGAACGCGCCTGTGCGTTCGTCAGTGCAGTGCAGGGCAGCGGCGTGCCAGTCCGTGGCAAGCCGCCCATCGTCTCAGTCCGCTGCGCCGAGCAGGTGCGCGGCCACCGGCAACGCCCGCTTGCTCCACAGCGCGTACATCCGCGCCGAAGGGTGCAGGCCATCCTCGGCGATCATCGTCGGGTCTTCGCCCTGTGCGCGGCTGATGTCGGTGATGTCGACGAAGGCCACACCGTGCCGGGTACTGATCACCTCGGCGGCGGCATTGAACTCGTCGGTCTCGATCTCGATCGCGGCCAGGTCGCGGCCGCTGCCGGCGCCGAACGGGGTCGCACCCCAATCGGGGAAGGACAGCACCAGC
This sequence comes from Stenotrophomonas veracruzanensis, assembly GCF_032911525.1. Lineage (NCBI taxonomy): Bacteria > Pseudomonadati > Pseudomonadota > Gammaproteobacteria > Lysobacterales > Lysobacteraceae > Stenotrophomonas > Stenotrophomonas veracruzanensis. Next base: position 350,574 of record NZ_JAWJTI010000001.1, read on the forward strand.
ACGCGGCCAGCATCACCGCCCGCGAAGCCGATCGCCCGCTGCAGAAGCGCCTGGAACTGGCTGCGGTATTCGTCCAGCGGGCGCCCGCGGTACTGGTTGTTGACGCCGATCAGCAGACTGACGAAGTCGAACGGGCCCTGCGGTGCAGCTACGTCGATACCGGCGTCAAGCTCGTCGGTGGTCCAGCCGGTGGTCGCAATGGTCTGCGGGTCGGACAGGTCGATGCCCTGCGTACGCAGCGCGGCGGCCAGCTGGTGCGGCCAGCGGCCTTCGACCGCAACCGCTTCACCGATGGTGTACGAATCACCCAGCGCCAGATAGGACAGCGCCACGGCTCACGCTACCGAACGGCGTGGCTTCAGCGGCACGACCTTGGTTGCGTCCTCGGCACGGCGGGCCAGCACGCGGTCGATGCGCGCGAACACATCGCGCATCACCGAGGCTTCCGGCAGCAGGGTCACGCGGAAATGATGGCGGTAGGGCACGTTGAAGCTGGAACCCGGTACCACCAGCACGCCTTCGTTGTTCATCAGGTCCAGCGCGAAGTTGTGGTCGTCGAAGCCCTTGGCGGCGGCGCCGACCACAGCCGGGAACGCGTACAGCGCGCCGGCCGGCGCGACCAGCGACAGGTGTTCGCTGGCTTCGCAGGCCTCGATCACCGCGCGGCGGGTTTCATACAGGCGGCCGCCCGGCGTGCACAGTTCGGAAATGGTATCCGGGCCGTTCACCGCGGCTTCGATGGCGTACTGGCCCGGCACGTTGGCGCACAGGCGCAGCGCGCCGAGCAGGTCCAGCGCGGCGCGGAAGTCGCCCAGGCGCGCGTCGTCGCCGCTGAGGTGGGCCCAGCCCACGCGCCAGCCGCAGGCGCGGTGCACCTTGCTCAGGCCGCTGAAGGTCAGGCACGGATGATCACCGGCCAGCGGCGCGACCGGCTGGAACACCGCGTCGTCGTACAGGATCTGGTCGTAGATCTCATCGACCAGCAACAGCAGGTTGTGGCGTCGTGCGATCTCGACCACGCGCTCCAGCAGTTCGCGCGGGTAGCTGGCGCCGCTGGGGTTGTTCGGATTGATCAGCACGATGGCGCGGGTGCGCGACGACACCAGCGTCTCGATTTCGCTCGGGTCCGGCTGGAAGCCGTTCTCGGCAGCGCAGCGGTAGTACACCGGGCGGCCATCGTTGAGGATGGTCGAGGCCGACCACAGCGGGTAGTCCGGCGAGGGCACCAGCACTTCATCGCCCGGGTTGAGCAGCGCGCGCAGCGACAGGTCGATCAGCTCGCTGACGCCATTGCCGACGAACACGCGGTCCGGGTGCGCATCCGGTGCGCCACGACGGGCGTAGTAACCGGCGATGGCCTCGCGCGCCACCGGCAGGCCCTGCTGATGGGTGTACGGGTCGGTGCGGCCCATGTCGTCGGCGATCGCACGCTGCAGGTGCTCCGGCGCGCGGAAACCGAAAGCGCCCGGATTGCCGATGTTGAGCTTGATCAGCTTGCGGCCCTGCGCCTCCAGCTCCCGGGCTCGCCGCGCCAGTTCTCCGCGGATTTCGTAGCGCACTTCGGAAAGGCGCTCGCGGATGGCCAGGGGCTTGGGCGAGTTGGTGGACATGGGAGCTGGGCCGTCAAAAGGCATGGGGCTTCCATCCTACCGGAATTGCTGCAATGCATGGCAAGGGCGCCGGGCCCGTCATTGCTGGGCTGGCAGGGCGCCGGCACAGGTAGAATGGCGGCGATGACCCAGACCCCCGATTTCATCGCCCTGCAGACCATTGGCTGGCCCTGGCCGGGCCCGGCGCAGCAGGCCGACTGGCAGGCCGCGATGGCCGCACATCCGCAGGCCCGCCCGGCGCGGGTGATCGAACAGCACCGCACCCACTACGTGGTGGCCGATGGCCCGGATGCGTCGATCAAGGCCGAGTCGCTGCCGGAATGGCAGCGCCCGCGCTTCCCCAGCCATGAACGGCCGGCGGTGGGCGACTGGGTGCTGCTCGATGGCATCCGCATCGTCGCGCTGCTGCCACGCCGCACCGCGATCAAGCGAGGCGCCGCAGGTGAGCACTACCACCAGCAGGTGATCGCGGCCAACATCGACACGGTGTTCATCGTCTGCGGCCTGGATGCCGACTTCAATCCGCGCCGCATCGAGCGCTACCTGCTGCTGGTCGGCGGTGGCGGTGCCGAACCGGTGGTGGTGCTGACCAAGGCCGACCAGACCGAATACAGCGAGGACGCACTGGCAGTGCTGGAAGAGCTGGAGATGCAGGGTATCGCCCTGCATGCGATCAACGGCCTGGATGCCGACAGCGTGGCGGTGCTGCAACCTTGGCTGGGCCCGGGCCGCACGGTGGTGCTGGTCGGTTCCTCAGGTGCCGGCAAGTCCACGCTGACCAACACCCTGCTCGGCGAGCAGCGGATGAAGACCAACGCGGTGCGCGCCAACGATTCGCGCGGCCGCCACACCACCACCCATCGCGCGCTGATGCCGCTGCCGATGGGCGCCTGCCTGATCGACACCCCCGGCATGCGCGAGCTGAAGCCGACCGGTGAAGAGACGCTGTCCGAAGGTGGCTTCGCCGATATCGAAGCGCTGGCCGCGCAGTGCCGTTTCAACGACTGCAAGCACCAGCAGGAACCGGGTTGTGCCGTACGCGCAGCGATCGACGCGGGCGAGATCGAAGAGAGCCGGCTGCTCAACTACTTCAAGCTGAAGGAAGAAGTGGCCGCCGCCGCCGCCAAGCTGGCGGTGCGCCAGGCCGAGACCGCGCAGGAGCGTGGCGGCAAGAAGGGCAAGGGCCAGCAGTTCCGCCCGGCAGGCAAGCCGCGTAGGCGCTGATCGGTACCGCGGGGTCGGATCCCATTGCGCCGCAATGGGCGCTGACCCCTGCAATGAACCCGCCTCTGCCTGCTTCGGGCGGGTGCCAACTGCCGGCTCCTGGTAGGTGCCAACCTTGGTTGGCACGGGTGTGTCCGAAGCTCGCCGTCGGCGGATGCCAACCAACGTTGGCACCTACCAAAGCAAGGGCAGGGCGCTATAGTCCGCGCATGGAACCGACTGCGACGCTGGACCGTGACGTGGCCCACCATGCAGCGCTCGATGCGCGCCTGGTCGAGGCCGTGGGAGGCATCCGCCTGCTGGGCCTGACCAGCTGGCCGGCAACGGTGCAGGCACCGTTCCTGGACAGCGTGGCACGTGGCCAGCCGGTGCTGCCGAAGGTGGATTACCCACGGCTGGACTTCAGCGAAGAACGTCGCGCGCTGGGCTCGATCGCCGCCGACTGCGACGACACTCATCCGCTGGGCCACTACGTGCGGCAGTCAGCGCAGAGCTGGGACCTGGCCGCGCAGCTGCTGGAAGGGCTGGGCACCGCCGCCGTTGATACCTGTTCGGTGCAGCTGTTCGGCGCCCCCGAGCAGCCGCTGCCGGGCAATGGCCCGAGCACGCGCGAAGCGGCGCGCCACTTCATCCAGATTGCGGCCGAACTGGACCACGAACTGCTGGCGCCGGAAGAGCAGGTGCCGGTCTCGGCCATCGCCCTGCAGCTGCAGCTGCAGAATGATCTGGATGCGTTCTTCGAATCGCGCATCATCCAGGTGCAGCTCGACCCGGAACTGGTGTCCAAGGCCGCTGCCGGCCCGACCCGCATCCGGCTGCGCACCAGTGCGCGCTTCAGCGCCTACGACCGCGCGCAGCTGTTCCACCACGAAGCGCTGGTACATTCGCTGACCGCATTGAATGGCCGCGAACAACCCGTGTTGCCCAGCCTGGCATTGTCGTCGCCGCGGGTAACGGCCACCCAGGAAGGGCTGGCCACCTTCGCCGAACAGATCACCGGCAGCATCGACATCGAGCGCCTGAAGCGCATCAGCCTGCGTACCGAAGCGATCGCCATGGCGCGCGAAGGCGCCGATTTCATCGAGGTATTCCGCTACTTCTGCGATGCCGGACAGAACCCGGAAGAGAGTTTCGCCTCGGCGCAGCGCGTGTTCCGTGGGGTACCGCCGAGTGGCGGCCTCGCCTTCACCAAGGACACGGTGTACCTGCGCGGACTGGTATCGGTGCACACCTTCTTCCGCCACATGCTGGCCGAGGACCGCCTGCAGGTCTGCCGCTGGTTGTTCGCGGGCAAGATGAGCCTGACCGATGCGATCGCGTTCGCGCCGCTGTTCGAGTCGGGGGTGCTGAAGCCGCCTCGCTGGCTGCCGCACTGGATGAGCCGGGCGAACGGCCTGGCCGGCATGCTGGCGTTCTCGCTGTTTGCCAACCGGATACGAATGGACCAGCTGGCGCCGGAATGAAATGCGTTGGCGGCTTGTGGCGTCTTGATTGATATCGGAGAGAGCGGGGGGCTTGCGCTGGCCAGGACACGCCGCAAGTACGTCCCTGTAGGCTCGGCCACGGCATCCATGCCGTGGACGGTCCTGGCCAGCGCAAGCCCCCCGCTCCAGACAATTTCCTGCGAGACGGCCAGCAATCCACCAGAGGAATTGCGCTTGAAGAGCTTGAAAAGCAAAGAGCCGGGCAATGCCCGGCTCTTTGCTTTTGCTCTTGCTTTCCATTGCCTCCGCGCCGGCGCAGGGGATTGTCGAGCGAGGTGGGACGGGCCGAGGCAGGACCGTTGGCGCCATGGATGGCGCCATCGAGCCCCCAAGGACGGGTTTACGGCGTGTCCTGCATGGGCCTGCCTACCCGCGCCATGCAGGAACATTCAATGCTCCGCAGTGCCCGCTTCTGACTTAGAACTCCGCCGCCACCGTCATGAACAACTGCCGCGGCGCGCTCGCATGGATCGCATAGCGCGTGCCCTTCGGATCGGTCGGCGCGAACGAGCTCAGCTGGCCGGCGTAGCGCTTGTTGGTCAGGTTGGTCGCGTTCAACGACACCCGCACGTTGCGCAGGCCCAGGCCCGGGCCGAAGTCGTAGCCCGCACCGGCGTCGAAGGTGGTCACGCCCGGCACCGACTGGTCGTTGGTGTAGGTGTAGTAGCGCTTGCCGGTGTACTTGGCACGCAGGCTGGCGAAGAAGCCATCGCGGTTCCAGCTGATTTCACTGGAGGCCATGCGCTGCGGCGTATCCACCGTGATCTTGCCGGCCACCGGTACGATGGCGCCGCCCGAGGTGTAGTCATCCTCGTAGGTGGTCTTGTTCCAGGACAGCGCGTTGTACCACTGCAGGCCGTCGATCGGCTTGAGGATGAAGGTCAGCTCCGCACCGTGGCTCTTCACCGAGCCGACGTTGATGAAGCGCGTCACGCACTCCGGGCGCGTGCCGACCTCGATGCTCGAGCACGGGTTCAGCGACAGCAGGCGGTTGTCGAACTTGACGTTGTAGGCCGCGATCGACGCCTGGTATTTCTCGCCGAAGGTACGGAAGCCGGCTTCAAGGCTCTTGGATTTCTCCGGCTCCAGGCCAGCGCTGGCCGCGAACGATTCCGGCGACACCTGCAGCGGGCCGCCGCTGCCACCGCCGACGAAGGCGGCGATGTTCTCGGCGTACGAAGCGAACAGCTCGTTGTTGGCGTTGAGCTTGAAGCCCAGGCCCAGCTGCGGCAGCACCGATTCCTTGGCGGTCAACGTGCCCGAGGCGATGCTGGTTTCCACGCCCGGCTGGGCGGCGGCGCGCATGCGGGTGTTCGGGCTCTTGATGCCCACATCCACGGTCAGGCGCTGGTCCAGGAAGCGCATGCGGTCCTGCACGTAGAACTGGCGCGTGCGGATGTCGAAGTCCTGGTTGAACAGCAGGCGGTCCGGGTTCTTCAGGTACAGGTCGTCCAGGAACGGGCCGCTGATGTAGTAGAAGTTGCGCGACACGTTATGGTCGTTCTGCTCGTACCACAGGCCGGCTTCCAGCTCGTGGATACCGACCGTCCACGACAATGCGGCGGTCAGGCCATCGCGGTTGATCGTGTAGTTGGTACTGCGGATCGAGATCGGCAGCATCTTGTCGGTGCCCGGGTAGGACGGCTGGCCCGGTGCCCACCAGTGGCCCTGGCCACGGTTGTCGTGGTGATAGGCCAGCAGCTTCAGGCGGCCCTGCTCGCCCAGGCGCAGGTCCGCATCCACCGAGTACAGGTTGTCGTCGCGCAGCGCACGGCTCTGGTAGTACGCGTCGTCGATGCTGTTGACGCCGCCGCTGAAGGCGCAGCGTGCCTTGTTGTAGGTACCCGGCGCGCAGTACGCAGCGGCGACGGCGCGATCCCAGTCCGGCGCGTAGATGTTCCAATCCCAGCCCAGGCCGCGGGCCAGCATGTCCTTGGACAGATAGGCGTAGTTGGCCTGGCTGGCGCGCGAGGTGGCCACGAACGCACCGAAGCGGTGATCGCCGACATTCCACACCGCCTTGGCGTTGAACTGGCGGGTGGTCTGGTTCTGGTATGGCGCGGCCCACATGTCCTGGTCCTGGTGCACGCCGGACACGTAGGCCGAGAAGCCGTTGATGTCGCCGGTATCCACGCGCAGGTAGCCACGGCGCTGGCTGTCGTCGCCAACGGTGACGCTGGCGCGGCCACCGAATTCGGTGGACGGGTCCATCGAGAAGTACTGGATGGTGCCGCCCAGATTGCTGGTCGAGGCCACGCCCAGCGAACCGATGCCCTGCGACAGCTCGGCACCGGCCAGGTTCTCGGCGATGATCGCGCGGGCGATGCTCAGGCCGTTGTAGTTGCCGTAGCTGTTGTCGCCCAGCGGAATGCCGTCCAGCGTGTAACCGAGGCGGCTCTTGTCGAAGCCGCGCAGGCTGATGGTCTGCGATTCCTCGTTGGCACCGAAGGCATCATTGGACTGCACCGACACGCCCGGCAGGCGGTCGAGGATCTTCTGGCCGCTGGTGCCCGGCGGCAGCACCTGCTTGTCGACGGCGGTGATGCGCTGCACCTGGCGGGTCTCGCCCTGGCCGATCACGGAGACGGTATCCAGCGTCTGCGCGCTCAGCGCGGCATCGGTGCTGGCGCCGGTATCGGCGGCGGTGGCGGCATGGGCGCTGGCGGCGGCGGAGAGCGCGATCGCCACGGCGATCGTCAGGTGTCGGGTCTGCATGGTGGTCCGTTGCATTGGGGGTGGTCACCGCCACGCGTGCGCGGTGCATGGCCACTATGCGAACGGAACATGAAACCTTCTTTACGAAAAACCAACGAACGGTGCAGGGCCGCCGTGCGTGTCCTGCAACATGTTCGTCATGGCGGTATGCGGGTGGGAATCAGAAGCGCTCACCGGGCCAGCTGAATTTGAGATGGTCCATGCAGTCACGGTCATGTTCGGAGAATGAGAACCCGATCTGGATGCCGTTCACTACCGTGCCGAGCACCGTCGACTCGTCCAGACTATGCCCTGACGGGACGGAAAGGACGTTGAAGTCGGGGTAGCGACGACCCATCTGCTTTCGCGAGATGCAGGCGCCGCCCAGCCGCAGCGTAATGCCTTTGATGATTCGCCCCGACGCATCGGTGTAGATCTGGCCAGAAGGCCCTTTGATCCTCCCGGCGACCACGAAGGGCGCCAGATCGATGGTGGCGCTGTCGCCCCGGCCCCTTCTTGCTTCCGAATGCGAGCCGGCCGGCGCCAGTGGCGATAGCTGCGCGACAAGGTCAGAGCGTGCCAGCTGCAAGGACCAGCGTTCCACGAGCCGCCATGTTGCATCCGCCTCATCCGCAGTGGCAGCAGGTGGGGTGGCCGCCAGTGGCGGGGTGGCGACCACAAGAAGCGCAATCAGCAATGCACGCATGCCAACCTCCTTGATCCGCGATGCCGGCCGTTCATCCATCGGGCTCGGCGAGCGTTGGAGGTATAGCACCGGTTCTGCCGATGTGTCGGGCAATACGTCCCGAAAATGCAGAAACAAAAAGGGGCCGGATCCCCCTCGAAAGCGAAGGTTCACCGGCCCCGCGCACTCCGTGGGGGAGGCGGTCCACGCGTTGCGTGGAGACGGGCTCAACCCATGTACAGGCCACCGTTGACCGGATAGTCGGCGCCGGTCACGTACGAGGCTTCATCCGAGGCCAGCCAGGCGCACAGGCCGGCCACTTCCTCGGGGCGTCCCAGGCGGCGCACCGGCACCGAGGCGGCCAGGCGGTCCAGCACATCCGGCGGGAAGCCGCTGATCGCCTGGCTGGCGATGTAGCCCGGCGACAGCGTGTTGACGGTGACCCCGCGCGAGGCTACTTCCGCCGCCAGCGCACGGCTGAAGCCATGCATCGCGGCCTTGGCGGTGGCGTAGTTCACCTGCCCGATCTGACCCTTGTGGGCGCTGACCGAGCCGATGTTGATGATGCGCCCCCAGCCCCGAGTGGCCATGCCATCGACCACCTGCTTGGTCAGGTTGAACAGCGCATTGAGGTTGGAGGCGATCACCGCGTTCCAGTCCTCCACCGTCATCTGCCGGAACAGCAGGTCGCGGCTGCCACCGGAGTTGTTGACCAGCACGTCCACCTCGCCGACTTCAGCGCGGACCTTGGCGAATGCGGCGCTGGTCGAGGCCCAGTCGGTCGCGTTGCCTTCGGAGGCGATGAAGTCGAAGCCCTGTTCGCGCTGCTCGCGCAGCCAGTTGGCCTTGCGCGGCGAGTTAGGCGCGCAGCCGGCAACCACGGTGTGGCCGCTGCGGGCCAGGCTCTGGCAGATGGCAGTGCCGACACTGCCCATTCCACTGGTGACGTAAGCGATTCGAAGCGTCATTGCAGAAGTCTCCTTGGCAAAGGGTCAGGCGGCGAGGGGATACAGGCCGAACAGCAGGCTGCCGATCATCAGCAGCATCGAGATGGCGATGGCCCACTTCAGGGTGAACTTCTGGTGGTCGGCGAATTCGACCTTGGCCAGGCCCACCAGCAGGTAGGTGGACGGCACCAGCGGGCTGAGCAGGTGCACCGGCTGGCCGGCCAGCGAGGCGCGCGCCATCTCCACCGGGGTGATGCCGTAGTTGCTGGCCGCCTCGGACAGGATCGGCAGCACGCCGAAGTAGAACGCGTCGTTGGACATGAAGAAGGTGAACGGCATCGATGCCACGGCGGTGATCACCGCCAGGTACGGGCCCCACGATTCCGGAATCACGGCCAGGAAGCTGTGCGACATCGCCTCCACCATGCCGGTGTTGTTGAGGATGCCGGTGAAGATGCCTGCGGCGAAGATCAGTGACACCACCGACAGCACGTTTCCGGCGTGGTTGACCACGCGGCGGCGCTGCTCGGCCAGGTTCGGGTAGTTGATCACCAGGGCGATGGCGAAGCCGACCATGAACAGCACCGGCATCGGCAGCACGCCGATGATCAGCGCGGTCATCAGCGCTACGGTCAGCGCAAGGTTCACCCACAGCAGCTTCGGCCGCTTGATGTCTTCGGCGTCCTCCACCGACGGCAGCGCGTTGTTGTCATCGGACACGCTGTTGTCCATCCAGCTGCCACCCTGCGGCAAGGTCACCACACCCAGGCGGCGGCGTTCCTTCAGGCCCAGGTACCAGGCCAGCAGCAGCACGCCGGCACAGGCGATCACCATCGACGGGATCAGCGGCACGAACACGTCGGCCGGGTCCACGTGCAGCGCGGTGGCCGCGCGTGCGGTCGGGCCACCCCATGGGGTCAGATTCATCACGCCGCCGGCGAGGATGGTCACGCAGGTCATGTTCAGCGCGTTCATGCCCAGCCGCTGGTACAGCGGCAGCATCGCCGAGACGGTGATCATGTAGGTGGTCGAGCCATCACCATCAAGCGAGATCAGCATCGCCAGCACCGCGGTGCCGAGCACGATCTTCATCGGATCGCCCTTGACGAAGCGCAGGATCACCCGCACCAGCGGATCGAACAGGCCCGCATCGATCATCACCCCGAAGTAGAGGATGGCGAACATCAGCATCACGCCGGTCGGCGCGATCTTCTTGATGCCCTCCAGCATCATCTCGTCGATGCCGGCGCCGAAGCCACCGATCAGCGCGAACAGGATGGGGATGGTGATCAGGGCGACGAGCGGCGACAGGCGCTTGCTCATGATCAAGTACATGAACGTAATGACCATGCCAAAGCCGAGGATGCTCAGCATCATCTGCGGACTCCTTGCGAAAACAGGACGTGGGGGAGTGGAAGGCGCCCGGGCGGCATGCCCGGGAATCCGGGTTTAGAAGTCGTACTGCAGGCGTCCGGTAACCGCGCGCGTGCGGTCCACCGTCACCCCGGCCAGGCGGTCGCGGTTGCGGCTTTCGATCACGTTGAGCATGAAGCGCAGGTTGTCGCGCAGGTACCAGTTGCCACCCAGCGTCCAGGCTTCGGTGCTGCCGCGGCGCAGGTCCGGCGCGCCATCGAGATGCTGCGCGCCCCACATCTGGTCATAGCGCAGCGCCAGTTCGAAGGCGCCGGCCTTGTGGCGGATGTCCTTCACTCGCGCGAAGCGACCGGTCTTGCGGTCGTAGGCGCGGCTTTCGCCGGTCACGAACCAGCTGAGCATGCCGTAGGCGGCCATCACATCGCCACGCTGGGCGCCGTCATCGAAGGTGGCGCCACTGAACTCGCCCTGCCACGACAGCGGGCCGCGCACCTGCGCGTACTCCAGCGACCACTTGTTGACGTCGGTATCGCGGCCGGCGGAGAAGTCGACCAGGGTCAGGCGGCTCTCGTCGGACAGGTGGCCGGCCGGGCGCGGGCGGATGCGCAGGCCGGGCACGCCGTTTGCGCCGGGGTTGTCGTAGGCCTCGCGGGCCAGCGACAGGCCCAGGTGCAGCACGTCGCCGTCGCTGGGCGAGGGTGCCCAGGTGACGCGGCCACCGGCAGCGCGCCCCTTCACCTGCCAGGCGTCGATGCTTTCCAGGCTGTAGAGGCTGGCCGCCCAGGTGAAGTCACCGGGGTTGGCCTGCCATGACGCACCCAGGCGGTACAGCGGCGCCAGCGTGGTACCGGCGTTGCCGCGCTCCAGGAAGCTGCCGTAGTTGGAACTGGTGCGGTCATCCAGCGAGAAGTACTGCTTGAACTGGCCCACGGTCAGCTTGCCGGCCTTGCCGAAGCTGCGTGCCAGGTACACGTCCTTCGCCTCGACGCGGTCGCCGGAGAAATCGGCTTCCAGCTTGTAGTCGACCACGAAGAACTTGCCGGACACGTCAACCCACGCACGGCGGATTTCGGTGTCGTCCTTGTTCGGGGTGCCGCGGTTGTCGTTGTCGAAGGTGGCGAAGTCCAGGTGCAGGCGGCCACCGAGGGTGGCGGTGACCGGACGGTCGTCTTCGGCGGCAAAGGCCGGCGCCGACAGGGCAGCCAGCGCCATCATGGCGGCAGGACGCCGCCAGGCAAACGTGAATTCCACAAACCCTCCCAGGTGCGCGCCAGGCGCGCGGCAATCGTGGGCACCGGACGGTGCGCGGCCGCAGTCTGGGTCGGGCAAGCTGTCATCGTCCTGTCAACGGATTGTGCGGTGCAGCGTAAAGCGACCCGCTGCTGCCTCCGGCGGGGCGCGGCGAGTGCGGCAGCGGCATGCGGTAGCATTCGTTTCCCCTCCCACCCCCGTGCCCATGCGCCTGCTGCTGGTCGAAGACAACCCGGATCTGGCCGATGCGATCATCCGCCGCATGCGCCGCAGTGGGCACGCCGTGGACTGGCAGGCCGATGGCTTGGCGGCGGCCAGCGTGCTCCGTTACCAGAGCTTCGACCTGGTGGTGCTGGATATCGGCCTGCCCAAGCTCGATGGCCTGCGCGTGCTGGCGGGCATGCGCGAGCGCGGCGACGGCACACCGGTACTGATGCTGACCGCGCGCGATGGCATTGAAGACCGCGTGCAGGCGCTGGATGTCGGCGCCGACGACTACCTGGGCAAACCGTTCGATTTCCGCGAGTTCGAAGCGCGCTGCCGCGTGCTGCTGCGGCGTGCACGTGGCCAGGCCAGCGAAGTGGTGCAGATCGGAGGCTTCCAGTTCGACAACGCGGCGCACCGGGTGAGCCTCGACGGCGAACCGATCGAACTGCCCAACCGCGAATACCGACTGTTGGAGATCCTGGTCGGCCGCCTCGGCCAGGTGGTCGGCAAGGACGAGATCGGCAATGGCCTGTTCGGCTTCGACGACGAAGCCGGCCCGAACGCCATCGAGCTGTATGTCGGTCGCTTGAGAAAAAAACTGGCCAGTGCGCCGTTGCGCATCACCACAGTGCGCGGCGTCGGCTACCTGCTGGAAGCCAGCGATGGCGGCAGCGACACCGATGGCTGACGCACGCGCTGCGAACGCCGCACCGGGTTCGTTGCGGCGCACGCTGCTGCTCTACCTCGGCGCGCTGCTGGCAGTGTTCGCGGTGGCCCTGCTGTTTGCCGCGCGCGGCTATGGCCAGCGCGCCGCCAACCGTTCCTACGATCACCTGCTGGTGTCCTCGGCGTTGTCCATTGCCGATTCGGTGGCCTTGGTCGATGGCCAGTGGCAGGTCGATCTGCCCTATGCCGCGCTGGACCTGCTGGCGATGGCCCCGGAAGACCGTGTGTTCTATCGGGTCGCAGACAGCCGCGGCAACCTGATCACCGGCGATGGCGACCTGCCGGCGCCGCCGCGCCGGCCCGGCACGCAACCGCAGCTGTTTGATGCGGCGTACAGCGGCGAGACCGTGCGCTTCGTGGTGGTCGGCCGCAGTTTCGCCGCCGCCTCGGCGCAGGGCGAAGTACAGGTGCAGGTGGGCCAGACCCGGCGAGCGCGAGAAGCGGTCGCGCAGGACATGGTCAACCGTGCATTGCTGGCGATCGGCGTGCTGTCCGGGCTGCTGCTGGCGTTGGTGGCCTTTGGCGTGCATCGCGCGTTCCGGCCATTGGTGCGGGTGGAACGCGAGCTGTCGCGCCGCGAGCCGTCCGATCTGAAACCGCTGGATGCGCGCGTGCCTCGCGAGATGGACCAGATGGTGGCGGCGTTGAACCGCTTCATGGAACGACTGTCCAGCAGCAACGAGACCTTGCGCGCGTTCATGGCCGAGGCCGCCCACCAGATGCGTACGCCGTTGGCTGCCCTGCGCGCGCAGGCACAGCTGGCGCTGGATGACGACGACCCCGAAGACATGCGGCGCAGCCTGCAGGCGATCGAGCGCAATGCCACGCATATGAGCCGGTTGTTGAACCAGCTGCTCAGCGATGCCAGCGTGATCCATCGCTCGCATCTGCAGCGCTTTACAGCGGTGGACCTGGCCGAGACCGTGCACCAGGCCCTGCATGAAGCCCTGCCGCAGGCCGGACCGGCACCGCGCGTACAACTGGCGATGACCGCCGAACCGGTGCAGGTGCATGGTGACGCGCTGCTGCTGCGCGAGGCGATCAAGAACCTGGTCGACAACGCACTCAAATACGGCGGTGACGGCCCGTTGCAGATCGCGTTGACCGTGGAAGGCGGGCAGGCCGTGCTGACCATCGCCGACCATGGCGCCGGCATCGCGGCCGCCGATGCCGAGCGCGTATTCGAGCGCTTCGCCCGTGGCGAAGGCGCGCCGTCCGGTGGCGCCGGGCTGGGCCTGGCCATCGTCAAGCGCGTGGTCGACAGCCATGGCGGCCGCATCGACCTCAGCAACCGCCCGCAGGGCGGGTTGATCGCCACCATCCACCTGCCCCGGAGCAGTCCATGATCCGCCTGTTCGCTGCTGCCGTTGCCTTGCTGTTGGCCGTGCCGGTGCTTGCAGCACCGGGCGACGTACGCCGCTTCCCGGCCCAGGCAAAGGCCACTGCGCAGCTGCGCATCCACGGCACCACCGACATCGAAGTGTTCGCGGTGGTGATTGCCGATTACCAGCGGCTGCACCCCGGCACGGAAGTGGTGTACGAGGACATCATCACCCAGGACCTGTACGCACGTTACCTGCACGACCGCGGCGGACCGGCATCGCCGGACCTGCTGATCTCCAGCGGCATGGACCTGCAGACCAAACTGGTCAATGACGGTCACGCGCTGCCACACCGTTCGGCGCAGACCGCCGCGCTGCCGGCCTGGGCGCAGTGGCGCAACGAGGCATTCGGCATCAGCTATGAGCCGGTGGTGATGGTCTACAACACCCGCGCGATGCCTTCGGCCAAGGTGCCGCACACGCGCCGCCAGCTGTTGGACCGGCTGCGCGCGGAGGGGGCGCCCCTGCGCGGCAAGGTCGGCACCTATGACATTGAGCGCAGCAGCGTCGGCTACCTGTTGGCGACCCAGGATGCGCAGCGCGGCAGCATTGCCGGCGCGTTGCTGGGCGCGCTCGGCGACAACGACGTGGTGCGCGAGGAGCGCACCGGTGTTCTGCTGGACAAGGTCGCCAGCGGACAGCTGTCGCTGGTCTACAACGTGCTCGGCTCCTACGCGCAGGCGCGCATCGACGCGGGTGCGCCGCTGGCGATTGTGGAGCCCGAGGACTACACACTGGTGGTGCTGCGCACCGCGGTGATCCCGCGCACCGGCCCACACCCGGAAGAAGCGCGACGCTTCCTCGATTACCTGCTGTCCCCGCGAGGCCAGCAGGTCCTGTCGCGCGAGGCGCGGCTGATGCCGATCGTGAGCGGCAACGCACGTGGCGACGATGCGCCCGGCCGCAGCCGCCGTCCGATCCAGCTCGGCCCGGGCCTGCTGGTGTATCTGGACGCACTCAAGCGCCGCCAGTTCCTCGATGCCTGGCGCAGCAGCGTGGAGCCGGCAGGGCGCTGAGGCTCCGGCCTGCCCGTACAATGGCCGCATGAGCGAATACACCATCCTGATCGCCGATGACCACCCGCTGCTGCGTTCGGCGGTGGTGCAGTCATTGCGGCAGAGCCTGCCGCTGGCGCAGGTGCGCGAGGTCGCCAGCGGCGAGGCATTGGCCGAAGCACTCGACGCGCACCCGGACGTGGACCTGGTGCTGCTCGACCTGACCATGCCCGGTGCACACGGTTTCTCCGCGCTGCTGCACGTGCGCGGCTCGCATCCGGACATCCCGGTGGTGATCCTCTCGTCCAACGATCATCCGCGGGTGATCCGCCGTGCCCAGCAGTTCGGCGCGGCCGGTTTCATCCCGAAGTCGGCCCCGGCCGAGACCATCGGCGAGGCGGTGCAGGCAGTGCTCGATGGTGGCCTGTGGTTCCCGGCGATGGCCGCCGAACGCTCCGAGGCCGACGCGCTGCTGGCCAGCCGACTGGCGCAGCTGACCCCGCAGCAGTTCCGCGTGCTGCTGTGCCTGGCCGATGGCCTGCTCAACAAGCAGATCGCCTATACGCTGGGGTTGGCCGAGAACACGGTGAAGGTGCATGTCACCGCGATCCTGAAAAAGCTCGAGTGCCATAGCCGAACGCAGGCAGCGGTGCTGGTGAAGGCGCTGGAGCCGGAAGGCGACGCGGGCGCTGGACTGTAGTTTCCAGCCAACGGCGCCGCCCCTCGTGGGTGGACACGTAGAGCAGTTCATGGGTGAGGCCGGGCAGGTGGACTGCGCAGGGGCCGCTGCAAGTACGTCCCTGTAAGCTCGGTCGCCGCATCCATGCGGCTCACGCCCCTGCGCAGCCCACCTGCCCGGCCACGGACAGGTTCCGTGCACGTCCACCCACGGAAGAGAAAAGAAGATCAAAAGCAAAGGCAGCCTGACAGGCCGCTTTTTGTAGAGCCGAGCCCACGCTCGGCTGCTTTCTGGCCGGTCCGTGAAGCCGAGCATGGGCTCGGCTCTACACGAGCAAGCGCAGCGCGCGACCCGCTTTTGATCTTATTTTCTTCTCCGTGGGTGCAGGCCACCGAAATCTGTCGGAGGCCGGTCGGGTTGGGTGCGCGGGGGTGTCAGCCGCATGGATGCGGCTGCCAAGCCTCCAGGGACGGATTCACGGCGTCCCCCGCGCATCCAACCCGACCGGCCCACCCACGGCCTTTGCTTTCCACGACCAACCAGACACCACCCACGAGGGGCTGCGCCGTTGGCTGGAAACTACCCGCGATGCCGGATCAACAACTGACTCATCAGCGCCCGCAGCGCCGGCGGCTTCACCGGCTTGGCCATCATTCCCCAGCCGCGTTCGGCGGCCATCTCACGCAATCCCGCGTCGCGCTCGGCAGTGACCAGCACCACCGGCGGGCGAGCCTGCCACAGTTCGGCCAATGTCTCGTACAGCACCGGCCCGTGGTGATCGCCCATGCGCACATCCAGCAGCACCAGCTCCGGTACCGTTACGGTACTGGCCAGCTGCAGCGCCGCCTGTGGGCCATCGGCCAGTGCCACCTCGCAGCCCCAGCGCTCCAGCAGCGCGCGGCTGGCGGCGCAGACGTGCGGATCGTCGTCGATCACCCACACCCGGCGCCCGCGCAGCGGATTGTCCGCAGCCGGTTCCTGCGCCAGCACCGGTGCGGGCGCGGCGGCGGGAATCGCGCTGGCCTCGCCGAACGGCACGCCCACCGCGAACACGCTGCCCTGGCCCAGCTGCGAGCGCAGCCGGATCGGATGCCCAAGCAGGCGACCGATGCGGTCGACGATCGCCAGGCCAAGGCCGGCGCCGCGCTGCTGGCCGTCGTGCAGGCGGCGGAACTCCTCGAAGATCTCGCCCTGCAACGCGTCGGGAATACCGGGACCCTGGTCGTGCACTTCGATCCACAGCAGGCCTTCGCGGCGACGGCAGCCGAGCAGTACGCGGCCGCGTTCGCTGTAGCGCAGCGCGTTGGACAGGAAGTTCTGCAGGATGCGGCGCAGCAGGGCTTCATCGCTGACCACTACCGCAGCGGTATCGACCCAGTTGACCACCAGTCCACGCGACTGTGCGGCGATGCCGAACTCGCGCGCCAGCGTCTGCAGCAGCGGGCCGAGCCGGAACGCCTGCACGCGCGTGGGCAGGCTGCCCGATTCCAGGCGCGCGATATCCAGCAGGCTGTTGAGGATCGCGTCCTGCGCGGCGAGTGCTGCATCGATATGGTCGCTGGTCTGTTGCTGCGCAGGGTCACTCAGCTTGCCGCGCAGCACCGAGACGAACATGCGCGCCGCGTTGAGGGGCTGCAGCAGGTCGTGCACGGCCGAGGCGACGAAACGGGTCTTGTAGCGGTTGGCCTGCTCGGCTTCGCGGCGTGCTTCTTCCAGGTCATGGGTGCGTTCGGCGATGCGGTGTTCCAGCGCATCGGCCAGCGAGCGCAGTTCGCGCGCGGCATTCTTGTAGCTGGTGATGTCGGCATAGCTGGTGACGAAGCCGCCGTCGGGCAGCGGGTTGCCGCGGATCTCCAGCACCGTGCCGTCGTCCTTCTCGCTCTCGCGCATGTGCGGGCGTCCACTGCGCAGGTGGTTGAGCCGGCGCTCGATGGCCTCGTCGACCGGGCCGGGACCGAGCAGCCCACGACGGGCATTGAAACGGAACAGCTCCTCGATCGGACGACCGACGCGCACCAGGTCTGCCGGGAACCGGAACAGTTCCAGATAGCGCGAATTCCACGCGACCAGGCGAAGCTCCCGGTCGATCACCACCACGCCCTGCGGCAGGTGTTCGAGGCTGCGGCTGAGTCCGCTGTCGGCGTCGGTGGCCGCCTGCAGCAGGCCGTCCTGAGCGGTACGCAGTTCCTGTGCGTGCTGCTTGAGCAGGGTTTCCAGTTCGCGGCGGCTGCGCAGGCGATGTTTGGCCAAGCGTCGGCGCTGCTGCACGAACAGCACCAGGAAGCCCAGCGCCAACCACGCGGCACCGCCGGTAAGCGCGGCTGCACGGCCGGCGGCGGTGGCCGCACCCGCATCGTGCAGCAGATGCAGGTTCCAGCCTTCGGCGGGCAGCGGCAGGCTTTGCCACAGCATCGGTTGCGGCAGTGCCGGATCCAGCAGGCGCACCATGCGGCCACCATCGGCCAGTACGTCTTCGGTTCGCGCGCGCAGCGGCTGCAGGGCTCGGTCGGCGTACTGGCGGGCGTCCAGCATCTCGCGGCGCTCATCGGCGCCCAGCGGACGCAGCAGGCGGTAGCGCCAGCTGTCACGGTTGGCCAGGAACACCACGTCGTGGTCGTCGCTGGCCAGCACCACATCGGGGCTGCTCAACCATTCCTGCTCCAGCGCCGACAGCTCGACCTTGATCACCACCACGCCGAGCCGCTTGCCGTCTTCCTCGATGGCCTGCGACAGGTAGTAGCCGGGCACGCCTGTAGTCATGCCGATGCCGTAGAAGCGGCCGCGGCCCTGCGCCAGTGCCTGCCGGTAGTAGGGGCGGTAGCTGTAGTTCTCGCCGACGTTGGTGGTCGGCTGGTCCCAGTTGCTGGCCGCCACTGCCACGCCGTCGTAGCCAACCAGGGTCAGGGTCGAGGCACGGGTGACTTCATTGGCGCGTTGCAGCTTGAGGTTCAGCCGCTGCCGTTCGGTGGGCGAGGGCGGCACACGCAGGGCGTGCAGAAGATCCGGATCCAGCGCCAGTACCTGCGGCAATGTGCCGAAGCGGTCGATGCGCTGCTGCAGGCCCTGGCCATACAGCTGCAGCTGGCGTTGCACCTGGCTGCTTTCTTCACCAAGGGCGCGCCGCCAGGCGTAGTGGCCGGCGGCGACCGCGCACAGCACGGTGCCACCGACCATCACCAGGAGGGTCAGCAACAGCATCCGGTGGCGGCTGAGCCAGTACATGGCGGCAGTCTACGCAGGGCCGGCGGGCGTGCCGTGCACGCCCGCCGGGATCTGACGTGGAAGGGGTCAGAAGTGCATCTGCGCGCGCAGTTCGAAGATCTCCGGCGTGCTGTGCACACCGCGACGGCTGGCGTCGACCTTCACGTAGTTGGCCTGGAACTTGAAGTGGCTGGTCAGGTACCAGTTCGCGCCCAGGGTCAGGTCGTGCTGGCGGCCACCAAGGATGCTGCCATCGTCCAGGTCCATGCGGCTGTAACGGGCCACCAGTTCCACCGCGCCGTAGTCGTGCGCCGGCTTGATGTTGGCCACGGCACCTGCGTTGTACGGGCGCGACTCGCCGGTCAGCACCCAGCTGGCCATCGCGTACTGGCCGCTGCCGGTGTAGTCGGGCTTGCCGTCATGGCGGGTGACCGTGGCGCGCAGGGCTTCGGCCTGCAGCGAGAACGGGCCGCGGATCCAGATGCCTTCCAGTCCGGTGCGGCGGATCTGGTCGGCGGTGACCAGCGCGCCGGAATCGACATAGCGGATGTCGGTCAGGCCGGCTTCCGGGCGTGCGCGCAGGCGTGCGCTGGCTTCGTGGTGTACATCGCGGCCATCGCTGTAGCCGCGCGGATTCTCCTGCGAGTAGGCCAGGCCCAGGTGGATTACGTCACCCGGCGCCTTCACCGGGGTCCACACCGCACGCACGGCCTGGGTGGTGCCCGGGTTGTCACCCTGCAGGTCCTTGCCGCCATAGGCGCCGGCCTGCAGCAGGTACTGCGGGCGCTCCAGCACCCATTCCACGCCGGTGCGGCGGCCTTCGTAGAAGGCCTGCACGGGCAGCGCGGTTTCCAGGAAGCTGCCGGCGCGCGAAGAGGTGTTCGCATCCAGGCCGACCGGGGTCTTCATGTAGCCGAAGCGGAAGCGGCCGATGTCGCGGCCGAAGAGGGCCTTGCTTTCAAAGCGCACGAACACGTCCAGCCAGGTATCGGACTGGAAGTCGTAATAGACCATTGCGTCGTAGACGCCCTTCTTCTTCAGCGTCGCACCGAACTCCTTGCGGCGCACGGCGTCGTCGTCCTCCAGGCCGCTGCCCGAGGAGAAATCGTTGTAGTCGTAGGCGATGTTGGCGGTAGCGGCCAACTCGGTGCCGTCGCCGAAGGCGTACTTGGTCGGCCAGTTGTCGAAATCGGCAGCCGAAGCGAAGGCGGGAAGCGCGGCCAGCGACAGGGCCAGCAAGGTGGGAATCGGGCGCATGTTGGGTGCGGCTCTCTCAGATTGCGTGTGGACAGGACAACAACGGCCGCAGGGGCCGAAACTTTCGCAAGGACGCGCCCGGCCGTTCAGCACGGGCCACCGGCCTCCCCAGGATCGGGCGGTGCGGCGCCAGTGTAGGCATCGCCGCCACCTGAACCGGGGGGCTAGTACCAATAGGTTATCTGCGCCGGCGTGCCCGGCGCGTACAAAGGCGTCCATTGGTCGCACCTCCTGCGCGTGCAGCACAGGGCCTGCGATCAGTTTCCACGGTAACGGTTCCCGTGCTGTCCCGGGGCCGTACGTGCCTGAAAACGCCCCTTCCGGAGTCCGCCATGCACATCCCGACCGCAGCCCCGGCGCCTGCAAAGCCGTTGCCGATCTACCGCCAGCTGTATTTCCAGGTGATCGTGGCGATCGTCCTGGGCGCCATCCTCGGCCACTACGAACCGCTGATCGGCGAGAAGATGAAGCCGCTCGGCGATGCCTTCATCAACCTGGTGAAGATGATCATCGCGCCGGTGATCTTCCTCACCATCGTCACCGGCATCGCCAGCATGACCCACCTGCGTACGGTGGGCCGGGTGTTCGCCAAGGCGATGGCGTACTTCCTGTTCTTCTCCACGCTGGCACTGATCGTGGGCATGATCGTGGCGCACGTGGTGCAGCCCGGCGCCGGCATGAACATCAACCCGGCCGAGCTGGACCAGACCGCGGTGCACAGCTACGTCGAAAAGTCGCACGACCTGACCCTGGTCGGCTTCCTGATGGACATCATTCCGAAGACGCTGGTGAGCGCCTTCGTCGACGGCAACATCCTGCAGGTGCTGTTCATCGCGGTGCTGTTCGGCATCGCGCTGGCATCGGTGGGCGAGAAGGGCAAGCCGATCCTGAACTTCCTGGAGGCGCTGGTCGCCCCGGTGTTCAAGCTGGTGCACATCCTGATGAAGGCCGCCCCGATCGGTGCCTTCGGCGCGATCGCCTTCACCATCGGCAAGTACGGCGTCGGTTCGCTGGTCAACCTGGCGTGGCTGGTGGGCTCGTTCTACCTCACCGCGTTCCTGTTCGTGGCGGTGATCCTCGGTGTGGTCTGCCGACTGTGCGGCTTCTCGGTGTTCAAGCTGGCGCGCTACCTGAAGGCTGAGCTGCTGCTGGTGCTGGGCACTTCCTCGTCGGAGTCGGCGCTGCCGTCGCTGATGGAGAAAATGGAACGTGCCGGCTGCAGCAAGTCGGTGGTGGGCCTGGTGGTCCCGACCGGCTACTCGTTCAACCTGGACGGCACCAACATCTACATGACCCTGGCGGCACTGTTCATTGCCCAGGCCACCAACACCGAACTGACCCTGGGCCACCAGATCGCCCTGCTGCTGGTCGCCATGCTCAGCTCCAAGGGCGCCGCGGGCGTCACCGGCGCCGGCTTCATCACCCTGGCCGCGACGCTGGCGGTGGTGCCGGAAGTGCCGGTGGCCGGCATGGCGCTGATCCTGGGCGTGGACCGCTTCATGAGCGAATGCCGCTCGCTGACCAACTTCATCGGCAATGCGGTGGCCACCGTGGTGGTCTCGCGCTGGGAAGGCGCGCTGGACCGCAACCGCCTGCAGCTGGCGCTGGATGGCCGCGAAAGCGAGCTGCCACCGCCGGTGGACGCACTGCCCGAGGCGCTGCCGGCCAAGGGCTGATCCAGGTGTGTGGTACCGCGGGGCCGGTCACGACAGTGGTACGGCCCCGCGGCGTTTCATGGCGTCCCATGGCTGTCATGGGCAGCGCCGAAGCTGGTGTCGCGGCACCGTCGCATACGGCACGGAATTGTGCGGTCGCAGCATGCTTGCGACAGGATAGCGACAGGTCCGAACGCTCCAACGGGGGTATCATCCCCTGTCCCTTCTGCCCATTCATGTAACCCACATCGATGTCCAACGAAGATTTCAAACAGGCCGCCCTCGATTACCACCGGATGTCCCCGCCGGGAAAGATCAAGGTTTCCGCTACCAAGCCCATGCTGACCCAGCGCGACCTGTCGCTGGCGTATTCGCCGGGCGTGGCGTACGCCTGTGAAGCGATCAAGGCCGACCCGCAGCAGGCCAGCGAGCTGACCGCCCGCGGCAACCTGGTGGCGGTGATCTCCAACGGCACCGCGGTGCTGGGCCTGGGCAACATCGGCGCGCTGGCCGGCAAGCCGGTGATGGAAGGCAAGGGCGTGCTGTTCCAGAAGTTCGCCGGCATCGATGTGTTCGACATCGAAGTGGACGAGACCGACCCGGACAAGCTGGTCGACATCATCGCCTCGCTGGAGCCGACCTTCGGCGGCATCAACCTGGAAGACATCAAGGCGCCGGAATGCTTCGTTGTCGAGCGCAAGCTGCGCGAGCGCATGAAGATCCCGGTGTTCCATGACGACCAGCACGGCACGGCGATCATCGTCGGTGCGGCGGTGCTCAACGCGATGGCGATCACCGGCAAGAAGATCGAGGAAGTGAAGCTGGCGACCACGGGCATGGGCGCAGCCGGCATTTCCTGCGTGAACATGCTGGTGCAGCTGGGCCTGAAGCCGGAAAACATCCTGGCCTTCGACCGCGAGGGCGTGATCCACACCGGTCGTACCGACCTGGACCCGGAAAAGCAGCGCTATGCGCGTGACACCGACAAGCGCACCCTGGCCGAGATCGTCGACGGCGCGGACATCTTCCTGGGCCTGTCGGCTCCGGGCATCCTGACCGCCGAGATGGTCAAGACCATGGCGCCGGATCCGGTGATCTTCGCGCTGGCCAACCCGACCCCGGAAATCATGCCGGAACTGGCGCGTGCAGCGCGTCCGGACGCGATCATCGGCACCGGCCGTTCGGACTACCCGAACCAGGTCAACAACGTGCTGTGCTTCCCGTACCTGTTCCGCGGTGCGCTGGACGTGGGCGCGACCGCGATCAACGAGGAAATGAAGATCGCCTGCGTGCGCGCCATCGCCGCGCTGGCCCGTCGTGCGGCCACCGACATGGGCTCGGCCTACGGCGGCGAGACCCCGAGCTTCGGCCGTGAATACCTGATTCCGCGTCCGTTCGACCGCCGCCTGCTGGTGGAGCTGTCGGCCGCCGTGGCCCAGGCCGCGATGGACTCGGGCGTGGCCTCGCGCCCGATCGATGACATGGGCGCCTACCGCGACAAGCTGGCCCAGTTCGTCTACCGCACCAGCCTGATGATGAAGCCGGTCTACGACCGCGCGCGCAGCGACAAGCAGCGCGTGGTGTACGCCGAAGGCGAGGAGGAAGTGGTGCTGCAGGCGGTGCAGAACGTGGTCGATGACGGCCTGGCGCACCCGATCCTGATCGGTCGCCCGGAAGTGATCGAGTCGCGCATCGAGCGCCTGGGCCTGCGCCTGAAGATCGGCGAGAACGTTGAAGTCACCAACATCAACGACGACCCGCGCTTCAACGAGTACTGGCAGTACTACCATGGCCTGACCGGCCGTCGTGGCGTGACCGTGGCCGCGGCGAAGAACCTGATGCGTTCGCGCCCGACCCTGATCGCCGCGGTAATGGTCGCCCGTGGCGAAGCCGATGCGATGCTGACCGGCATCGTTGGCCGCTTCCACAAGAAGCTGGGCTACGTGCGCAGCGTGCTGCCGCTGGAGCCGAAGGTCACCTCGACCTCGGCGATGACCGGCGTGATCAACCAGCAGGGCGTGTTCTTCTTCGTCGACACCCACGTGCAGGAAGACCCGACCGCCGAGCAGCTGTGCGAAGCGACCCTGCAGGCGGCCTACCGCATGAAGCTGTTCGGCATCGAGCCGAAGGTGGCGCTGCTGTCGCACTCCAACTTCGGCAGCCACGATTCGAAGGACGCGCTGAAGATGCGCCAGGTGCGTGAGCTGCTGCTCAAGCGCAACCCGCGTCTGAACGTGGATGGCGAAATGCAGGGCGACACCGCATGGGATGAAGCGCTGCGCCAGAAGCTGCTGCCGGGCTCGACCCTGCAGGGCCGTGCCAACCTGTTCGTGCTGCCGAACCTGGAAGCGGCCAACATCGCCTACAACCTGGTGCGTGTGTTCACCGACGGCGTGGCGATCGGCCCGATCCTGATGGGCGTGAACAAGCCGGTGCACATCCTGACCACCAGCGCGACCTCGCGCCGGATCCTGAACATGACCGCGATCGCCGCAGTCGATGCGCAGATCCGCAAGCAGATCGAAGCGGAGAAGAAGGCCTGAGGCCTTCTTTCCGATTCGATCTGCAGAAACGCGCCCCACGGGGCGCGTTTCTGTTTCCGCAAAGCGGAATCGGGTAGCGTCGACTGTTAGTCGACTGCCTTTCGTACAACCACCGAAAATTCCGCGCGATCGCGCGATAGTCGACTAACAGTCGACTCTACCGGTCCCGATGCCGGTTCCATCGCTGCCACATGCGCTACGCCGCCCGGTCATTTCCCTGCAACGCCGTTGCGGCCCAATACGCCCACGCGGCCTGGCCGTGGGAAGGGACCGGACCGGCCTTCCCACCCTGGGCCCGACCAACTTTCCATGGGCAAGGGTGTCATGCGCGATCGAGTGACGCGGCGGTACTTCCAGCAGCTGTTCGCGCTGTATGCCGGTTTCGTGCAGTCGCGCTGAGGCGTAGAAGCCAGCGGGGTAGAGTCGACCGTTGGTCGACTATCGCGCGAAGCGCGGGGTTTTCGGTGGCTGTACGAAAGTCAGTCGACCAACAGTCGACTCTACCCAGTCGACTCTAGCCGGTCAGTGCCGCTTGCCGCGGCGCGCCGGCGCCGGCGGCGGTGCATCCGAACGTGGCTTGGCGTACTGCGTCCACAGCGCCGGCAGTGCCTTGCCGGTGTGCTTCTGCCACAGCGCCGGCGTATAGCGGCCGTCGCGCAGGGCCTTGTCCAGTGCGAGCACCAGGCCCGGGTGTTCGGTGTCGGCCCATTTCAGGAACGCACCGGTCACCCGGTAGCCGCTGTCGAAGTTCTGTCCCTTTTCGACCTTGCCCGGCAGTGCCCAGCCTGCGGCGGCATTGTCCATGCCGTAGCGGTCGCGCGCGTAGTCGGCGATGCCTTCCACCAGCCAGCCCGGTACCCGTGTATCGCCGTAGCCGGGATACCCCTGCACGATGTGCATCGCCTCATGGGTGACCAGGTCGATGTCGTTCGGGTGTTGCGCCAGCCAGCCTGGATTGATGGTGATCGTCGCTGCCTGGTCCTTGTCACCGACGAAGGCGATGCCGGTGTAGGCCGGATCGATCACGATGCGCACCATCGACGGCGCGGCCGGGTGGAAGTCCGCACGTTCGCGCAGGTAGGCGAAGAAGAACGTATCGATCACCCGCTTGCGCTGCGGCGCGGCCAGCGCGCCACGGGCATCCTGGTAGTTCAGCGTCACACCGTCGCGGGTCAGCTGCGTATCGAACGCCTGGGTCTGGCCGAAACTTGGGAAGGACAGGGCAACAAGGGCCAGTGGCAGAAGACGGAAGCGCATGCCGCTCATTGTACGGTGCCGGCCGCCAACAGTTCGATCTCCGCCAGCGGCAGCCGTGCCGGTGCCGCCAGGCGCAGGCGGTACTCACTGTAGCGACCGGGTCTGGCGATGCGGAACGGACGGGTCTGGCGGGCGGATTCGAAATCTTCGCCGCTGCGCTGGTCGAGCACTGCCCAGCTGCCGCTGCCGTTGCGTGCTTCCAGCGTCCACTCACCGCCCAGGATGCGGCCGTCACCGCTGGTCAGCGTGTACATGGTCGGGGTGCCCTCGGCCAGGCCGGTCAGCGCGATGGTTGCGCCGCCGCCCAGGCCCACCGTCGTGCCGACATCGTCATCGACCAGCGCGGGCAGGGCACGGCCATCGGCCGACGTCGCCTTCGCGCCACTGCCCAGCAGGTCGTGCAGCAGCTGCGGGCGCTGCCCGCGTGTGGTCAACGAGCGCGGCACGTCATCCACGCCACTGCCCCAGCGCGACGGCTGCGGTCCCATCACGAAGTCGAGCGTCGCGCCCTTGGCGATCAGCTCGTGCGGCACCCAGGTCTTCGTCCACGGCTTGCCGTTGATCTTCAGCGACTGCACGTAGACGTTCTCACGCGAGTTGTTGGCCGCGTTCACGGTCAGCACGGCACCACCCTGCAGTTCCACGCGCGCATGTTCGAATGCCGGCGAGCCGATCACGTACTCCGGGGCGCCCATGCGCAGCGGGTACAGGCCCAGCGAAGCGAGCACGTACCATGCCGAGGTCTCGCCGTTGTCCTCATCGCCCGGGTAGCCCTGGCCGATCTCGCTGCCGACGTACAGCCGCGACAGGATCTCGCGCACATGCTGCTGGGTCTTCCACGGCTGCCCGGTGTACAGGTACATCCACGGGATGTGGTGCGCCGGCTGGTTGCTGTGCGCATACATGCCCATGCGCACGTCGCGTGCTTCGGTCATCTCATGGATGGTGCCGCCATAGGAACCGGCCAGTGCCGGGTCCGCGGTCTCCGGTGTGGCGAAGAAGGTATCCAGCTTCGCCGCCAGCTTCTCGCGGCCACCGTACAGCGCCGCCAGGCCCTCGCCATCGTGGGCGGCGGTGAAAGCGAAGGTCCAGCCATTGGATTCGGTGTAGTCGTGGCCCCACACGCGCGGGTCGTAGTCCTTGCTGTCCACGCGCCAGCGACCATCGGCGGTGCGGCCCTGGAAGAAGCCGGCCGCCGGATCGAACATCGTCGCGTAACTGGCGGCGCGATGGCGGAAGTAGTCGGCCTCGGTGCTGTAGCGCTCGCGTGCGGCCGGCGTGGCCGCGCGCTTGGCCAGCGCATCGGCCATGTTGGCGATGCCGAAATCGTTGAGCGCGCCTTCCATCGTCCACGACATGCCTTCGTGCACGTCGGCGCTGGCATAGCCACGGAAGGTCGAGCGGTCCATGCCCTTGCGGCCGACATGGCGGTCGGGCGGGACCACGGTCGCGTTCTTCAGCGCGGCGGCGTAGGCCTCGGCCGGATCGAAGCCGCCGATGCCCTTCAGCCACGCATCTGCGAAGGCCACGTCCGAGCTGGTACCGACCATGAGGTCGGCGTAGCCCGGCGACGACCAGCGCGCGATCCAGCCACCGGCGCGGTACTGCTCGATGAAGCCCTGCACCATCTGCCCGGCATCTTCGGGCGTGAACAGTGCGTAGGCCGGCCAGGTGGTGCGGAAGGTGTCCCAGAAGCCGTTGTTGACGAACACCTTGCCATCGCGCACGGCGGCGTAGCTGCGGGTCGCGCTGCCTTCGGTGTTGTCATCGCTGGCGCTGGCCTGGTTGGCGTAGCGCCACTCCGGTGCGGCGGCGCTGCCCACGTTCTCGTGGCCGGAATTCGGGTACAGGAACAGCCGGTACAGGCTGGAATACAACGTGGTCTTCTGGTCGTCGCTGGCATCGCCGATGTCGAAGCGTGCCAGGCGCGCGTCCCACGCATCCTGCGCGCGGCCGGCCACGCTTTCCAGCGTATCGGCCGCAGCGATTTCCAGTGCCAGGTTGTGCCGCGCCTGCTCCACCGAGATCAGCGAGGTCGCGATGCGCATGGTCACCCGCCGGTCGCTGCCGGCATCGAACTTGATGTAACCGGTCGGGCGCCCGGTGTCGAGGCGCCCACTGCCGCGCCACGGCTTGTCGAAGCGGGCCACCACGTACATGCGGCTGGCGCCGTTGGACAGGCCGCTGCGCGTGTCGGTGTAGCCGGACAGCGTCTGCGTGGCGGCGTCCAGAGTCAGGCCACCGCGTGCATCGACGTTGTCGAACAGCAGGTTGGCGTCGCCGTCCTCGGGGAAGTCGAAGCGGAACAGCGCAGCATGATCGGTCGGCGCGATGGCGGCAGCGATGCCGTTTTCGAAGCGCACGTCGTAGCGATACGGGCGCGCGCTTTCATGGCTGCGATCGAACGACAGCGCGCGCTTGCGGCGGTCGGCGTCCGGCACACCACGGCTCGCCGAGGGCATCACCTGGAAGGTCTGGCGGTCGCCCATCCACGGACTGGGCTGATGGCTCAGCGCAAGCGCCTGCAGCTGCGGACGGTTCTGTGCGTCGTTCTGTTCGTTCCAGCGGTACAGCCAGTTCAGTGCGCCGGCATCGGTCACCGGGGTCCAGAAGTTGAAGCCGTGTGGCACCGCAGTGGCCGGGAAATTGTTGCCGCGCGAGAAGGTACCGTTGGCCTGGGTGCCACGGGTGGTCAGCACCCAGTCGGAGACGCGCTGTGGCAGCTGTCGCGGCATTGCGTCCAGGCGCACGTCATCGATCCAGCCGGACACCGGCGCGCCCTCGGCACTGGCCACCTCCAGCTCGATCGCCACCACGCGGCGGCCCTTCAGCGTGGGTACGTCGCCCAGCCGCACTGCCTTGCGCGCCCACTGCTGCGGGTACAGCGTCTTCGACTCGCCCTGCGCGCGTGCGCCGATCGCCACCCCATGCTGGTCACGCGCCGCACCGGCCGAAACGCGGCTGCCATCGTCCAGCAGCAGGTCCAGTGACACATAGGTCGAGGCCACGGTGTCCTTGCCGACGATCTCCGGCAGCACCAGCCACGACAGGGTGGTATCGGCCTCGATCGGCAGGTCGGTCTTGAACAGCTCGCGCCGCGCGCTGCCGCCTTCGCTGCTGTAGCGCAGTGCATGCAGGCCGCTGTAGCCCGCATTGCGCTTGGCGGCGTAAGGCGCCGCAGGGCCGTTGCCGATCGCGATCTGCAGTGCACCCGCGGCCTGCGACGGGGCAGGTTCGCCGGGCTCGAACGAGGTCTGCAGTCCCTGTGCCAGCACCGGCATCGCAGTAGTCGCACAGGCCAGGGCCAGAGCGAGCGGAAGCAGGGCGCGGCGTGGATCGGACAGGGTCATGCAAGGGTCTCCCGGAAGGGCAGGCGGCGGGCAGAACCCGCATCGGCGGACACCACGGACAGCATCGCTCCGCCCGCCGGGGTGGCAGTGGAAGAGGCGATGCCGGTCCGGTGGGGGCGGGCCATGCGATCGGGTCGGATTGGGCAGGCCGGTTCACGACCTGGCCCGATCCTGCAACAGACGTGGCAACCTGACAAGTGCCATTTAGTTCGATCCAAATGCGGGAAATATCGTTGTCGGTGGTTTCACGCCGTTAACCTGCAGGATCGGTCGGGAATTCCCGCCGGCCCCTCATCCCGAGGTGGCATGCAAGGTCGCAGGGAATCGGCCCGGTACACGCAAAGGCCTGTTGTTGCGCAATGTCGGGGCGGCCCGGATGCTAGAATCACAGGCCTCGCAACCCGTTCATCGACATCCGCCATGAGCCATACCGCCACCGCGCCCGCCAACGCCGAGAAGCGCTACACCGTGCACCGCAGCGATCTGCCGCTGAGCTGCCCGACCCCGGAAATGGCGCTGTGGAACTCGCATCCGCGCGTGTACCTGCCGATCGAAGACGAGCCCAATGGCGAAGCGCAGTGCCCGTACTGCGGCTCCGTGTTCGTGCTGGCCGACTAAGCGGCTGCCCCTTCGATGCGCCGATTGACCGTGGTGCAGTTGCTGCCGGCGCTGCACTCCGGCGGCGTCGAGCGCTCGACCCTGGAAATTGCTGCGGCGCTGGTCGCCGCCGGCCATCGTGCGCTGGTGGTCTCCGCCGGTGGCCGCCTGGTGCAGCCGCTGCTCGATAGCGGTGCCGAGCACCTCACCCTCGACATCGGCCGCAAGTCGCTGCTGACCCTGCGCCACCTGCCGACGTTGCGCCGCCTGTTCGCAGAAGTGGGTGCGGATATCGTGCATGCCCGTTCGCGGCTGCCGGCCTGGCTGGGCCTGTACGCGATCCGTGCCATGCCCGTCGCACAGCGGCCGCACTGGGTGACCACCGTGCACGGGTTGAATTCGCCCAGTCGCTACAGCGCGGTGATGACCAGCGGTGAACGCGTGATCTGCGTGTCCAACAGCGTGCGCGACTACGTGCAGCGGCACTATCCGACGGTTCCCGAAGCGAAGCTGCAGGTGATTCCGCGCGGCGTCGATGTCGCACAGTTTCCGCGCGTGGCCCGCGCCGACCGCCGGCCACGACTGGCGCTGGCAGCCGATTACCCGTGGCTGGCGCAGGTTGAGGGCCCGCTGCTGCTGCTGCCGGGGCGGGGCACCCGGCTGAAGGGACATGTTCATGCGCTGCAGTTGCTGGCGGATGTACGCGCGGCCGGTGTGCCGGCACAGCTGTGGATGCTGGGCACCGATGAACCCGGCCGCGAAGCCTACGTGGCCGACCTGCGCCGGCAGGCGGCCGTGCTCGGCGTGACCGACGCCGTGCAGATCAGCACGCCGACCGCGCGTATCGCCCAGGCCTATGCAGCCAGCGATCTTGTGCTGCAGCTGTCGGACAAGCCCGAAGCATTCGGCCGCACCGTGGTCGAGGCGCTGTCGGTCGGCCGTCCGGTGCTGGGCTGGGATCATGGTGGCGTTGGCGAACTGCTTCGGCAGCTGCAGCCCACTGGCGCGGTGCCGCTGGGCGATGCACGCGCGCTGGGTGAACGTGCGCTGGCCCTGCTGGCGCAGCCGCCGTCCTTGCCGACCCGCATCCCGTTTACCCTGCAGGCCATGCAGCGCGATACCCTCCGCCTCTATGCCGACCTCGCCGGCTGACCCCGCCGTCACCGTGCGCGACGACCGCGCCGGGCGCTGGGCACCCTGGTGGGTGCTGGCGTACGTGGCGCTGTGGCCGTTGCCGGGCATCGCTGAAACCGTGCTCGGTCTTGGCGCGGTCTACGCCGCCGCGCGCATGGTCATGCGCCGCCTGCAGCGCCGCCCGCACCTGTTGAGCACGGCAGCCTGGGCGCTGACCTCGATCCTGTTCCTCGGCTATTGGCTGCCGCAGGCATTCTCGGCGTTTGATGCGATCGATCCGGCAGCGTCGTGGACGAAGGCGGCCGCCGGCCTGCGCTACCTGCCCTTCATGTGGCTGGTGGCGATCGCGGTGGCCACGCCGGAGCGGAGGCGGCTGACCTTCGGTGGCCTCGCCTTGATCACCGCTGCGTGGACGCTGGATGCGCTGGTGCAGGCGCTAGCGGGTACCAGCCCGTGGTTCTGGTCACTGGAGCAGCTGAAGCTGGCGGTGAGCGGCCATGCATTGTGCCCGGCCGACCAGGCTGCAGTGGCCGACCGCCTCAGTGGCGCACTGGGGCCGTGCAACCTGAAGTTCGGCCAGGTGCTGGCCAGCCTGTCGCCGTTCCTGCTGCTGCCCGCCGCGCGGCGCTTTGGCAATACGGGCTGGCTGCTGGCTGCGGCAGCGCTGGGCAGCGTGCTGCTGCTGGCCGGCTCGCGTGCCTCATGGATCACCTTCGCACTGGTGCTGGGCTACAGCGGCGTACGCCAGTTCGGCTGGAAACGGCTGGCGGTGCTGGCGATGGTCGCTGTTCTCGGGGCAGGGGTGCTGACCGCCAGCGTGCCGCAGCTGCGCGAACGCTTTGCACGTACGGCGATGGCCTGGGATGGAGGCGAACGGGGGGTCGACGAAGCGCTGTCCGGTCGCGCGCGGATCTGGGAAGCGGCCGTCTGCATGATTGAGGCGCACCCGGTCAACGGGGTCGGCGCGCGCGGTTTCCGCGATGCCTATCCGGCCTGCGTGGCCGATGAGGGGCCGGCGGTGTGGGGCAATGCCCCTGCGTTGCACGCCCATCAGATCGTGCTGGAAATCCTGGCAGAAACCGGTGTGCTGGGCCTGCTGCTGTGGCTGGCGGCGGTGGCCCAGGCCTGGCGGGCATGGCGCTACGCGCCAGCCGTTGCCCGTGAGCGTGCGCGGCCGGCAATGCTGGCGCTGGCGGTCACGGTGTTCCCGCTCAACACCCACCTGGCGTTCTATTCGGCGTTCTGGGGGGGGCTGACCGTGCTGTTGGCAGCGCTGTTCGCCGGCAGCCTGCTGGCACGCGAATCGGACGACATGCCGACGGCGGTGTGATCGTCCATCCAGCATGGCGTGGCTCTACTGCACGTACCGAACGGAGATTGCTGTGGTAGATCCACGCCATGGGTGGATGGAGCTTTCCCGACGCAAACACAGGTAACCCACCACTACCGGTGTTTCCATGCGTACCGCACGCTCGAGGCATGGCCAGCCCAAGACTCCGCTGCGGTCGATTTTCCCGATCCGGCAACGTGTACTCATTGACCACGGCAACCCTTGGCCGTGAACCGTTATTCGCCGATGCGGCGGACATGGCGATCCTGATCGACACCCTGCGCTTCGTCGAGCGTAGGGGCTTCAGCCACAGTCTCGCCTGGGTGGTGATGCCTGACCATCTGCACTGGCTGATGGAACTGCGCAGTGGAACCTTGGCCGAGTGCATGTCCTTTCTGAAGTCACGCAGCAGCAGGTTGCTGAACCGGCGGTTGGAGCGGCAGGGTGTGCTGTGGCAGCACGGCTATCACGACCATGCAGTGCGGACCGACGAATCACTTCACGAGAAGGCGATGTACATCCTGGCCAATCCGGTCCGCGCGGGCTTGGCGTGCGTGGTGGGGGAGTACCCGTACGCCTGGTGCCGCTGGCCGTTGTGAATCACGGCACGGAATCGAAGAGCATCCACGCATGGCGTGGATCTACTTCAGAATGCCCCACGTCATTGAATCCACGCCATGCGTGGATGAAGCCATCCCTCCCACCGTTACTTGTAGAAATCGCTCCGGCCACCCGGCTGGCGCTTGAAACGACGGTGGATCCACAAGTACTGGTCGGGCGCTTCGCGCACCATCTCTTCGATGGCCTGGTTGACCCGCGTGGTATCGGCTTCCACGTCCTCGCTGGGGAAATTCTCCAGCGGCGCACCGATCTTCAGGAAGTACCTGCCGCCTTCGCGACGGTGGAAATACGGGATCACCGCACAACCGGTCATCCGCGCCAGCTGGTGGGTGGCGGTGATGGTGGACGCGGTGTGGCCGAAGAACGGCACGAACACGGTGTCCTTGCCACGCATGTCCTGGTCCGGTGCATACCAGAGGAAGCCACCCTTCTTCAGGTGCCGCACGGTGGCGCGGATGTCCTCGTTGGCGAACATCGCCTTGGCATAGCGCAGGCGGCCGAACTTCACCGCCCATTCGTACACCGGGTTCTTGTGCTTGCGGTACATGCCGGACAGGTCGACGTAGTCGCACAGCAGGCGCCCGCACATCTCCAGGGTCATGAAGTGGCCGGAAACCAGCAGCACGCCACGGCCTTCGGCCTGCATCTGCCGCAGGTGCTCCAGGCCTTCGATCTGCACCTGAGGGCGGATGCGGTCGATACTGCCCCACCAGGCACGGATGCACTCGAACACGCCCACGCCCAGCGCATCGAAGCTGTCGCGTACCAGGCGTTGCCGCCAGGCTTCATCCTTTTCGGGGAAGCACAGTTGCAGGTTGACCTCGGCGGCGCGACGGCGGCTGCCGAGCAGGCGCCAGGTGATCCAGCCGACGCCCCGGCCCAGCGCACGCTGCAGCATCCACGGCAGGCGGGCGATGGCGAAGGCGCCGAACATGGCGGCGAACATCGGCCAGTTGCGCGGATCGCGCAGCGACGGGCGGACGGCGGTGGTGGCATCGGACATTGCCCCATTCTACCAAGGCGGCCGCGTGTCTTTCCCGGGGGGCTCCCGTATCCTTGCCGCATGCGTAAAGACCCTGTCGAATGGATCCTGCGCGGCCTGTATTCGGTCGTGCTCTACATCCTGCTGCCGATCACCGTGTATCACCTGGTCTGGCGCGGTTTCCGGGTCCGTGAGTACTTCCGGCGCTGGGACGAGCGCTACGCCTCCTATCCACAGCCGACCGGCCAGCCACGGGTCTGGCTGCACGCGGTGTCGGTGGGCGAGGTCAATGCCGCCGCGCCGCTGGTGAACGCCCTGCGCGAGCAGCGCCCGGACATCCGCTGGGTCATCACCACCATCACCCCGACCGGTTCGGAGCGCGTGCGAGCGCTGTGGGGCGATGCGCTGGACCACGTCTACCTGCCGTACGACGTGCCCGGCAGCGTCAACCGCTTCCTCGGTCACTTCCAGCCCAGCCTGGCGCTGATCCTGGAAACCGAGCTATGGCCGAACATGCTGTTCGGCTGCCGTGACCGGGGCATTCCGGTCTACATCCTCAATGCGCGCCTGTCTGCACGCTCGTTGCGCGGCTACCGGCTGCTGGCGGCGCTGATCCGGCGCGCCCTGCGAACGGTCACCTGCGTGGCCGCGCAGTCGCAGGACGACGCGGACCGCTTCGTCCAGCTGGGCGCTGCCCCGGAGCAGGTCCAGGCGCTGGGCAACCTGAAGTTCGACATCGCCACGCCGGACGTGAAGAGCTTCGTCGAGCAGTTCCACGCCCGCGTGCCGGCCGGGCGTCCGGTGTGGATCGCCGCCAGTACCCACGATGGCGAAGAACAGGCGGTGGTCGACCTGCACCGTCGCCTGCGCCAGCAGCATCCCGACCTGCTGCTGCTGTGGGCGCCGCGTCATCCCGAGCGCTTCCCGAAGGTGGAGACGCTGACGCGCGAACAGGGCTGGAACGTGGCCACCCGGCGCGCGAAGCAGTGGCCCGAGGCCGACACCGACGTGTTCGTCATCGACACTCTGGGCGAGCTGATGCCCTTCTATGCCTGCGCGCAGGTGGCGTTTGTCGGCGGCAGCCTGCAGCCGATCGGTGGCCACAATCTGCTGGAGCCGGCGGCGATGGGCACCGCTGCCGTGACCGGCCCGCACCTGCACAACTTCGCTGAGATCTCGCGCCGCATGCGTGAGGCCGGCGCACTGCTGATCGGCGAGGACGTGCAGGCGGTCGGCGACCTGTTGCAGCACCTGCTCGACGATGTACAGGCGCGCCAGGACATGGCGCGCGCTGGCTGCACGCTGGTCAGCAATGGCCGGGGCGCCCTGCAGCGCACGCTGGCGCTGGTCGCGCCGTATCTGCCGCCACCGCGGAGCTGAGACGCCTACCGGCAGCAGGCCGGTCGGCTGACGTGATCGACTACATCAATTCTGCTTAGCGACCGGAATCCTGTCGCAGCAGGACCGGTTATAGGCCTTTGATCGTGTCTGTGATCACATCGCGGAGCCCCCGGTACAGATTCTGATACCGCCCCTTGGCGCAGGCTGCCAGCCTGCTGCCGACCGCACCTGGGCGGATATCAAGGGGACTTGCGATGGACAGCGACAACAGCCTCGACCGGGATGCCCGCCTCGGCAGGGATCACGTCGCCACGGTGGCACTGACGCTGCTGCTGGGGGGCAGCGTGATCGCTCTGGTCGGCCAGCACACCGCCGCGCAGGCGGGACCGGCCATCGTGCTGAGCCTGTTGTTGGCCGCGCTGGGCACCTTGCCCCTGCTGTGCTGTCTGCACGTCCTGAACCCGCTACTGCCCGTTGATGGCCTGCTGGGTCTGCTGCGCGCCGGATCGGGCAGGGCATCTGCCGGCCTGCTGGGTGGCATGTTGCTGCTGGAGCTGGTGGCGACCAGTGCCGGCGCGGCGCAATCCCTGGCCAGTCATCTGCGCGTGTTCCTGCTCCGCTGCGGCATCGATGCCGGCAACGCCATGCCGGATCAGCTGGCGGCGGTCTTCGGCCTGCTTCTGCTTGGCGTGGTCGGGTTGCTGCCGCCACGTCGTGTGGTATTGGCTGCCTGTGCGTTGCTCACGATGAAGATCGGCATCGGCCTGCTCCTGCTGGCCCTGGCGGCGCGTTACGTGCACTACGCATATTGGATTCCATGGTTGCCGGAAGCAACGGCGCCTTATCGTTTCGGACTGGGTGGAGTGCTGGCGGCGAGCGTACCGCTGCTCGGTGTGTTCGCCAGCGTTGGCCTTGCGCTGGGATTTCCCGGCATGGGCCGGCAGGAGAGGGCACGGACCATGCCGCTGCTGGCAGGGATGCTGCTGCTGGCGATGCTGCTGCTTATCGTGCTGGCCGCGTTGCAGGCAGGACTGGTGGAGTTCCCTGCATTGGCCAGTACGCGACCGTTGTCGGTGGCGCTGCAGCAGCACCCGCAGCTGCACTGGATGATGCCGTTGCTGCCACTGGCCGGTGCAGCAGGGCTGGCGGCGCTGCTGCTGGTAGTGATGAGGGTTGCCGCGCGCCTGGCGGCGCAGCTGTGGCCTGCGGCCAACCATGCGGTGGCAGGATTGCGGGCGCGACTGGCGTGGTGCGTGGTGGTGGTGTCGGCGGCGGTGCTGGCGCTGCTGCTGCCCGTTGGTACGCTGCCGGTGCTGCCTGGTCCGGCAACCCTGCTGGTGATGGCGGCCTTGTGCCTGACCGTGCTTCGCGTGCAGGCGCCACCCTCACGCGTCTTGTTGGTGCTTGCGCCCGTGGCTGCGGCACTGTGCGTGTTGGCCGCAGTGGAGCGCATGCGTGTCTGGCCGGGCTGATCGCCGTGCAACGGCCACAAAAAAGCCACCCTCGCGGGTGGCTTCTTCGTTGCCGGCGCGGCGACCACTCAGTGCGTGGTCGTTGCCGGGTTGCCCGCGTCCTGGGTCAGCAGGCGGTTCACGTCCTGCAGCTCGGCCACATCCAGCGCACCCAGCGACTGGCTCAGCAGCAGGCGGTTCTGCAGGAAGGTGTAACGGGCCTGGGCGTAGTCCAGCTGCGCCGAGAACAGGATGCGCTGGTTCTGGATCACGTCCAGCACGGTACGGGTACCGACTTCCAGCCCGACCTGCGAAGCATCGTAGGCGCTCTGTGCCGAGACTACCGCCAGGCGGCGCGCTTCCACTTCGCTGATGCCCTGCACCAGGGTCTGGTAGGCATTGCGGGTGTTGCGGTCCAGGGCACGCTTCTGCTGCTCGTAGCCGTCCTGGGCGATGTCACGCTGGGCCAACGCCTGACGCACGCCGGACTGGGTGGCACCGCCGGCGAAGATCGGCACGCTCAGGGTCAGGCCGATGCTGTTGGTGCGCGCATCCGGCGACAGCGAACCCGCGCCGGTGCTGTCACCCCAGGTCGCACTCTTGCCCCAGCTGCCGCCCAGCGACAGGGTCGGGTAATGACCGCCACGGGCAGCCTGCACCCCTGCCTCGGCGGCGCTGACCTTCAGCTCCTGCGCCTTCAGTGCCGGATTCTGGGTGGTGGCCTGGTGCACCAGCTCATCGATGTTGCCGCGGTTGGCCGGCACTTCCGGGCGGAAGTCGGCCGGCAGGCCGCGCAGGTTGACCACCGGCTGGCCGGTCAGCTCGGTCAGTGCCTGGTAGTTATCGGCCAGGGTGTTCTGCGCAACGATGGTGTTGGCGCGCGCCTGGTCGTACTGGGCGCGCGCTTCGTGCACGTCGGTGATCGGCGCCAGGCCCACTTCCAGGCGCTTGTCGGCGAAATCGAACTGCTTTTTCGCGGCCGCTTCGTTGGTCTGTGCGGCGTTCAGCGATTCGATCGCCACCAGCACGTTGAAGTAGGCCGCCGACGTGCGAACGATCAGGCTGTCGTTGGCCGAATCGAGGGTGAAATCCGCCGCCTTGCTCAGCTCGCGCTGCGAACGCAGGTTGTTGATCTGGGTCCAGTTGAACAGCGTCTGGCTGCCGTCGATCGTGTACGTGCGGCGCTTGTTGGTGAACGAGCCGGAGTTGGCCTCGGCGTTCGGCTCGCTGCGCGTGCGGTTCAGCGTGGCCTGGCCGTTGATCTGCGGCAGCAGGGCGGCGCGCGCCTGCACGGCACCTTCCTTGTCGACCAGCCGGGTCGATTCGGCGGCGGACAGCTGCGGATCGCCGTTGCGGGCCATTTCGTAGACCTGCAGCAGGTCGGCGGCATGGGCGGACAACGGCAGCAGGGCAGTGGCCAGCGCAACAGCGAGGGATCGGCGGATCATTGCGGCTTCCTTGGACTCAGAGGTGGAACTGGGGTGCCGGGGCGGCACCGCGCAGGTAATCAATATCGGTCTCGAACAGGGACTCGGTGCTGCCGTCGGCCTTGATCAGCAGGGCCTCCATCGCCGGCGAGCGGCCGTGGATCACGAACAGGCGTCCACCCGGACGCAGCCACGAGGCAAACTGTGACGGCACCACGTCGACCGCACCAGTGACACAGATCACGTCAAAGCGGCGTTCGGTCTGCCAGGACAGGGCGTCAGCCACTTCCACGCGGACGTTGGTGCCCAGGCCGGAAGCGTCCAGGCGGGCACGCGCGGCGGCGGCCAGCTCCGGGTCGATCTCCAGGCTCAGTACGTCGCGCGCCAGCGCGCCGATGCAGGCTGCCAGGAAGCCGCTGCCGGTGCCGACTTCCAGCACTTCGTCACCAGGCTGCAGATCCAGTGCCTGCAGGGTACGGCCCTCGATGACCGGCTTCATCATCTTCTGGCCATGGCCGATCGGCAGTTCGACATCGGCGTAGGCCAGTGCCCGGTGTGCATCGGCGACAAAGGCCTCGCGCGGCAGGCGGGCCAGGACGTCGAGCACCTTGATGTCCAGCACGTCCCAGGGACGGATCTGCTGTTCCACCATCAGTTCGCGGGCGTGGGCGTAATCAATCGTCATGAGGTTCAAATCCAGCGCAGTGGGCCGGCCATTTTACCGGTGCCGGAGGCCGGCGGCGCGCCCAGAGCATCAGCTGCCGGGTGGCCGGGGTCGCAGTGCCGGAAGTCATCGCGACCTCCGGTTCGTTCAGTTTTGGTTATTCTGCCGTCCCGGCCCCTCGCGGCGCATAAGCGCGCAGGAAAAAGTCGATGCTGGCGGTCACATGGGCAAGAGGGTCGCACTCCACCGGTGACAGTGGCATGCCGCACATCATATGCATGTGCACTTCGCCCTTGACCAGGGTCAGGAACTGCTCGCCAGCCAGCGAATAGTCGGTGATGTCCAGTTCGCCGCGCTCGGCGCGTGCCCGCAGGAAGTCAGCCAGGGCCTCGCAGGTGCGCTCCGGGCCTGCCTTCCAGAACAGCTCGCGCAGGCGTTCGTCGGTCTCCGGCGCCATCATCATGCGCTGGATCGAGATCGCCGCGTCGGAGGTGATCAGTTCGAAGAAGGCCAGTCCGATACCGATCAGCTGGTCGCGCAGCGGGCCGTCCGCGTCGGCCACGAACAGGGCATCGGGCAGCATTTCAATGCACTTTGACTGCACGGCCTCGGAGAACAGGGTCTCCTTGTCGCCGAAGTGGCTGTACACAGTCAGCTTCGAGACGCCCGCCTGAGCAGCGATGGTGTCCATGCTCACGCCGGTATAGCCCTGTTCGATGAACAGTGCCTTGGCTGCTTCAAGGATCGCCGCGCGCTTGCCGAGGTCCTTGGGACGCCCGGGTCCGGCGGCCTTGGCAGCGGGCTTGGCCGACGGCTTGCGGGAAGTGGGAGAACTCATCGCGACAATACTAGACCAAGCGGTTCGATATTTATACTATACCGGCCGGTTTATTAAATTGGGCCGGCAGTCGCGGCTCTCCCCTTAGTTGCAACCCTGCGTTTTCAGGACGTTGACCGATGAAGATCGTGCGCTGGATGGGCGGTATGGTGTGGGTGGCTGCGCTGGCAGCCTGTTCGGGACAGGAACAGGCGCCACAGGCGGCCGTGCCGGTACTGGTGGTTCACCCAGGCGAACAGGCCGGGCAGGCCCCGGCTGCGTTCCCGGGCACGGTACGTGCCCGGCAGGAAAGCCCGCTGTCGTTCCGTGTCGGTGGCAACCTGGTCAAGCGCCATGTCGATGCCGGGCAGCGGGTGAAGAAGGGCGACGTGCTGGCTGAGCTCGATGCAGCCGACTTCGCATTGCAGGCGCGCGCTTCGCAGGCGCAACTGGCCGCAGCTGAAGCCGATCTGGTGCGCGCCCGCGACGATCTCAAGCGCTACCAGGTGCTGGCCGACCAGCAACTGGTCAGCCGTTCGCAGCTGGACCAGCAGTCCGCCGCTTTCAAGGCGGCGCAGGGCCAGGCCAACGCCGCGCGCGCCAACCTCGATGTGCTGCGCAACCAGGCCGATTACGCGCAGCTGCGCGCACCGGCTGACGGCGTGATCGCCAGCCGCGAGGCCGAGGCCGGGCAGGTGGTGTCGGCCGGCCAGACCATCTTCAACCTGGCCGCCGACGGTGGCCGCGAAGTGCTGATCGACCTGCCCGAGGCCACCATCCGCGACTATGCGGTCGGCCAGCCGGTCGAGGTGGAGTTGTGGAACCGCCCGGGCCAGCGCCTGCCGGGCACGATCCGCGAGATCGCAGCCGCCGCCGATCCGCAGGCACGCACCTATGCCACCCGCGTCAGCCTGGCCGCCGATGCGCTAGCCGATGTCGAACTGGGCCAGAGCGCACGCGTCTACAGCAGCGCCGGCCGCCACGGCACCCTGCAGCTGCCGCTCGGCGCGCTGCAGCGCGGTGCCAACGGTGCCGCCAGCGTGTGGGTGGTCGATCCGGCCAACAGTACGCTGAAGGCTGCAGTGGTCACCACTGGGGCGTTTGGCAGCGAGACGGTACCGGTACTGTCAGGCGTGAACGCGGGTGACTGGGTGGTTGCTGCCGGCGGACACCTGCTGCGCGCCGGCCAGCCGGTGATCGCGGTGGATCGTCAGAACCGCCCGGTGCTGAAGCCGGCCACGCCGGCGGCTGCCGCCAAGGCCAAGGAGTAAGCCGGTGCGCCGCTTCAATCTTTCCGAGTGGGCGCTGTCCAACCGCCCGCTGGTGCTGTTCGCGATGCTCGCCTTCGCGCTGATCGGCGCCTGGTCGTACAAGCATCTGGGCCAATCCGAGGACCCGCCGTTCACCTTCAAGGCGATGGTGGTGCGCACGCTGTGGCCGGGCGCAACCGCCGAGCAGGTCTCGCGGCAGGTGACCGAGCCGCTCGAGAAGGCGTTGATGAACACCGGCGAGTACGAGTTCATCCGCTCGTACTCGCGGCCGGGCGAGTCGCAGATCATCTTCATGGCGCGCGACAGCCTGCGTTCCAAGCAGATCCCCGACCTCTGGTATCAGGTACGCAAGCGTGTGGGTGACATCCGGCCGACGCTGCCGCGAGAAATCGTCGGCCCGTTCTTCAATGACGAGTTCGGCGATACCTACGGCAACATCTATGCGTTGACCGGCAAGGGCTTCGACTACGCGGTGATGCGTGACTACGCCGACCGGATCCAGCTGGAACTGCAGCGCGTGCCCGACGTCGGCAAGATCGACCTGGTCGGCCTGCAGGACGAGAAGGTGTGGATCGAGCTGTCCAACACCCGCCTTGCCACGCTGGGTGTGTCGATGCAGCAGGTACAGCAGGCGCTGGCCGACCAGAATGCGATCACCGGCACCAGCTTCTTTGAAACCGCCACCGACCGCGTGCAGCTGCGCGTGACCGGCCAGTTCAACGATATCGAAGCGATCCGCCAGTTCCCGATCCGCGCCGGCGACCGCACCGTGCACCTGGGCGACATTGCCGAGGTCAAGCGCGGCTTCGCCGATCCGGCGTCGCCGAAGATGCGCTTCATGGGCGAAGAGGCAATCGGCCTGGCGGTGGCGATGAAGGATGGCGGTGACATCCTCAAGCTCGGCGCCAACCTCGATGCCGAGTTCGAACGCCTGCAGAAGACCCTGCCGGCCGGCATGCAGCTGCGCAAAGTGTCCGACCAGCCGCAGTCGGTGGAGGAGTCGGTCGGCGAGTTCGTGCAGGTGCTGACCGAAGCGGTGGTGATCGTGCTGCTGGTCAGCTTCTTCTCGCTCGGCCTGCGCACCGGCCTGGTGGTGGGCGTGACCATCCCGCTGGTGCTGGCGATGACCTTCTTCGTCATGCACTACTTCGACATCGGCCTGCACAAGATCTCGCTGGGTGCACTGGTGTTGGCGCTGGGCCTGTTGGTGGACGATGCGATCATCGCGGTGGAGATGATGGCCACCAAGATGGAGCAGGGTTACGACCGCCTGCGCGCGGCCAGTTTCGCCTGGGAGTCGACCGCGTTCCCGATGCTGACCGGTACGCTGATCACCGCGGCCGGCTTCCTGCCGATCGCTACCGCGGCATCGAGCACCGGTGAGTACACCCGCTCGCTGTTCCAGGTGGTGACCATCGCGCTGGTGGTGTCATGGATCGCGGCGGTGCTGTTCA
The DNA here is from genome assembly GCF_032911525.1 of Stenotrophomonas veracruzanensis. Classification (NCBI taxonomy): domain Bacteria; kingdom Pseudomonadati; phylum Pseudomonadota; class Gammaproteobacteria; order Lysobacterales; family Lysobacteraceae; genus Stenotrophomonas; species Stenotrophomonas veracruzanensis. The sequence continues at coordinate 392,184 of NZ_JAWJTI010000001.1, forward strand.
TCCCGTACCTGGGCGACAAGATGCTGCCGGACCTGTTCAATCCGCAGCCGCCGAAGCCGGGCAGCCTGTCCGCGCGCTGGCACGCCAAGCGCCAGCAGTGGGCCGACCGCTATCCGGCGCTGGCCAGCCTGATCGCGCCGCCGCAGCACGGGCACGACCATGACCCGTACCAGCGCCCGTTCTACCGCAGCTTCCGTCGCTTCCTCGATGGCTGCCTGCGCCACCGCTGGTGGGTGATCGCCGCGACCATCGCCCTGTTCGTGTTCTCGCTGGTGATGTTCCGCTTCGTGCCGCAGCAGTTCTTCCCGGATTCGACCCGGCCGGAACTGATGGTGGACATCGAGCTGGCCGAGGGCGCGTCGCTGCGCTCGACCCAGGCCCAGGTCGAAAAGCTGGAAAAGCTGTTGTCCAGCCGCGAAGGCATCGCCAACTACGTGTCCTACGTGGGCACCGGCTCTCCACGCTTCTACCTGCCGCTGGACCAGCAGCTGCCGGCCACCAACTTCGCCCAGTTCGTGGTGCTGGCCAAGGACATCAAATCGCGCGAAAGCACCCGTGACTGGCTGCTGCACGAGGTGATCCCGAAGTTCCCGGACGTGCAGATGCGCGTGACCCGCCTGGAGAACGGTCCGCCGGTCGGCTATCCGGTGCAGATGCGTATTTCCGGCGAGCACATCGAGAAGGTGCAGGCGATCGCGCGCCAGGTCGAAGCAAAGGTGCGCGAGAACCCGCACGTGATGAACGTCAACCTGGACTGGAGCGAGCCGAGCAAGGTAGTGCGGCTGGTGATCGACCAGGAGCGCGCCCGCGCGCTGGGCGTGAGCAGTGCCCAGGTCAGCCAGTTCCTGTCCAGTTCGCTGGCCGGGCAGTCGGTGAGCGTGTACCGCGAAGGCAACCGCCAGATCGAGATGCTGCTGCGCGGACCGGCCGATGAGCGCAACCAGCTGGAGCTGCTGTCCAGCCTGTCGATGCCGACCGCCAACGGCGGCAGCATCACGCTGTCGCAGGTGGCGACGATGGAGTATGGCTTCGAGGACGGCATCATCTGGCACCGCAACCGGTTGCCGACGGTGACCGTGCGTGCCGACATCAGTGATGGCATGCAGCCGCTGGACGTGGTGCATCAGATCCTGCCGACGCTGGATGGCATCCGTGCCGAGCTGCCGAACGGTTATCTGCTGGAAACCGGCGGTACCGTGGAGGATTCGGCCCGTGGCCAGAACTCGATCAAGGCCGGCATGCCGCTGTTCCTGGTGGTGGTGGCCACGCTGCTGATGCTGCAGCTGCGCAGCTTCTCGCGTGCGGCGATGGTGCTGGTGACCGCGCCGCTGGGCATCATCGGTGCGACGTTGTTCCTGCTGCTGTTCCGCGCGCCGTTCGGCTTCGTGGCACTGCTGGGTACGATCGCGCTGGCTGGCATGATCATGCGCAACTCGGTGATCCTGATCGACCAGATCCAGCAGGACATCGATGCCGGGCATGACCGCTGGCATTCGATCATCGATGCCACGGTGCGCCGATTCCGCCCGATCGTGCTGACCGCGCTGGCGGCGGTGCTGGCGATGATTCCGCTGTCGCGCAGCGCGTTCTATGGCTCGATGGCGATCTCGATCATGGGCGGCCTGATCGTGGGCACGGTGCTGACCCTGGTGTTCCTGCCGGCGCTGTACGCGGCGTGGTTCCGGGTCAAGCCGGACGAATCCGGGGCATAACGCCCCGGGTTCTACGGCCACCGCCTCTGGCAGGTGCCAACCTTGGTTGGCACTGCGCTTTGCATCCACGCATGGCGCGGAGTGATCTGCTCGCGGGACCTGCTTTCTGTAGAGCCGAGCCATGCTCGGCTGCTCTTCGCACGATGATGGAGTGAGTCGAGCATGGCTCGACTCTACAGAAGCATCCACGCATGGCGCGGATCTGCCGATGTGGTGGGTGCCAACCTTGGTTGGCACGGATGCATCCATCCACGCATGGCGTGGATCTACTGCAATTGCAGGCCCGTTCGCAGCACTGGCAGCAGCCACTCCAGAAATACCTGCACACGTTGCGCGCGGTGTTGCCGATGCGGCTGCAGCAGGGTCACCGGCAACGGCTGCGCCACGTACTGCGGCATCACCTCCACCAATGCGCCTGATTGCAGTTCGGCCTGCACGTCGTAGCGCGGAATCTGCAGCAGCCCCAACCCCGCCACGCAGCACGCGATCGACGCCTCGGCGCTGTTCACCCGCACCCAGCCGGGCATCGGCAGCGTGCGCAGCTGGCCGCCGTCCTGCCACTCCCACGGTTCCACCCGCGCCGTGGTCGGCGACGCATAGTTCACTGCGCGGTGCTGCTGCAGGTCGGCGGGATGCTGTGGCACGCCGTGCCCGCGCAGGTAGGCCGGCGCGGCAACGTTGACGAAGTCGAGCTTGCCCAGTGTGCGCGCCACCAGGCTGGAGTCACCCAGCTGGCCGACCCGCAGCACGGCATCGCAGCCGTCTTCGATCAGGTTCACTGCGCGGTCGGTCATGCCCAGGTCCACTTCCACCTGGGGATACTGCGCGAAGAACCCGGGCAGCGCCGGAGCGATGATGCGACGGCCGATGCGGCTGGGCACGTCGATCTTCAGCAGGCCCATCGGCTGCGCGTCGTCCTGGCGGAACAGCGTTTCGGCGTCCTCAACCTCGGCGATCAGGCGCAGGCAGCGGGCATGGAACACGTCGCCGTCGTGGGTAGTGGACACTCGTCGGGTCGAGCGCTGCAGCAGGCGGGTGCCGAGCCGCTGCTCCAGCTCCGCAATGGCTGCCGAGACGGTGGAGCGGGGCAGGCCGAGCTGGTCGGCGGCGCGGGTGAAGCTGGCGCACTCCACGACCCGGGTGAAGATGCGGAAGCGATCGATCCGGTCCATTGTTCGCTGGCTCTGGAAAGTTAAGTCAATGTGGCGGGCTTTATCCGCATTTTCTGCACGATATCGTCGTCAGGGCAGGGTTGCCACCCCGGGCAGCCCCCTTCCGAGACCGAGATCGAGGCCATGACCGACCATTCCCTCAAGGGCAAGACCGTGCTGATCGCCGGTGGCGCCAAGAACCTGGGCGGACTGATCGCCCGCGACTTCGCCAGCCAAGGCGCCAAAGCCATCGTCATCCACTACAACAGCGCCGCCACCCAAGCTGATGCAGAGGCGACCGTCGCCGACGTGCAGGCCGCCGGCAGCAAGGCGGTGGCCTTGCAGGGCGACCTGACCTCGGCCGCAGCGATGGAGCGCTTGTTCGCCAATGCCGTGGCCGCAGTCGGGCGTCCCGACATCGCCATCAATACGGTCGGCAAGGTATTGAAGAAGCCGCTGCTGGACATCAGCGAAGCGGAGTACGACGAGATGAGCGCAGTCAACGCCAAGGCCGCGTTCTTCTTCCTCAAGGAGGCGGGACGTCACGTCAACGACGGCGGCCGGATCTGCACCCTGGTCACCTCGCTGCTGGGTGCGTTCACGCCGTTCTACTCCAGCTACGCCGGCACCAAGGCCCCGGTCGAGCATTTCACCCGTGCGGCGTCGAAGGAGTTCGGTGAGCGCGGCATCTCTGTGACCGCGATCGGCCCCGGTCCAATGGACACGCCGTTCTTCTATCCGGCCGAGAGTGCCGACGCGCAGGCGTATCACAAGACGGCTGCGGCACTGTCGCCTTTCACCCGCACCGGCCTGACCGACATCGCCGACATCGTGCCGTGGATCCGCTTCCTGGTCACCGATGGCTGGTGGATGACCGGGCAGACGATTCTGGTCAACGGGGGCTATACCACCAAGTAGCGTCGAGGCCTCACCGATGGTTGATGCGCGGGCCGGGCATGTCACGGCGTCATCAGCCCGCATGCCGGCGCAGCGGCGGGCAGATATGCGCTGCGCCATGCAGGCACAATGACCGGCTGTTCCCGTGCCGGAGTGTCTGCCATGTTTCCCGTGTCCCCTCGCACATCGTTCCTGCTGCTGGCGCTGGCCAGCACGGCCACTGCGAGCGCGGCGGTCGGTGATTCCGACGGCGCCCGCTTCCAGCGCGATCTACAGGCCGTGCTGGAATGCCGGGCGAGTGCAGACACCGGCCAGCGCGTGGTCAGCACACTGCGCGCGGCCCGCTACGGCGATCCCGGCGACCGCCCGCTGCATCTGCGCGACTGGCATTTCGAGCAGCCGGGCGACAGTGGCGATGCCGGAACAACGGTCATCGACATGCCGGTACCACTGATCGTGCAGGGCGTACCCACCCAGCGCGTGTTCGCCGATGCCCAGGGATTCTCGATTCCTCTCGTTGCCGCAGAGCGAGAGCTGATTGTTGCCGACCATGGCCTGCACCTGCAGTCCAGCACACTGCGTGCGCCGTTCCAGGTCTGGTCGGCACGCCCGGTCGGTGGAAGCGTGTCGGCCCCGTCCATCAGCGTGAGCAGCGATGGCGAGGGCTATCGGTTGCGGTGCGCCGCACCGTCCGCTGTAACGCAGACAACACCGCCACCGCAGCGAGCGCCACGTGCCGATGCCCGTGATCTCATCGCGGCCCTTCAATGCCACGCCGACGAGGCTGCCCTGGGCCGTGTCGGGCGCCTGTTGCAGCAGGTGATCGAGCAACCGCAGAGCGAATGGCCGGCCGACGTGCGTGCAGTGTCCGCGCCCAGGCATGCAATCAATGGCACGGTGCTGCCGGTTTTCCAGATCGAGCTGGAGGCGCCGCTGCGGGTGCAGGGCATCGCCGCCGACCGCCTGCTGGCCGCCCCGGAGGGCCTGATCGCCGCGGATCTGGGGCGGACAGCCGTGGCCACGGTACTGCGCGGCGCCGGCCTGGAGGCCGTTGACGCCCAAGCGGGTGCGCAGGTCTGGCAGCGCGAAGCCTCGCGCAGCCCTCTGCCGTCGGGCAGTGTCCGCATCCGTGAGCGCGTGGTGGCGCGGACCGACGACGGCAGCGTGCTCAGCGGATGCAGCAGTTCGCAAATGCATACCGCCGCGGGTGATCCATGAAACCCGCAGCTCCCGCGCCGAGCCCGAAAGGGCGGGAGCTGCAGAAAGCGGGTGCCGGACGCCGCCCGGCACCCGCATGCCTCAGCCGAGCTTGGTCAGCACCGCGTCGGTGGCCACCGCGGTGCTCACTGCCGAGCCCTTGGCGGCCAGATCGGCAGTGAATATGCCTTCATCCAGCACTGCGTGGACCGCCGCTTCCACCGCCGCGGCTTCCGCTTCCAACCCCAGCGAATGGCGCAGCAGCATCGCCGCGCTGAAGATCGTCGCGTAGGGGTTGGCGATGCCCTTGCCGGCGATGTCCGGCGCCGAACCGTGGATCGGTTCGTAGATGCCGACCGCACCGGGTTCGCCCAGCGAGGCCGAGGGCAGCAGGCCAAGTGAGCCGGCCAGCATCGAGGCCTCATCGGTGAGGATGTCGCCGAACATGTTCTCGGTCACGATCACGTCGTACTCGCGCGGCTTGGCCAGCAGATGCATGGCCATCGAGTCGACCAGCTGGTGCTCCAGCGCCACGTCCGGGAACTCTTCGCGACCGATGCGTGCAGCTACGTCACGCCACAGGCGCGAGGTTTCCAGCACGTTGGCCTTGTCCACCGAAGTGACCTTGCCGCGGCGCTGTTGCGCCAGGCGGAAGGCGCTGCGCAGCACGCGTTCGATCTCGGCCACGGTGTAGCGGCACAGGTCACTGGCGCTGTCGGCGTCGCGGGTCTTGTCGCCGAAGTAGATGCCACCGGTCAGTTCGCGTACGACCACGAAGTCCACGCCCTGCAGCAGCTCGGCCTTGATCGGCGACGCGTGCAGCGCGGCCTCATGGGTACGCACCGGACGCAGGTTCGCATACAGGCCCAGCGCCTTGCGGATCGCCAGCAGGCCCTGTTCCGGGCGCACCTTGGCGTTCGGGTCGGACCACTTCGGGCCGCCGACCGCGCCCAGCAGTACGGCGTTGGCAGCCTGGCAGGCAGCCAGGGTGGAGGCGGGCAGCGGCTCGCCATGGCGGTCGATGGCGATGCCACCGATGTCGTGCTCGCTGAAGGTAAAGGTGTGGTTGAAGCGTTCGGCGACGACCTTCAGGACGGCGACTGCGGCGGCGGCGACTTCCGGGCCGATGCCATCACCGGGCAGGACAACGATTTCAGCGTGCATGCTCACTCTCGTAACGTTCGATTTCAGGGACACGGCCCAACAGATACCCCAACTGGTCGACACCTTCCAGCAGGCAGGTCTGCGAGAAGCCATCCAGCGGGAAGGAATAGACGCGGCCGTCGGGGGTGCGCAGTTCGCGCGTGGCCACGTCGATGGTCAGCTCGTCGTCAGGGCGCTGCATCAGCGCCTGCACGTCGGCTTCGTCCAGCACGATCGGCAGCAGGCCGTTCTTCAGCGAGTTGCCGCGGAAGATATCGGCGATCTCGCTGCTGACGATGGCGCGCAGTCCCAGGTCGGTCAGTGCCCACGGCGCATGCTCGCGCGAGGAACCGCAGCCGAAGTTGCGGCCCGCCAGCAGGATGCTGCGGCCGGCGTTGTGCGGCTGGTTGAAGGCGAAGTCGGCGACCGGCGAACCATCGGCCTGCCAGCGCCAGTCATTGAAGGCGTTGCGGCCCAGGCCGGCGCGCTCGGTGGTGGACAGGAACCGCGCCGGGATGATCTGGTCGGTGTCGATGTTGGTCTGGCGCAGCACCACGCTGGCCGAGGTCAGGGTACGGAAGCCGGCCATCACGCCACCTCCTGTGCGAACAGTTCGCGGGTATCGGCAACGTGCCCGTTCACCGCGGCCCACGCCGCGCTCATCGGCGAGGCCAGCAGCGTGCGTGAACCGGGGCCCTGGCGCCCCTCGAAATTGCGGTTGCTGGTACTCACGGCCAGCTGGCCGGGCGCGACCAGATCGCCGTTCATGGCGATACACATCGAGCAGCCCGGCTCGCGCCATTCGGCACCGGCCGCGCGCACGATCTCGTGGATGCCTTCGGCCTCGGCCTCGCGCTTGACGATCTCCGAGCCCGGTACCACCAGCATGCGTACCCGCTCGGCGACGCGACGGCCGCGCAGCACCTGCGCCACTTCGCGCATGTCGCTCAGGCGGCCATTGGTGCACGAACCGACGAACACCACGTCCACCGGCGTGCCCGCCAGCGCCCTGCCGGCCTGGAAGTGCATGTAGTCCAGGCCCTTCTGTGCGGCGGCATCGTTGGCCGCCGGAATCGGCGCATCCACTGCGATGGCGGTGCCCGGATGGGTACCCCAGGTCAGGGTCGGGCGGATATCAGCGGCGTCGATGTGCACTTCGCTGTCAAAGCGCGCGCCGTCATCGCTGCGCAGCTGCTGCCAGCGGGCCACGGCGGCGTCGAAGTCGGCGCCCTTGGGACCACGCGGGGTCGCGGCGACGAAGTCGAAGGTGACCTGGTCCGGCGCCACCATTCCGGCGCGTGCGCCGGCCTCGATCGACATGTTGCACAGGGTCATGCGCTGTTCCATGTCCATCGCTTCGATGGTGCTGCCACGGAACTCGATCACGTGGCCGGTGCCACCGTTGACGCCGATCACGCCGATGATGTGCAGGACCACATCCTTGGCGCCGACGCCCGGTGCCAGCGCGCCGTCAACGGTGATCGCGAACGTCTTCGCCTTGCGCTGCAGCAGGCACTGCGTGGCCAGCACGTGGCCGACTTCACTGGTGCCGATGCCGAACGCCAACGAGCCGAACGCACCATGGGTGGAGGTGTGGCTGTCGCCACAGACGATGGTCATGCCGGGTTGGGTAAAGCCCTGTTCCGGTGCGATCACGTGGACGATGCCGCGGTTGTCCGAGGCCATGTCGAACAGTTCGATGCCGTGCTCGGCGCAGTTGCGCGCCAGCGTGGCGACCTGCGCTTCGGAGGCGGCGCTGGCGTAAGGCAGCGTGCCGTCGGCACCGGCCGGCAGGGTCGGCGTGGAATGGTCCATCGTTGCCTTGGTCCGATCCGGGCGGCGCGGCTTCAGGCCGCGCTCGCGCAGTTCGGTGAACGCCTGCGGCGAGGTCACCTCGTGGATCAGGTGCAGGTCGATGTACAGCACGGCGGGGGCGCTGTCGGATTCGGGAACCACCACGTGGGCGTCCCACAGTTTGTCGTACAGGGTGCGGGGTGCGGAAGTCATGCGTATGCCTGGCAGAAGTACGAAATAGCGAACATCAGTAAAGAAAGCGGAACGGTCAAGTCAGCGACGGCGGGCGAGCACGCGCAGTCGCACGTAGTCGGCCAGTGGCTGGCCGGCGGCATTGCGCGGCAGCTCGGCCAGCAGCGCGCTGGCGGCTTCGCGCACGGTGGCGCGTGCCTCGGCCGGCAGGTCGTCCAGCAGCGGTGCGGCGAATACCCGCAGCCAGCCGGCCACGCCGGTCGGCAGCGCGGTTGGGCGCGGCGTGCACTCGATCAGCTGCACGTGGAAGCCATGCTGGCGCAGGCGGTCAGCATAGGCATCGGCCGTCGGGAAGTACCACTGGAAGGCGGTGGCGCCGTGGCCGTGGGCCACGCGTGCAGCCTGTACCGCCGCGATGATCGTGGCCACGTTGCCGTGGCCGCCGAACTCGGCGACGAAGCGGCCACCGGGGCGCAGCGCACGGCGCACGCCTTCCAGCACGCGGTCCGGGGTGACCATCCAATGCAGTGCCGCATTGCTGAACACCGCATCGAACTCAGCGTTGAAGGTCAGCGCGTGGCCATCCATCACCTGCGCATCGACGCCGCGCGCACGCGCGGCGATCACCAGTTCCGGCGACGCATCCACGCCGTGGATGCGTGCGCCGCTGAGCGCCAGCTCGGTGCTGAGTACGCCATCGCCACAGCCCAGGTCGAGGATGCGTTCACCGAAGCGCGGGTCGAGCAGGCGCGCTACCGCGCCGCCGAGCAGCGGCACGAAGCCGGCGTCGATCGCATAGTCCTGGGCGTTCCACTGCTGGCCAGCGGCGCTGGCCGGGCTGGGGGTGTCGAAGGCGCTCATGGCAGGTTCCTCAGGCGGTGGCAGGGGTGGGAACGTCGGTGCTGCTGTGGGCGGTAGCCTGGCGCTGGCGCAGCAGGCGGTTGGCAACATCCAGCCAGGCCAGTGCGGAGGCTTCGATGATGTCCTTGCTGGTGCCGGTGCCGTCGTACTCCACGCCTTCATGGCGCACGCTCAGGTTGGCTTCGCCACGCGCATCGGCACCGATGCCGACGCTGTGCACGTGGTAGCTGTCCAGCATCAGCTGCACGCCGGTGGCGGCCGACAGCGCGCCGAAAAGCGCATCGACCGGGCCGTCGCCCTGCGCGGTCTCGGCCACGCGGTTGCCGTCCGGGTCGGACAGTTCCACCAGCGCGTTGGCGCGGCTGCCGACATCGCTGATGGTCATCGAGGCCAGTCGATAACCCTGCGCATTGGAGCCGCCCTGCATCAGCGTCTGCAGGTCGGCATCGGTGACCACGCGCTGCTGTTCGCACAGGCCCTTGAACTGCTCGAACACCAGCTTCAGTTCGTCTTCGTCCAGCCAGAAGCCCAGTGCACGCAGGCGCGCTTCGACGGCAGCGCGGCCACTGTGGCGGCCCAGCACCATCTGCGAGTCTTCCCACCCCACGTCTTCCGGACGCATGATTTCGTAGGTGCCGCGGTGGCGCAGCATGCCGTGCTGGTGGATGCCCGATTCGTGGGCGAACGCATTGGCGCCGACGATGGCCTTGTTGCGCTGTACCGGCATGCCGACCAGGCGCTGCAGCAGCTGCGAGGTGCCCACGATGCGCGGGGTGTTGATCGAACTGTCCTGCTCGTAGAAGGCCTGGCGCACCTTCAGCACCATCGCGATCTCTTCCAGCGAACAGTTGCCGGCGCGCTCGCCGATGCCGTTGACGGTGCACTCGACCTGGCGCGCGCCGCCTTCGATGGCGGCCAGCGAATTGGCCACGGCCAGGCCCAGGTCGTTGTGGCAGTGCGCGCTGAAGATCACATTGGCGGCGTTCGGAACGTCGGCGACGCCGGCGATGACCTGCTGGAACATCGCGCGGATTTCTTCCGGCGTGGTGAAGCCGACGGTGTCGGGCAGGTTGATGGTGGTGGCGCCGGCGGCAATGGCCACGCGCGAGACTTCGATCAGGTAGTCCAGCTCGGTGCGGGTGGCATCCTCGGCCGAGAATTCGACATCGTCGATGTACGAGCGTGCCAGCGATACATGCTTGCGTACCGATTCCAGCACCTGCTCGCGGGTCATCCGCAGCTTGTGCTCACGGTGCAGCGGGCTGGTGGACAGGAACACGTGCAGGCGCGGGTTGGCGGCCGCTTCCAATGCACGTGCCGAGGTTTCGATATCGGCCTGCAGGCAGCGCGACAGCACCGCCAGGCTCAGGCTCGGGCGGCGCAGTTCGCGGCCGATCAGTGCCATCGCCTCGCGGTCGGACTGCGAGCTGGCCGGAAAGCCGGTCTCGATGATGTCCACGCCCAGTTCGTCCAGCGCACGCGCCATCACCAGCTTCTGCGGCGGGCTCATGCTGCAGCCGGGGGACTGCTCGCCGTCACGCAGGGTGGTGTCGAAGATGCGGATGCGCGGTGTGGTAATTCGTTCGATGGTGGTCACAGGGAAATCTCCTCGACAGCGGGTGCGACGGCTTGCAGGGGGGAAGGGGAAGAGGTGGGGGAAGCGGTGGCGCTGGCCTTGGCGGGCGAGCGCGGTGTTTCGCTGCGCCGTCGCCGCGGTTTGCGCGGCGGGCGCGGACGGATGTCGGTGAGCAGGCCGGCCAGGACACCGGCATCGATATTCCCGCCGGACACCACCGCGCACTTGCGGCGGCCGGCAACGCGGCGGCCTGCCGCCAGCGCCAACGCACCGGCGCCCTCGGCGATGATGTGTTCTTCCAGTGCCAGCCGCACCAGGGTTTCGCGCAGCTCGGCTTCGCGCACGATCACCACGTCGTCCAGCAGCGAGGTGCACAGGCGGCGGGTCAGGAAGCCGGGAATCTTCACCCGCACGCCGTCGGCCAGCGAGGCAACGGGAGCGATCTCGCGTACGTCACCGCGGATCGCACGTGCCATCGAATCAACGCCTTCCACCTGCGCGCCGACCACGCGCACGCCCTGTGATTTCAGTGCCAGTGCAACGCCGGAGGCCAGGCCACCGCCACCGATCGGCACGATCACCACGTCCGGCGCGTGCGCGGCCAGCTCGATGCCGACCGTGCCCTGGCCGGCAATCACATCGGCATCGTCGAACGCGGACAGGAAACGGTAGCCGTGGCGCTGCGCCAGTTCGACCGCGAACGCGTAGGCCTCATCGTAACTGTTGCCATGCTGGCGCACGGTGGCGCCCCAGTGAGCGACGCCGGCGATCTTGGTGGCCGGTGCGCCGTGCGGCATCACGGTGATGGCCGGCACATCCAGGCGATAGGCCGCCCACGCAACGCCCTGCGCATGGTTGCCGGCCGAGGCGCAGATCACCGGCCGGGTGTCACCGCGCTCGCGACCGGCCAGCAGCGCATTCAATGCGCCGCGTACCTTGTAGGAACCGGTGCGCTGCAGGTTTTCCAGCTTCAGCCAGGTACCGAAGCGTTCGGCATGGTGCAGTGGGGTGGGCGGCAGGAAGCGGCGCAGGCGGGCCTGTGCTGCCAGAACGTCGGCGACGCTTACGTCGCCGACATCGCTTTCCTGGCTGGCATCAGCGGCCGGCATGGGCCACCAGCGCGGTGCGGAAGACCGCCGCATGCGGGCACGGGCGACGAAGAAGACGCCTCCGTACCGGCACCGTGGTCGCTACGGTACGGGTGTTCATGGGGCTACTCCTTCCACGGCGGTGACCTGCACGGACACGCAGTCGTAGATCTTCTCGATCTGCCGGCACAGCGTTTCCGCCGGGCGCTGGCCGTCCACCACCAGCTGCAGGTGCCAGCGGCCATCGTCGGCGGCCACCGGTGCGCCGCTGATCGCACGCGGCGCAAAGCCACGGCGTTCGGCCATGCCGATCACGCGCAGCAGCGCGCCTTCGGCCGGGTGCAGCACCAGGTCAAGCCGGTATTGCATTGGGGGTCTCCTGGCGGGCATGGGCGGGGTTGCTTTCCAGCATCGTGCTGTTGGCGGTGTTCGGCGGCACCAGCGGCCACACGTTGGCGCGTGCATCGATGGCCACGTGCAGCAGTGCCGGGCCCGGTTCGGCCAGCAGCGCGGCCAGGCCGCCTTCCACGTCGTCGCGGTTGTCGATGCGGGTGGCCGCGATGCCGAACACCTGCGCCAGTGCCACGAAGTCCGGGTTGTCGGACAGGTCGATCTCGCTGTAGCGCTCGGCGAAGAACAGTTCCTGCCACTGCCGCACCATGCCCAGCGAACTGTTGTCCAGCAGCACGATCTTCACCGGCAGGCGGCAGCGGGCAATGGTCGCCAGCTCCTGCACGTTCATCATGAAGCTGCCGTCGCCGGACACCAGCACCACGGTGCGCTCCGGGCAGGCGAACTGCGCACCCATCGCCGCAGGCAGACCGAAGCCCATGGTGCCCAGCGCGCCACTGGTCAGGTGGTTGCGCGGGTGGTTGAAGCGGCAGTGCTGGGCCACCCACATCTGGTGCTGGCCGACATCGCAGGCGATCACCGCATCGGCCGGGGCCAGCTCGCTCAGTCGCTTCAGCAGCGCCGGGGCGTAGATGTGCTGGCCCGGTGCGTCGTAGCGGGCGGCGAAGCGATCGCGGTGCTGCGCACAGCGTTTGCGCCATGCATCCTGGTGGGCCTTGGGGGAGGGGAAGGCCGCACGCAGGGCGCGGATGGCGTGACCGACATTGCCGGGCACGGCGACGTCGGCACTGCGCAGCTTGGAGATCTCGTAGGCGTCCGCATCGATGTGGACGACGCGGGCGAATGGCGCGAACTCGGCCAGCTTGCCGGTGGCGCGGTCATCGAAACGCGCACCCAGCACCAGCAGCAGGTCGCTTTCCTGCACCGCCATGTTGGCTGCGCGGGTGCCGTGCATGCCCAGCATGCCCAGCGACTGCGGATGACTGGCCGGCAGTGCACCCAGCCCGCGCAGTGTCATCACCGTGGGGATGGCGCTGGCCTCGACGAAGTCGCGCAGGTCCTGCACGGCATCACCCAGCGCGATGCCACCACCGGCGTAGACCACCGGCTTCTCGGCCGCCGCCAGTGCGGCGATGGCCTCGGCGATGGTGGCCTCGGCCGGCGCCGGCGGCGGTTCGACACTGCTGGGCACATGCACCGGCAGATGGCTGGCATCGGCCAGCTGCACGTCCTTGGGCAGGTCGATCAGCACCGGGCCGGGACGGCCCTCGCGGGCGATGCGGAACGCATCGGCCACCACGCGCGGCAGGTCATCGACGCTGCGCACCAGCCAGCTGTGCTTGACGATCGGCATCGTCAGGCCGAATACATCCAGCTCCTGGAAGGCGTCGGTGCCCAGCAGCGGCGTGCCGACCTGGCCGGTGATGCAGACCATCGGTACCGAATCCAGCATCGCATCGGCAATGCCGGTGACCAGGTTCGAGGCGCCCGGGCCGGACGTGGCCACGCAGACGCCCACCTGGTTGCTGGCGCGGGCGAAACCATTGGCGGCCAGCGCCGCGCCCTGCTCATGGCGTACCAGGATGTGCTTCAGCGACGAATCCACCAGCGCGTCGTAGAACGGCATGATGGTGCCACCGGGATAGCCGAACAGCGTACGGACGCCTTCGGCTTCCAGCGCCTGGGTCAGCCAGCGCGCGCCGTTGGGCGGCGCGCTGCGATGTGTCGAAGAGTTCATGGGGGAACCTTGCAAAGCGGGTGGGGGAGGCCGCGTGGTTACGCGGCCTGTCCTTGCAACCAGACCATCTTGGCGCGCAGTTCCTTGCCCACCTTTTCGATCGGGTGCTCCAGGTCGGCCTGCTTGAACCTGTTGTAGTTCGGCAGGCCCGCTTCGTACTCGGCCACCCAGTTCTTGGTGAAGGTGCCGTCCTGGATGTCCTTCAGCACCTCCTTCATGCGTTCCTTGGTGCCGGCGTCGATCACGCGCGGGCCGCTGACGTAGTCGCCGTACTGCGCGGTCTCGGAGATGAACTCCAACATGCGCGAGATACCGCCTTCATAGAACAGGTCCACGATCAGCTTCAGTTCGTGCAGTACTTCGTAATAGGCGATCTCCGGCTGGTAGCCGGCTTCGACCAGGGTCTCGAATCCGGCCTGCACCAGCGCCGAAGCACCGCCGCACAGCACCGCCTGCTCGCCGAACAGATCGGTCTCGGTCTCTTCCTTGAAGGTGGTCTGGATCAGGTTGGCGCGGGCGCCGCCGAGGCCGGCGGCATAGGCCAGGGCGTACTCGGCCGCCTTGCCGCTCTTGTCCTGGTAGACCGCCCAGATGCACGGCACGCCACGGCCGATTTCATACTCGCGACGCACCAGCGCGCCCGGGCCCTTGGGCGCGACCAGCACGACATCGAGGTCCTCGCGCGGCCTGATCATGTCGAAGTGCACGTTCAGGCCGTGCGCGAACAACAGCACCGCACCCTGTTTCATGTTCGCAGCCAGCACGTCGTCGTAGAGCTTCTTCTGCACCATGTCCGGCGTCAGCACGGCAACCAGGTCCGCATCCTTCACCGCATCGGCCGGTGCTTTCACGGTGAAGCCATCGGCCTGTGCCTTGACTTCGGTCGGGCCACCCGGACGCAGGCCTACCACCACGTCGAAGCCGGATTCGCGCAGGTTCAGTGCGTGGGCGCGGCCCTGGCTGCCGTAGCCGATGACGGCGATCTTGGTCTGGGGCAGGTCGTTGGTGCTCATGGGGGAGGTTCCTTGCGGTGGGAAGAAAAAAGAACGGCCGGTCGTCGAGGTGACGTGCCGGCCGGTCAGGGGAAAGCGGTGGGGGAGGCGCCATGCGTCGCACAGGCACAGCCACTACGAGGTGTCGTGGTGGTGCTGGTCCAGGTTTTGAAGTTGGCGGTGTTCATGGTGGTTGCGTCTGAAACCAGGTCCTGAAATGAAAAAACCCGCACCTGGGCGGGTGCGGGTTTTGATGAGTTCCGGTGTGTTTGTTGCTTACACGCTGGCTCGTCCCGCACCTGTTGGTTGGGTAATAAGTACGAGCACAAGAATCGAACGCAGCGAGGCGGCGCCGGTGTGGGCGGCTTCGATGTGGGTTCGCGGTGGCGTGTTGTGATGCAACATGTGATCGAGAGAAACATAGCCGTTTCGGCGATGTCAACCCTCGCGACGGATTTTTTATCGGTTTCCAGTGCGTCCAGCGCAATCGCTTGCGGCACAAGGATGGTTGCCGCTGAAAGTGTTTCAGTGAACCCGAATTCACTCCTTTCAGAGCCGTTTTTGCGCGGAATCCGGCGGATTTTCGCCCCCAGGATCGACGTCCATGACCTCTGCCCGATGCCGCGTGAAGGCCGTAGCGGCGAAGATCGGGGAACCACCCTTCCATCGGAACCCGACCGTGTCCCGACGCCTTGCCCGTTCCCTGCTCGCCGCCGCCGTGCTGGCTGCCGTGCCCGCGTTGTCCTTTGCCGCCGACCGCATTACCGGCCACACCTTCGCCACCCGTTCGGAGGTGATCGCCCCCCATGCGATGGCCGCCACCTCGCAGCCGCTGGCCACCCAGATCGCGCTGGACGTGATGAAGGGCGGTGGCTCGGCGGTGGATGCCGCCATCGCGGCCAACGCAGCGCTGGGCCTGATGGAGCCCACCGGCAACGGCATCGGCGGCGACCTGTTCGCCATCGTCTGGGACCCGAAGACGCAGAAGCTCTATGGCTACAACGGCTCGGGGCGCTCGCCGAAGTCGCTCACCCTGGCCGAGTTCCAGCGCCGTGGCCTGAAGGACATCCCGGCCACCGGCCCGCTGCCGGTGTCGGTACCTGGCGCGGTCGACGGCTGGTTCGCACTGCACGACCGCTTCGGTCGCAAGCCGATGGCCGATAACCTGGCGCCGGCCATCCGCTACGCCCGCGAGGGCCACCCGGTGGCTGAAGTGATCGCCTACTACTGGGACCGCTCGGTACCCAAGCTGTCGCAGTACCCGGGCTTCAAGGAGCAGTTCACGATCAACGGCCACGCCCCGCGCAAGGGCGAGATGTGGAAGAACCCGAACCTGGCCAGCACGCTGCAGAAGATCGCCGATGGCGGACGCGACGCCTTCTACAAGGGTGACATCGCCCGCACCATCGGCGACTACTTCAAGGCCAACGGTGGCTACCTGAGCTACCAGGACATGGCCGATCACCATGGCGAATGGGTCGAACCGGTCAGCAGCAACTACCGTGGCTACGACGTGTGGGAACTGCCGCCGAACAGCCAAGGCATTGCCGCGCTGCAGATCCTCAACGTGCTGGAAGGCTACGACTTCTCGAAGATCCCGTTTGGTTCACCGGAGCATGTGCACCTGTTCGTTGAAGCGAAGAAGCTGGCCTTCGCCGACCGTGCACGCTTCTACGCCGACATGGCGTTCCAGCCGGCACCGGTGCAGAAGCTGATCTCCAAGGAATACGCCGCGCAGCGCCGCGCGCTGATCTCGATGGAAAAGGCGTTGAAGGAAGTGCAGCCGGGCACGCCGAAGCAGCTGGAGGAGGGCGACACGATCTACATGACCGTGGCCGACGCCGACGGCATGATGGTCTCGCTGATCCAGTCCAACTACCGTGGCATGGGCAGCGGCATGGCACCACCCGGTCTGGGTTTCATCCTGCAGGACCGCGGCGAGATGTTCGTGCTGCAGAAGAACCATCCCAACGGCTACGCGCCGGGCAAGCGCCCCTTCCAGACCATCATTCCGGCCTTCATCACCAAGGGCGGCAAGCCGTATGCCAGCTTCGGCGTGATGGGCGGCGCGATGCAGCCGCAGGGCCACGCGCAGATCGTGATGAACCTGGTGGACTTCGGCATGAACCTGCAGGAAGCCGGTGATGCACCGCGCATCCAGCACGAAGGCTCGACTGAACCGACGGGTCAGGCCACGGCGATGACCGATGGTGGTGAAGTGAATCTGGAAACCGGCTTCCCGTACGAGACGGTGCGTGCGCTGATGCGCAAGGGGCATCGCATCGTGTTCGCCGACGGTCCGTATGGTGGGTACCAGGCGATCATGCGCGATCCCGAGACCGGGGTTTACTACGGCGCTTCGGAGAGCCGCAAGGACGGGCAGGCGGCGGGGTACTGAGGTTTCCCGGCCACCGGGCTGAGCCCCCTCTGCGGTGATGGTTCAGCGATGCTTGGCTTGGCCGGGCGGGTGGATTGTCTGGGGGACGCCGCAAGTACGTCCTTGTAGGCTTGGCAGCCGCTTGCTCGTGTGCGCTGTCCTGCGCACCCGGCAAGACCGGGGTTGGGCGTCCTGCCCAACCCGCCCGAGGCATGCCTCGGGCC